>NZ_NSGC01000010.1:0-290557 GCF_002294795.1 Mesorhizobium sp. WSM3866 | reverse complement strand
AAGCCGCAGCTGGTGTCCGGCACCGCCGTGTTCCTGACCAGCGATCCGCTGAGCGCGCCGACCGCGCTCATGCACAGCCTTAAGCACTACAAGGTGCTGCACGAAAAGAACGTCATTCTTTCGGTGGTGACCGCGCCGCAGCCGGTGGTGCCGGACAGCGAGCGGGTGAAGATGGAGACGGTGAACGAGCTGTTCATGCGGGTGACGCTGACCTTCGGCTACATGGAGCAGCCGAACATTCCGCGCGCGCTGGCGATCTGCCGCAAGCAAGGATGGAAGTTCGACATCATGACGACGTCCTTCTTCCTGTCGCGGCGCTCGCTGAAGGCCTCGCCCAATTCCGGCATGCCGATCTGGCAGGACAGGCTGTTCATCGGCCTTGCGAAGACGGCGGCGGATGCGACAGAGTACTTCCAGATCCCCACCGGGCGCGTGGTCGAGATCGGTACGCAGGTCGCGATCTGACGCTTCAAGCATCTACATTGTGCCATAGATTTGAATGGACCTCTGCAGGTCGAGCCTTGCACTGGCGGTATGGGAGCCCTAACGCCAGGGCACTTGATATTGCACTGCAGCAAGCGTAGAGCACCGCGCATTTTATCGGAGTGTCGTCATGGCCCTTGCCAATGGTGCTGAGGCAGAACCCGTCGAGCAAACGGGGCATCCGGAAATAGAGCAGCACAGCACCAAGGTGCTGATGTTGGGCGCGCTGGGTGTCGTCTACGGCGATATCGGCACCAGCCCGATCTACGCGTTCCGCGAGGCGCTCGTTGCTTCCTCGCGCGGTGAGGTCGCCGATCGCGGCGATATTCTTGGGGTGCTGTCGCTGATCATCTGGTCGCTGACGATCATCGTCACGATCAAATACATCATGTTCGTGCTGCGCGCCGACAATCGTGGCGAAGGCGGCGTGCTCTCGCTGATGGCGCTGGCGCGCAGCACTTTCGCGACGCGTTCGGCGGTCATCCTGGCCATCGGCATCGCCGGCGCCTCGCTTTTCTTTGGCGACGCCGTGATCACCCCGGCCATCTCCGTGCTTTCGGCCGTCGAAGGCATGAATGTCGTGACACCCGCCTTTCAGCCTTATGTGGTGCCGCTGACGCTGCTCATCTTGGCTATTCTGTTTGCGGTGCAGCGGTTCGGCACAGGTGGTGTTGCCTTGATCTTCGGGCCGATCACCGCCGTGTGGTTCCTCGCCATCGGCCTGTCCGGGCTGAACCACATCATTGCCGATCCTGAAATCCTTTGGGCGATCAGCCCGCACTACATCGTCGCCTTCCTGATCCATTCGCCTGACGTGGCCTTTGTCACGATCGGCGCCATTTTCCTGGCCGTCACCGGCGCGGAAGCACTCTACGCCGACCTCGGCCATTTCGGCCGCAAGCCGATCGTGCTGGCATGGCTGGCGATCGTATTTCCCTGCCTGCTGTTGAATTATGCCGGGCAGGGCGCTTTCGTGCTCGCCAAGAACGGTGTCGTCGGCCATCCTTTTTTCGAGATGAATGAAGGCTGGGCGCTGATCCCGATGGTGATTCTGGCGACGGCAGCGACCGTTATCGCCAGCCAGGCGGTGATCTCCGGTGCCTTTTCGCTGACCAGGCAGGCGGTGCAGCTCAACATGCTGCCGCGGCTGGAGATCCTGCATACGTCCGAAAAACAGTCGGGCCAGATCTACATGCCGCGCGTCAACATGCTGCTGGCGTTGGTGGTGATGCTTCTGGTGGTCGGTTTCGGCGCGTCCAGCAGACTTGCCTCGGCCTACGGGATCTCGGTGACCGGCAATATGCTGGTGACGACGGTGCTCCTCTTCGTCGTCATGACCCGTATCTGGAAGTGGCAGCTCTGGGTCGCGGTGTCGTTGACGGCGCTGTTTGCCTTCATCGATGTCGGCTTCTTCGCCTCCAACATCGTCAAGGTGTTCGAAGGCGGCTGGGCGTCGCTCGCCGTGGCTTTCGCCATCATCCTCGGCATGTGGACCTGGGTGCGCGGCAGCCGCTACCTGTTCGACAAGACGCGCCGCAACGAAATCCCGCTCGACTTCCTGGCGTCGAACCTTTTGAAGAAAAAGCCGCAGCTGGTGTCCGGCACCGCCGTGTTCCTGACCAGCGATCCGCTGAGCGCGCCGACCGCGCTCATGCACAGCCTGAAGCACTATAAGGTGCTGCATGAGAAGAATGTCATTCTTTCCGTGGTGACCGCACCGCAGCCGGTGGTGCCGGACAGCGAGCGGGTGAAGATGGAGACGGTCAACGAGCTGTTCATGCGGGTCACGCTGACCTTCGGCTACATGGAGCAGCCGAACATTCCGCGCGCGCTGGCGATCTGCCGCAAGCAAGGATGGAAGTTCGACATCATGACGACGTCCTTCTTCCTGTCGCGGCGCTCGCTGAAGGCCTCGCCCAATTCCGGCATGCCGATCTGGCAGGACAGGCTGTTCATCGGCCTTGCGAAGACGGCGGCCGATGCGACAGAGTATTTCCAGATCCCCACCGGGCGCGTGGTCGAGATCGGCACTCAGGTCGCCATTTGAGGGACTGCAACGCCTAAAGGGGTGGGGAGGTGGGAATGGGCGGTGAGTTGGTGCTCGTTACCGGCGGCTCCGGGTTCCTCGGCGCGCACTGCGTTCTAGCCCTGTTGCAGGCAGGCTACCGCGTCCGCACAACAGTGCGATCCGCCAAGCGCGAAGCCGATGTTCTCGCCATGCTGAGGGTCGGCGGTGCCGAGCCGGGCGATGCGCTTTCCTTCGCCTACGCCGATCTGATGACAGACCCCGGCTGGCTGGAAGCGGTCGCGGGATGCCAGTACGTTCTTCATGTCGCTTCGCCGTTCCCGCCGGGCGTGCCGAAACACGAGGACGATCTGATCGTTCCTGCGCGCGAGGGTGCGCTGCGCGTGCTGCGGGCCGCGCGCGATGCGGGCGTCAAACGGGTGGTGCTCACCTCGTCCTTTGCCGCTCTCGGCTATGGCCAGAGGCCAATTCCGGGCAGTCCGTTCACGGAAGAGAACTGGACCAACCTGGCAGCCAAGGTAAGCGCCTATGTGAAGTCGAAAACGCTGGCGGAACGTGCGGCCTGGGATTTCATTGGCAGCCAGGGCGGAGCGCTGGAACTGACGGTCGTCAATCCGGTCGGGATCTTTGGACCGGTCCTGGGGCCGGATCATTCGACCTCGACGGACTTCATCAAGCGCTTGCTGGACGGCGAGATGCCGGGTCTGCCGCGCATGGTGTTCGGCGTGGTCGACGCGCGGGACGTGGCGGACCTGCATCTGCGCGCCATGACCAGTCCCGCCGCCAAGGGGGAGCGGTTCCTCGCCATCAGCGGCGATTTGATGACGACGCTGGGGATCGCACAAACGTTGAAATCGCGGCTGGGCAGCGTTGCGTCGCGCGTTACGACGAGAATGCTACCGGACTGGCTGGTCCGGACCGTCGGACTGTTCGACGGGCAAGCAGCGCAGATCGTGACGGAACTGGGCAAGGCCAGGAACGCAACCGGGGCCAAGGCCATGCGCATGCTCGGCTGGGCGCCGCGTCGCGCGAAGAAGCTCTCGTCGCCACCGGCGAAAGCCTGGTCCGGCTCGGATTGCTCAAAAAGTCGAGGTGACGCGCCCGGGAGAGTACCCCCCCAGGCGCAACGGTTCAGCCAAGCAGTGCGGCTTTGTTCCCTTCCAGGAACTGCTTGAGCGTCTTCGGCTTGCGGCCCGACAGCGTCTCGATAGCGTCGGTTACCATGCCGATACGGCCGGAGCGTGTGTTGGCGTCGAAGGATACGACAATGCGCGCAAAGTCCTCGGGAAGGCCGGCCGCCTTGACGCCCTCGGTCAAAGCCTCGTCAGGTAATTGGATAACCTCCAGCGGCTTGCCAGTGACTTCGCTCACCAGAGCGGCAATTTCGTTCGTCGTGTAGGCATGCGGGCCGGTCAGCGTGTAGACGCGGCTCTCCGTCGAGCCGGAAGCGAGGCTCGCGGCGATCGCGGCGGCCATGTCGTCGCGCGCGGCGTGCGCGATCCGACCGTCACCGGCCGACGTGTACCACTTGCCCGACGAAATGGCGTGCGGCAGCGCCATGAAAAGGTTCTCCTGGTACCAGCCGTTGCGGAAGATGGTGTAGGCAATGCCGCTCGCCTTGATGGCCTGCTCGGTGCCGTAGTGGTCGCCGGCAAACAGCACCGGCGAGACCGGCTCGGGATTGGGCATCGAGGTGTAGAGGAGGTGCGAGACGCTTGCCGCCTTGGCTGCGGCCACCGCGGCCTGATGCTGCTTGAGGCGCCGGTCGCTCTTCAGGTCGAGCTCACCGGTCGAGACGATCAGCACTCGGTCGGCGCCTTTGAACGCGCGCTCCAGCGAGGCCGGATCGTCGAAATCGGCCGGCCTGACGACAATGCCGAGGGCTGCCAGGTCGCGGAGATTTTCGGGATTGCGCGTGGTTGCGATGATATTTGCCGGCGCGACTTTCTGCGCATCGAGCAGATGGTTGATCACGGCGCGGCCGAGATGGCCGGAAGCGCCGGTGACAAGGAGAGTTTCGGTCATGGGAAGTTCCTGAAATTTGAGTCGAAGGGGTCTGAACGATGGTCTCAAAAAGAGACCAGCACTAAAATAAGAATTGACCAAGGGCCGTAAAGAAGGCAGTTTTCCGGGAGGTAGGCACAGCCGGGGAACCACCGGCGGGTCGCCGTTTCGATCAATGGATGTCGCGATGGACAGCAAGATCTTCAGTCTGAAATCGAAGCTCGAGGTCTACAAAGCCATGACCGGCGGCGGCAATTTCGCCGACTGCCCGGTCCGCGATGTGATCCAGGGCATCAGCGGCAAATGGAGCTCGCTGCTGGTCATGGCTTTGGCCGAGAAGCCGTACCGGTTCGGGGAGTTGCGCCGCCTGGTGCCCGACATTTCGCAGCGTATGCTGACGCAGACGCTCTACGACCTGCAGCGCGACGGCTATGTGCATCGCGAAGTCTTTCCGACCAAGCCGCCGAGCGTCGAATACAGCCTCACCGACCTCGGCCGCTCGATGTTTGCGCCGTTGCAGATGCTGATCCAATGGGCCGAGCTCAACCACGATGCCGTTCGTGAGGCGCGCGTCGCCTTCGATGCCGCGCAGGCCTGAGCCTTTCCTTCCCCGATACAAGCGTCAAAGCGCCGCTTGCGCCGGTGCCGCAGTTGCTCGCCGCCATGGTCGCGGGAACGGTGATCGACCCGTTCAGGCCGATCGGGCTTGCGGAATCGCAATGGCCTGCAGCCGGATCATTCGCGACAGATAGGATGCCTTTGCCCGCAGGAAGGCGTGCAGCCGCAGCGGATAGTCCGGACTGACAGCCTCCTTCACCGATTGCCGGTCGCTCAACGCCTTGCGCCAGGCCTGGACGAGAGGCTTACCGTCCAGGATGCCGCAAGCGCCGATCTCGTCGAACGTGTCGAAGTAGCGGAAGATCGGCCCGTAGACGGCGTCGACCATCGAGAAGCGCTTCCCGGCGAACCACGGACCGCTCCGCCTTGCCGACAGTTCCGCCTCGACACGCTCAAACAGTTCCGACAAGCCGCTGCTTTCCTTGAGGAAGCCGGCCTCATCGGCGGCGGAATAGAAGCGCCCGATGGCGTTGAGGATGGCCGAACCGAATTCGACCCAGGAGCGGTGCCTGGCCCGCATGAGCGGATCGGCCGGGTGCAACGGATTGGCCTGCGTCTCCTCGAGGAATTCGAGAATGACGACGGATTCGAAAATGATCTCCTCCTTGCTGCCGTTTCGAACGCAGAGCAGCGGTACCTTGCCGAGCGGCGAGATAGCCTTGAACCAGTCGGGCTTGCTGGCAAGGTCGACATTGACGCGCTCGAACGGCACTCCTTTCTCGGCGAGGGCGATTGCCGCACGCTGGACGTAGGGGCAAAGGTGATGACTGACGAGGGTGAGTTTGGCCGTCATCTTATTCTCCCCAGACATAGTTCAGCGCGCCGTCCTCGACGCGGGTCGACAGGAACATCAGCCGCGAGCCCTTCGGCGCCGGGCCTACGAGGCGCTCGCCGCTTTGCATGTCGAAGCGGGCGCCGTGCCACTGGCAGATGAAGGCGCCGTCCTTGCAGTCGAGTGGCCCGCCGAAATGCAGGCAGGCATTGGCTGCGGCACGGACACGCTCGCCGCTGCGCCAGACGTGGACCTCGCGGCCGAAGAAAGGCGCGATCAGGCTGCCGGTCTGCGGGATGTCGGCCACTTTACAGATCTCATGTGTCATCGGGAACTCCTTATCGATGCAATTGCATCTATATGAATGCATTTGCATCGACCGTCAAGCTTGATGCAATTGCATCTATCGAATAAAGTTCCTCGATGACGAGAAAATCTCTTCCGCCCGAGGCCGTCAAAGCCTGGGGCCGCCTGATGCGCGTTTCGCGCCAGCTGGTCGAAAAGACCGAGTATGCCCTGAAAGCCGGCGGCTTGCCGCCGCTCGCCTGGTACGACGTGCTGCACGAGCTTGCCGAGGCGGGCGAGGGCGGCTTGCGGCCGTTCGAGCTGATCGATCGCGTTCTGTTGGCGCAGTACAGCGTGTCGCGACTGCTGGCCCGGCTGGAAGCGGATGGCCTGTTGGAAAAGCTGCCTGTCTCGGATGACGGCCGTGGCCAGACAGTGCGCATCACGCCAAGCGGCCGGGAGATGCGCCGCCGCATCTGGGCGGTCTATGGCGCGTCCATTGCCGAGCTGATGGGCGACAAGCTTTCCGCCAAGGAGCTGGAAACGCTGGCTGCACTGCTCGGGCGGTTGCGCGAGCCACCGGCCGGCGATTAGCTCACGAGTGTTTGTGGGTACCGTCAGATTTTTTCGCCGCAGCCCCTTGCGATGGAAACCCGAATGCGCAATAAGCCGAACCGTAACGTACGGTACGCATTATTGAGCGACCGGGAACGGGTGAAAACGTGTTGCAAGC
This sequence comes from Mesorhizobium sp. WSM3866, assembly GCF_002294795.1. Taxonomy (NCBI): domain Bacteria; kingdom Pseudomonadati; phylum Pseudomonadota; class Alphaproteobacteria; order Hyphomicrobiales; family Phyllobacteriaceae; genus Mesorhizobium; species Mesorhizobium sp. WSM3866. The sequence continues at coordinate 283,636 of NZ_NSGC01000010.1, read as the reverse complement.
CGCCGCCGACACCGACAGCAGCGAAACGCTCACCGAGCGGCAGCAGGCCGTTCTGGACGCAGCACTTCGCCTACTGGTCGAAGAGGGCGACAACCTGACCATGACCGCGGTGGCGCGGCGGGCAAGCTGCTCCAAGGAAACACTCTACAAATGGTTCGGCGACCGCGACGGGCTGCTGACGGCGACAGTGCAATGGCAGGCCTCGAAAGTGCGCGTGGCGCCGGTCGACCGCAAAGGCCTCGACCTCGCTTGGCTGACCGCAAGCCTCGAACGCTTCGCTTCCGACTGGCTGAGGGTCATCTCCAGCGATACGTCTATCGCGCTCAACCGTGTCGCGGTCGGCCATGCCGGCTCCGGGAAGGATGACCTTGGCGCGATCGTGCTGCAGAATGGGCGTTTCGCGCTGGCCAGGCGTCTGAAGCCCGTGCTCGAAGCGGGACGCGAGGCCGGGCTGCTCGACTTAGACGACGCCGAGACGGCGTTCCGGACGTTTTTCGGTCTGGTCGGCCGCGACGTGCAGATACGGCTTCTGCTCGGCGACCGGCTGCAATTGACCGAGGCGACGATCGGCGGCGATGCCGCCCGCGCGACGCAGCAGTTTCTCGCTCTTTACGGCTCAAGGACCTGGAGAGCAAACAACCGGCCGCAAGGCCCGGAGCCGGATGATTTCAGGTCAAGTCGACCTGAAATCTGAATCCGGCTCCAAATTCAAGAGATAGAGCATGATGTCGTCCGAAAACCGCTTCACACTTTTCGGCATCATGCTCTGATCTTCAAAAACGGGAAGGAAGACGAAATGCGTGTCTATTACGATCGTGACGCCGATCTCAATCTGATCAAGGGTAAGAAGGTCGCTATCATCGGCTATGGCAGCCAGGGCCGGGCGCATGCGCTGAACCTCAAGGATTCCGGCGTCAAGGAGATCGCCATCGGCCTGAAGGCCGGCTCGGCGACCGCCAACAAGGTCGAGGCCGACGGGCTGAAGGTGATGAGCGTGGCGGATGCCGCCAAGTGGGCAGACCTGATGATGATGGCAACGCCCGACGAGTTGCAGGCCGACATCTACAGATCAGAGATCGCGCCGAACATCCGCGACGGCGCCGCCATCGCCTTCGCGCACGGCCTCAATGTGCATTTCGGCCTGATCGAGCCGAAGGCTTCGGTCGACGTGGTCATGATCGCGCCGAAGGGCCCTGGCCATACCGTGCGCGGCGAATATCAGAAGGGCGGCGGCGTGCCGTGCCTGGTTGCCGTCAACCAGGACGCCTCGGGCAATGCGCTCGACCTGGCGCTCTCCTATGCCTGTGGCGTCGGCGGCGGCCGTTCCGGCATCATCGAGACCAATTTCCGCGAGGAATGCGAGACCGATCTGTTCGGCGAGCAGGTGGTGCTGTGCGGCGGTTTGGTCGAGCTGATCCGCGCCGGCTTCGAGACGCTGGTGGAAGCCGGCTACGCGCCGGAGATGGCCTACTTCGAGTGTCTGCACGAGGTGAAGCTGATCGTCGACCTCATCTATGAGGGCGGCATCGCCAACATGAACTACTCGATCTCGAATACCGCCGAATGGGGCGAATATGTCTCCGGTCCGCGTATCATCACGGCCGACACCAAGGCCGAGATGAAGCGCATCCTGAAGGACATCCAGACCGGCAAATTCACCTCGGAATGGATGCAGGAATATCGCGCCGGCCTGTCACGCTTCAAGGGCATCCGCCGCAACAACGACAGTCATCAGATCGAAGAGGTTGGCGCGAAGCTGCGCGCGATGATGCCGTGGATCGCCAAGAACAAGCTGGTCGACAAGGCGAAAAATTAATTCGGTCTATTCATGCTTCGTGAAAGCCGGCGGAGCGATCCGCCGGCTCTCACGCTCAGCCGTAATGCCAATGCGGCTTCGGCTCGGTGCCCGCGAATTCCACGCCGATGCGGTCGTCGCGGCGCCAGCGGACGATCGCCTTGTAGCCGATCCGGTCCTTCGTCACGTAAAGCAGGAATTCGTCGGGCACATGCGCCTCGATAGGCAGCTTCAGTTCGGCGCCGCCAGGATGCATGTTGCGCACCGTGCACATGACCCCGGAATTGTTGATGCCGGTCAGGATCGCCGCGCCCTTCAGCACGCGTTGCCGGCGCTTGCCTCTCAACTCGTTCTCGGTCATGGCGGAGTCGTCCTAGCGGATCGCAGCTTGGCGATCGTCATATGGGGCACCGCATGACGGATAGACGCATCTGCTAAATTTAAGGTTATCGCGTCGCCGTCGGGCGCGCCTTGCCAAAAAGAAACGGCGCCCGCCGGGCGCCGTTGAGCTTCGTGCCGAGGGGCTCAGATATAGGGCGAAATGCACTGCCGGCGCGGGCCGTTATAGGGCTGGAACGTGTTGTCCCAGGCCCGATAGGACCGGTAGCGGTCGTGGCACCATTGGACATGGGCCCTGGAAAGCCGCTCGGTCCGGTAAATGCGCCGCGGCTGATAGTAGCGCGGATAGGGATCGTAATAATAGGGATTGTAGAAATTGTTGTAGGCGAGGCTGCCGAGACCGAGGCCTAGGCCGAGCCCAAGGATGGCCGCGCCCCCGCTGTCGAAGTGGCGATGGCGATGATGGCGATGATGCCGCCAGCGCCAATTGCGATCTCCGTCCCAGTTGCGGGAGAAATGACGTGCGCGGAAGTCGCCGTCACGCCATCTAAAATCGCGGCCGCGCCAGTCACCGCCGCGCCGCCAGCGCCAGTCATACATCTGCCGCCGGTCGTTGCCGCCGGCCCAGCTGTCGCGAACGGGGATGATGGTGGATGCGGCCGTGCTGGTCACGGTCGACATATCGGGCTGCAGGACCGGGCCGGCAATCGACGGCACCGTCAGCCCAGCGGAGAGACCCAAGGCCAGAAGCCCGGATCCAAGGGAAGACAAGAGCGGTTTCATTTCACTCTCCACGAGTAAGGCCCCACGCCCAAAACGCTCGGGAATAGGCCTATTGATGGAACTTTCCATCTGAACGGAAGATGAACAGAAAGGTTCCGTCAACCATAACGGGCGTGCGTATGCTCTTGTGTTCGCCATTGCTTGCGGGCAAAGGTCTCGGCCATGTCGCTGCGCCTCGCCACCTTCAATGTCGAGAACCTGATGAACAGGTTCGACTTCTCCGGCTATCGCAACCAGCTCAACGAGGACCGAACGCTGGCGCTGTTCGACATCCAGAGCGAAGCAGAATACAGGCTGCTCGAACAGGCGCGCGCCATCGCCCAGTCCGATGACACCCGCCAGCTTACCGCGCTCGCCATAGCCGCGACACGCGCCGACGTCATCTGCATGCAGGAGGTGGACAATATCGAGGGGCTGAAGGCCTTCGAATATGGCTATCTCTTCAAGATGATCGGGCAGGGCTACCGTCAGAAATACACCACCGCCGGCAACGACTCCCGCGGCATCGACGTCGCCGTGATGATGCGCAACGAGACCGCGCAGGGGCAGCCGATCGAATTCGTGCGCATGACCAGCCATGCCTATGTCACGTTCGAGCAGTTCGGACTGTTCACGCCGGAACTGGCGGCGTTCGGGCACCTGGCCACCGAACGCGTCTTCCGGCGTGACTGCCTGGAAATCGACATAACGGTCGGCGGCGTGCCGCTTACGCTGTACCTCGTGCATTTCAAGTCAATGGGCTCGCCGCGCAACGGTCTCGATGGCCGCGAGGCGACGATGCCACTGCGCATCGCCGAGGCGCAGGCCGTGCGCCGCATCATCGAGGACCGCTTCGGCAAGGACCATGCGGCCGACAAGCGCTGGGCAATCTGCGGCGACATGAATGATTATCGGCAGCGCGTGAAGATCGAAGGCGACAGCTTCGACGGCTATCGCTTCCAGGTCGTCGACGAAGCGCAGTCCTCGATCAACGTTCTGACCGCCGGCGGCTTTTGCGAAAATGTCGTCGAGCGGCGGCCCGAGATGGACCGCTGGAGTTTTTATCACACGCGCGGTCCGCAAGAGCGGCATTTGTGCCAATTGGACTATATCCTGCTGTCGAAGGCCTTGGCGGCGAAGAACGCCACCGCGGTTCCGGAGATCATCCGCAACGGTCAGCCTTGGCGCACCATCTTTCCGCCTGGCCAGGAAGTCGAGCGTTTTCCGCGTGCCGGGTGGGACAGGCCGAAGGCCTCCGACCATTGCCCGGTGGTGATCAACCTGGACATGGCCTGAGCCCGTGAGCTTCGACCTGCCGCGCAATGTCATTTTGCCGGTCGACGCGGTCGACGTACGGCTCGTTGCCAGCCCGCATCCGTTCGAGCGCGACAATCAGACAGCGATCGCGGAAAACTGGCGCCGCGAAATGGAGATGAAGCCGGCGCTATATGACGGCACCGTGGTGTTGCTTTCAGCGCTGAGCTATCGCGACAGCCGGCTCATCGGTCGCTGTCATGCGGTGAAGTACTCGACTTTCATGCTGTGGCGCAAAAACCGGGAGCTGAGCGGCGCCGAACATGCCTATGCGCACGCCGTGCTGGTTGCCGGCGACAATGCGCTGGTGGCGATCCGGATGGGCTCGCACACGGTGAACGCCGGCCGCGTCTATTTCGCCGCCGGCTCCTTCGAGCCGATCGATTTCCGCGACGGCCTCGTCGATATCGATTTCAACATGATCCGCGAGGTGGGCGAGGAAACCGGGATCGATCTGTCGGGCGCCGCACGTGGACAGCGCTACTACGCGCTGTCGACATCGAGCGGCACGGTGATCTTCCGTCGCTTTCGGGTGGCCGAGCCTGCCGACGAGATCGCGCAGCACATAAAGATGTTCGTCGCGGCCGAGGCGGACCCGGAGATCGAAGGTCCGGTCATCATCCGCAACGCAACCGACCTGCCGGTCGGGCTGATGGGGCACATGAAGCCGCTGATCAAGTGGCATTTCGCCAACGAGCTGGTCTGACTCGTTCACGGGCCGACGACGCGGCGGTTCACTCGTGCCTTAGCGCCTCGATCGGATCGAGCCTCGCGCCGCGCAATGCCGGGAAGAAGCCGAACACCATGCCGATCAGCGCCGAAAAACCGACGGCGAGCAGGATGACCGCCGGGCTCGGCGCGAAGGGTATCGTCAGCGTCACCGAGGCCAGGCCTGCGAGCGCCAGTCCGATCAGGATGCCGATGATGCCGCCAAGCAGCGACAGCACCGTCGCCTCGACCAGGAACTGGATCAGGATGTGTTTTTCGTGCGCACCGATCGCCAGCCTGATGCCGATCTCGCGCGTGCGCTCAGTGACCGATACCAGCATGATGTTCATGATGCCGATGCCGCCGACCAGAAGGCTGACGCCGGCGACGGCACCCAGCATGCCGGTCATGGTGGTGGTGGCGCTGGCCATGGCGTCGGCGATCTGGGTCATGTCGCGGATCGAGAAATCGGCATCACGGTCCGGCGTGATGCGGCGCGTGTCGCGCAGGATGTCCTCGACGCGCGGCTGCAGTTCGGTGGTCGGCGTCCTGTCGTCGGCGGCGATGTAGATCGAGTCGATGTCGCGGTTGCCGGCGATGCGCCGCTGGTAGGCGGCCAGCGGCATCAGCACGACATTGTCCTGATCCTGGCCGAAGCCGGTGTAACCCTTCGGCTCGAGCAGGCCGATGATCCGGCAGGAGGTGCGGTTGACGCGGATCGTCTCGCCCTCCGGATCGCCGGCGCCGAAGAACTGCTGCCGCACCGTCTCGCCGATCAGGCAGACGCGGGCGCCGGCGCGCGCCTCGGAATCGCTGAAGGGGCGGCCCGACACCAGCTTCCAGTCGCGCGCGTCGAGATAGGCGCTGTCGGTGCCGGTAACGCCCGACGTCAGGCTCTCCGTGCCGAAGATGACCCGCACCTGTTTTTGCGACGCCGGTGCGATGGCGCGTGCGCCGCTGAGATGGGCAACCAGTGCTTCGAGGTCCTTGGCGGCCAGCGGTCGGGTGACCTGGTCGAGCCCGCCGGGGCCGCCAGGCCCTGCCGGACGGCCCGAGCGGACGACGAGCAGGTTGCTGCCGAGTTTCGAGATGTCGGCCTTGACCTTCTCGGTGGTGCCGGAGCCGATGGTGAGCATGGCGATGACCGCGGCGACGCCGATGACGATGCCGAGCAGGGTCAGGAACGAGCGCAGCACGTTCCGGCGGATGGAAATCAGCGAAAGGCGGACGGTTTCCCAAATCATGCTGCCTCGGCTTTCGGTGTATCTGAAGCGACGTGGCCGTCGAGGAAGCGCACCGTGCGCCCGGCATATGCCGCGACGTCGGCTTCGTGCGTCACCATAACGATGGTGAGGCCGAGTTCGGCGTTCAGCCTGGTCAGCAATTCCACTATTTCGTGCGTGCGCGCGGTGTCGAGATTTCCGGTGGGCTCGTCGGCGACGAGCAGGGTCGGTTTGGTGACGATGGCACGCGCGATCGCCACGCGCTGTTGCTGGCCGCCCGAGAGCTCGGCCGGCGTGTGATGTTCGCGCCCGACAAGTCCGACCTGGGCGAGCGCCTGCATGGCCAGCTCCCGGCGCTCGCGGGCGGAAACGCCGCGATAGATCAGCGGCAGCTCGACATTTTCCGCCGCCGTGGTGCGGGGCAGGAGATTGTAGCCTTGGAAGACGAAGCCGACATAAAGGTTGCGCAGCAGGGCGCGGCGGTTGCGGTCGAGCCGGCCTGCATCCACGCCCTTGAAGCGGTAGGTTCCGGCCGTCGGCGTGTCGAGACAGCCGATGATGTTCATCGCCGTCGACTTGCCCGAGCCGGACGGTCCCATGATGGCGACGAACTCACTTCTGCGGATGGCAAGATCGACGCCGGCAAGTGCGTGCACGCACGCTTCGCCCTCGCCATAGCTCTTCCATACACTGTCGAAGGTGATGAGCGGGGGAGCGGACACGGTCAGCTCCGTTGCTGCGAGCCGGTGATGACCTCTGCGCCTTCCTCGAGGCCGGACGTGATCTCGGTCAGTTCGCCGTCGGTCGAGCCGATCCTGACGTTGACGGCATGCGGCCGTCCGTTGTCCAGCACATAGAGCGTGTGAGAGCCGTCGATCGGCGCTTTCGTCGCCTCGCGCTGCCGGTTGGGGGGGCCCATGCGGCCGGTAAAGAGGTCGCGCAGGCTCCAGCCGCGGGCCGCCTGTTGCGCCGGGCGGTAACGGAAGGCTGTGGCCGGCACGGTGAGCACGCCCTTGGCCTGCCTGGTCACCACGGCGACCGTGGCGGTCATGCCTGGCCTGAGCAGAAGCTCGCCGTTGTCGACTTCCAGCCGTGCATTGTAAGTGACGACGCCGTCGGTGGTGACGGAGGCATAGGAGATGTCGCGGATCTCGGCGTCGAAGGGACGGTCCGGGAAAGCATCGACCGTGAAGCGGGCATGCTGGCCGGGCTTGACCTGGCCGATATCGGCCTCGTCCACCGCCGCCTGCAGCTCCATGTTCCGCAAGTCGGCAGCGATGACGAACAGCACCGGCGCCTGCAGCGAAGAAGCGACCGTCTGCCCCGGATCGACGGAGCGCGTGAGCACGATGCCGTCGATCGGCGCGTAGATGGTGCTCTTGGCAAGGTCGGTCTGCTGGGCCTTCAGATCAGCCTCAGCGATGGCGAGATTGGCCTCGGCGCTGTCGAGCGCGGCCTTGGAGCGATCGCGTGTCGCGGTCGCGGCCTCAAGCGATTGATCCGTCGCCATGCCGCGCTTGGTGAGGGCGTTCGCGCGGACCACCGCGTTCTCGTTTTCCTGCAGCGTGACCTTGGCATCCTCGACGACGGCCGCCGCCGCCTTTGCCGAGGCCGTGGCGCGCTCGATCTGGACCTCGAGCTTGGCGGTGTCGAGCGTCGCCAGGATGTCGCCCTTCTTGACCTGCTGGTTCTCGTTGACGGCGACGGAGCGGACGATGCCGGAAAGCTCGCTGGAGATGTCGACCTGCGTCAGCGGCTGCAGCGTGCCGGTCGCCGACACCTTGACGGTCAGGTCGGCAATCGTCGCCGGCGCGATCGTGTATTCGATCCGGGGCGGCGAGACGGCGTTCCACCGGTAGCCGGCGATCGCGGCCGCCACGACAGCCAGCGCCAGCAGCGCGTAGAGCCAGAACCGGCGGCGCTTGCGGCTCACGCGTTTGCGGTCGAGCCCGAGAGCCGTTTCGATGGAAGTATCGGATTCTGCGTTTGGCGGATTGACAAGCTGGTCCACCACGGACCCCTATAACGACAAATTGATGTCCCTATCCGTGAACAAATCATGCCTTGAGGTTCGAATTTCAAATTAAATTTCCCTCATGTTGGGATCGAGCAGAAATTCGGGACGAAGCGGAAGGTTTTCCAAATGACGCGCGACTACTTGCTTTACGACGTGTTTACGACCGAGCGGCTGGCAGGGAATCCGCTCGCCGTGGTGCTCGACAGCCAGGGGCTGGACACGGCTGCCATGCAAGCGATCGCGCGCGAATTCAACCTGTCCGAGACGGTGTTCGTGCTGCCGCCCGAAAATCCCAAGCACCGCAACCGTATCCGCATCTTCACGCCCGACTATGAGATGCCGTTCGCGGGCCATCCGACCGTTGGGTCGGCTATCGCGCTTGCGGAGCAGGCTGGCGAAGCGACTGGCATCTTTGTGCTGGAGGAAAATATCGGCCCCGTGCGTTGCGCGGTCAGCAAGCATGATGGCGCCACCTTCGCCGAATTCGACCTGGCGAAACTGCCTGAGCGGCTGGAACTCGCCGCCGAACCGGAAATGATCGGCGCAGCCCTTGGCCTTGGCCCGCACGAGCTCGGCTTCGAGAATCACCGCGTCTCCTTCTGGTCGGCCGGCGTGCCCTATGTCACCATTCCGGTTGCCGGCCTCGAAGCGGCCGCAAAAGTCAGGCTGGACAACCAGGCATGGTCCGAGCTCGCGCCGCGCAAGAGCGAATGGGCCTTCGCCAGCCCATACGTCTATTGCCGCGAGACGGTGCATCACGACAGCGCCTTCCATGTGCGCATGATCGTGCCTGGCAATCCCTCCTACGAAGATCCGGCGACCGGCTCCGCGGCGGCGGCCTTTGCCGGCGCCATTATGCATTTCGACGGTCCAACGGACGGGATCTCGCAGCTTTGGATCGAGCAGGGGCTGGAGATGGGCAGACCCTCGCGCATCCGGCTCGAGCTCAACGTCGACGGCGGAAAACTGGCCTCCGCGCGTATCGGAGGCCATGCGATCAAAGTGGCGGAAGGCCAGCTTTTTGTGTGACACCTGCGGCAATTCGGCGATTTGTCGGGAAATGATCCGGCAGGGCTGGACATCGCTCAAACCGGCGGCTATATGCGCCGCCGACGCTGGATTTCCCAGCGGTGTGGGTGTGTAGCTCAGTTGGTAGAGCAGCTGACTCTTAATCAGCGGGTCCACAGTTCGATCCTGTGCACACCCACCAAAGTCTTCTCATAAAACGGGCAAACAAGCGAGACGGGCACCAGTCCTACTGCGCTGTCCTGTTCAAGCTGGCCTTGAACTTGACCTTCATCGTGATCTGGCCGGTCACCGTAACCTGCGATCCGCCATAACCGCCGACATTGCGGTCCCGGCATTGACGTTAGTTGTCATGCCAGTGATTTCGCAGGTGTCGGCGACAGTCTCGACCACCATGGCGCAACTGACGGCCGCGACCTTGTAGAAAGACCGAAGTGCGGCCTGCTGCTGGGCGGCTGCGTCTTCGTCGTCCTTGACCGGAAGGGTCATCGAAATCGACGATTGGATTCTGGCAGATCCGTCTTCGCCGGGGCGCAGCGGGCGAACATATTGGTCTTGGGCAAGGGCCGGCAGTGCCATCCCAGCAAGAAACGTAACAAATATTTAGGCCTTCAAATACATCATTCGATCTCCCGGAGACATCTCTGTCGCACGAAACAATCAAGACGACGTTATTTCGTCATTTCAACAGCGTTGAAATTTTGAAGGAAGATTATTTTTCCGAAACGCCAGCCTCGGCGAAGCTCGCCATCCTCGTATGACACTCGAGCGCCGAACGGACGATGTTGACGGCAAGGCAGGCGCCGGAGCCTTCGCCGAGCCGCATGCCGAGGTCGAGCAGCGGCGGCAGGCCCAGCGCTTCGAGCAGGCGGCGATGACCGGCTTCGGCCGAGACATGGGCGGCGACGGTGTGCGCCAGCCCGGTCGGGTGCAGCCTTGCCAGCGGCGCGACGGCGGCGGTGCAGACGAAGCCGTCGAGCAACACCGGCACGTTGTTCTTGCGCGCGGCCAGCGTGGCGCCGAAGATCGCCGCAAGCTCGCGTCCGCCAAGGGCGGCGGCGATCTTCAGCGGGTCGGAAAGCGAATCGGCATGGCGCTTGAGGCCCGCCTCTATGGCGGTGATCTTGCGGATCAATCCGGCATCATCGACGCCGGTGCCGCGGCCGGTCCATTTTTCCGCGCCGCCGCCGAAAAGAGCGGCCGAGATCGCTGCTGCCGGCGTGGTGTTGCCGATGCCCATCTCGCCGAAACAGACGAGGTCGAGATCGTTGGTCACGGCGTCGTAGCCGGCCGAGACCGCGGCGAGGAAGGTCTGCTCGTCCATCGCCGGCGCTTGCGTGAAATCGCCTGTCGGATGATCGAGATCGAACGGGATGACGTCGAGCCTGGCGCCGGCGACGCGGGCGAGCTGGTTGATGGCAGCACCGCCGCCGGCAAAGTTCGCCACCATCTGCACCGTGACTTCCGAAGGATAGGCCGAAACGCCCTGCGCGGTGACGCCGTGATTGCCGGCAAACACGAAGACTTTGACCGCGTCGAGCTTCGGCATGTCGCGGCCCTGCCAGCGGGCCAACCAGGCGGCGATCGTTTCCAAACGGCCAAGGCTGCCCTGCGGCTTGGTCAGCGTGTCCTGGCGACGGGCAACGGCGGCGGCGGCCGTATCGCTGCCGGCGGACAGATCGAGGCAGGCGGCGCGAAGGTCTTCGAGCGATTTGAACGACGTTGTTTGAGGGGACATGAGGGTAAGGTCTCCGAAAGAAGAATCAGGAAAGGCAAGCGGAAGCGACAAGCAGCACGGCGATCTCGCCGAGCTGCTGCAGCGCTCCGATCGTATCGCCGGTCTGGCCGCCGATCTGGCTGAGGCAGAGCGCACGAAAGGCGGCAAACAGCAGGCCAAGCAGGATCACCGCGGCAATTGCGCCGCCGAGGCCGAGCGCCAACAGCGCCACGGCTCCGAGCGCGGCACCAACGACGGCGGTTTCGGCAGTGACCGAGCCCGCGTCGGCCGACAGCCCATCGGAGCGCGCCGGCGGCAGAAGATGCATGAAGGCGCCGAACAGGCCGCGCGAGGCGGCGTGCGCTGCCAAAAGCGCCAGGAAGATGTGGCCAGGGCCGGCCAGTTCCGAAAGCGCGCTCCAGCGGATGAGCAGCGAGATGCCGAGCGCCGCGGCGCCATAGGCGCCGATGCGGCTGTCGCGCATGATCTCCAGCTTCTTCTCGCGCGTCCGGCCGCCGCCGAGTCCATCGGCGATATCGGAGAGCCCGTCCTCGTGCAGGCAGCCGGTGACAAGCATCGTCGCTGCAAGCGCGAGCGCCGCAGCCGGACCGGCGGCAAGGCCCAGGGCGCCAACGATGGCGTAGACAAGCGCGCCGATGACGGCGACGGCGAGACCGGCAAAGGGTGCCGCCCAGATCGCTTCGGCTAGGCTGCGGCCGCCGAAATCGCTCGACGGCAGCCTCAGCCGCGTCAAGAAGACAAGGCTGAGGCCTATGTCGTCCAGCAATCGCCGAGGCTCTGAAAGGCCGCCGCTCATGCGCCCCTCGCAATAGCATGGAAGAAAGTGCCGCTGACATGGCCGCGCCGGTAACCCGACGCGCCCAGCGGATTGCCCTGGCCGTCGGCGAGGTCCGCCAGCGGCTCGTCATTGCCTGTGGCGGTCATCTGCGCATAGTGGAACTCATGGCCGCGGATGAGCATGCCTTCGCTGCCAAGCGGACACCCGGCGCGCAGCCGCGCCTCGCGATAGCCGAGGTTCATCCTGCGCCTGGCGAAGCTGGTCGAATGGCCAAGCAGGCCAAGCATTTTATGGCTCTCGCCTTCCGCATCCTCCAGCGCCTCGCCCAGCACCATGAAGCCGCCGCACTCGCCATGCACTGGCTTCCTCGCGGCGAAACGGGCCGTTCCGGCACGGAAGTTGCCAGCGGCCGCAATCTTGCCGGCATGCAGTTCTGGATAACCGCCTGGCAGCCAGCAGACATCGCAATCTTGGCTCGGCGCTTCGTCGGCAAGCGGTGAGAAGGGCACGATCTCGGCGCCAGCGTTTCGCCAGTATGAGGCGACATGCGGGTAGAGGAAGGTGAAGGCGGCGTCCTCGGCCAGTGCAATGCGCTGGCTTGGCGGCTGTAACGCCTCGCCGAAGTCGCCGGCCGTGGGTTCGAGCGGGCTCGCCAGCGCGAGAATGGCGTCGATATCGAGCGACTTCTCGACCATGTCGGCAAGCCGGTCGAGATGCGCCATGAGGTTCTCGTGCTCCCCTGCTTGGACGAGGCCGAGATGCCGCTCCGGCAGGTTGAGCGTCGGATCGCGCATGATGGCGCCGACCACCGGCAGACCGATGGCCTCGATCGCGTCGCCCGCCAGCCGGCGATGGCGCTCGCTGCCGAGGCGGTTGAGCACGACGCCGGCCATGCGCACATCCGGATCGTAGGTGGCAAAACCCTTGGCGACGGCGGCGGCCGTGGTCGACTGACCGGAAACGTCGAGCACCAGAAGCACCGGCAGGCCATAGAGCCGGGCGAGATCGGCGGCCGAACCCGAACGGCCTTCCGGCGCGGGAATGCCGTCGAAAAGGCCCATCGCGCTTTCGAGAATGACGTACTCGGCACCACACGCTGCCTGGTTCGCCAGCGCGTTGAGCAGGGAAGGCGGCATCGCCCAGCTGTCGAGATTGACGCCGGAGAGGCCGGTGGCGGCGGTATGGAAGCCGGGATCGATATAGTCCGGTCCGGACTTCGCGCCGCGCACCTTCAGCCCGCGCCGGGCAAGCGCGCGCAACAGGCCTATGGTGACGCTGGTCTTGCCCGAGCCGGAGCGCGGCGCGCCGATGATGATCGCGCGCGCCGTCATGCCCCGCCCGCCAGTGCCGCGCGCATGGCGACGATACCGCCGACGACGATCAGCGCCGGGGAGGCGAGCCCGGCGGCAGCGGCCTCCTCGGCGATTGTGGCGAGCGTGGCGACAACGATGCGCTCCTGCGGCGTGGTCGCTGCGACGATCACGGCGGCAGGCGTCGACGGCGCGAGGCCACCGCTGAGCAGCTTTGCCGCTATCACCGGCAGATTGGCCATGCCCATATAGATGACGACCGGCTGGCCGGTGCGCGCGATTGCGGCCCAGTCGATGTCGTCATCGGTGCCGGCGGCATGGCCCGTGGCAAGGATGACCGCCTTGTTGATGCCGCGCATGGTGGCAGGGATGGCGGTGGCGGCCAATGCGCTGAGACCGGAGGTGAGGCCGGAGAGCACCCGAAATGGTATGTTTTCCCGTGCCAGCGACAACGCCTCTTCGCCGCCGCGGCCGAAAATATAGGGATCGCCGCCCTTGAGCCGCACGACGCGGCGGCCCTCGCGCGCCAGCCGCACGAGCAGGGCGTTGATGTCGTCCTGCTTCATCGAGGGCTGGCCGCCGCGTTTACCGGCGTAGAAGAGCTCCGCGCCTGCAGCAACCGCGACGACATCGGGCGAGACCAGCGCGTCATAGACCAGCGCATCGCACTGCCCGAGTGCCGCCAGCACTTCGAGCGTCAGGCAGCCGGGATCGCCGGGGCCGGCGCCGGCCAGCCAGACATGGCCGGGCTCCAGCGCGCGCGGCTTGAAGTTCAGCCGCGCCAGCGCCTGCTCCACCGTTGCCCGTCCGTTTCTGTTGGTGCTGGCGTTCACAATCCGTCCCGTCCGCGAAAACGCCGCTGGTAGTGGGCGTCGTAAAGTGAGCTCTCGCCGAAATCCTGCGCGGCCAATGCGCTGCCGACGAAGATGATCGCCGTGCGCTCCATCGGATTTTGCGCAAGCTGCGCCTCGATCGTGCCCAGCGTGCCGGTCAGAATGCGCTCGTCCGACCAGGAAGCGCGGAAGACGACCGCCACTGGGCATTCTGCGCCGTAGAGCGGCGTGAGTTCGGCAACGATGCGGGCGATGGCATGGATGGCGAGATGGATGGCTAGAGTTGCACCGGTGCGGCCGAAGCCGGCAAGCGTCTCGCCGGGCGGCATTTTCGAGGCGCGGCCGGAGACGCGGGTCAGCACGAGGCTCTGCCCGAGCTCGGGAATGGTAAGCTCGCGCCGTAACGCCGCCGCCGCCGCCGCGAAGGAAGGCACGCCCGGCGTCAGCGTGTAGGGGATATCGCGCTTCTCGAGCCGCCGGATCTGCTCGGCCACTGCGCTCCACACCGAAAGGTCGCCGGAATGCAGGCGCGCGACGTCCTGGCCGGCTTCGTGGGCGGCAAGATATTCGGCCTCGATCTCGTCGAGCGACATCGGCGCGGTGTCGATCAGTTTTGTGCCGGGCGCGCAGTGTTCGAGCAGTTCCGGCGCGACGATCGAGCCGGCATAGAGGCAGATCGGACAGGAGGCCAGCAGGCGGCTGCCGCGCAAGGTGATGAGGTCGGCAGCACCAGGGCCGGCGCCGATGAAATGGACGGTCATTTTGGGCCTCCACCAAGGGCGATGGCGCAGGTAACAGGACCAAGAACAGTACGTGGTCCAAGCAGTTTCGCCTCTTTGCCGGCCGCGGCCAGGGCCGACGCTTCCGAAACCGACGGCGTGCCGGCGTGAGCCTGCGACCATTCGGATTGGCTGATCGTGCCGGATGAGACGGTTTGCAAGGCGTCGTCGGAGACGACGAGCACGGGCAGGTCGAGGTCGCGACCGGCAAGAAAGATCGCTTGCTCGTCGCGTTTCATTTCGCCCGTTGCCAGCGCTGAAAGCGCGGTCTTTGGCAACCCATGCGCTTCGAGCGCGGTCTCGATCGCGGCGCGCACGTCGCGCGCCATCACACCCTTCCGGCAGCCGATACCCGCGACCATCATGGCTTTACCCAGCTCCATTGCATGACCGGCATGGCCGGACGCCAGGCCTGCATGGATCCGACCGGCGCCGCACGCGAGAGGGCGATGCGCAGAAGGTCGCCGCCGCGCCTGGTATGCTGGTCAAGCAGCAGCGCCTCCATTTCCAGCGTCACAGCATTGGCGACCAACCGGCCGCCGGCGCGCAGCGACTTGATCGCTGTCTGCAGCACGCCGGCATCGCTGCCGCCGCCGCCGATGAAGATGGCGTCTGGTGTCGCCAGTGTTGCCAGCGCTTTCGGCGCCGAGCCTTCGATGACGACGAGACCGGGCACGCCGCAATGCGCGGCGTTGCGATGGATGCGGGCGGCGCGCTCGCTGTCGGCTTCGATGGCAATCGCCCGCATCGAAGGGTGAGCCCGCATCCATTCGATGCCGATCGAGCCGGAGCCGGCACCGATGTCCCAGAGCAGTTCACCGCGCCGCGGCGCCAGCGCCGACAGCGTCATGGCGCGGATCTCGCGCTTGGTGATCTGGCCGTCATGCTCGAACAGATGATCGGCAAGGCCGACGGTCAAAGGCAGGATGCGCGCATCCGGAGTCGATTCTATTTCGAGCGCCAGCACGTTGAGCGGATTGATGTTTTTGAGATCGAAGGCGTCGGCGCGGACAGCGTGGCGCGTTTCGCCCTGGCCGCCAAGCGCTTCGAGAACCGTCAACCGCGACGGACCGAAGCCGAGTTCGTCGAGCAGCGCGGCGATGGCGACCGGCGCGTCGCTGTCGGATGTGAGCGCAAGGATACGTGCGCCGGGGTGGAGCAGGGGGCGGAGGAGGTCGATCGAGTGGCCATGCAACGAGATGGTTTCGACATCCTGCAGCGCCCAGCCGAGACGGGAGGCGGCTAGCGACAGCGATGACGGCGCCGGCAGGACGAGCATCTCATCCGGTTTCACTTTGCGCGCGAGCGTGACGCCGACGCCGTGGAAGAACGGGTCGCCGGAAGCCAGCACGCAGACGCTTTTGCCTTCGAGCGCCAGCACATCATGCATCTCGGCATCGAACGGCGTCGGCCACGGTCGCGCCTTGCCCTTGGCCAAGTCTGAGACGAGCGCGAGGTGCCGCTTGCCGCCAAAGATGACTTCGGCCTCGGCGATCCTGCGCTTGGCCTCGTCGCCCAGACCCGCTACACCGTCCTCGCCGATGCCGACGATGGTCAGCCATCTTGCGACCGGCTTGGCAGCGCGCGAACCCTCAGCAGGCATGATGACCCACCGTATTCTGATTCTCGGCGGAACCACGGAGGCCCGGCAGCTGGCGGGCAAGCTGGCTCGCCGGAAGGATTTCTCGATCACGCTGTCGCTCGCCGGCCGCACCGAAAGCCCCATGGCGCAAGGCGTGCCCATGCGTAGCGGCGGCTTTGGCGGCATGCAGGGATTGGCCGCCTACCTCCATCGGGAACAGGTCGATCTGGTGGTCGACGCCACGCATCCTTACGCGGCCCGTATGTCGGCCAATGCCGCTGAGGCGGCCAGGCAAACCCGCGTGCCGATGGTTGCGCTGCGGCGTGCCGGCTGGGAGCCTGTCGCGGGTGATCGCTGGACTTTCGTGGAGAGCGTCGCTGAAGCGGCCAAGGCGCTTGGCACGGCGCCGCGACGAGTCTTGCTGGCGATCGGCCGGCAGGAAGCCGGCGCGTTCGAGGCCGCTCCGCAGCATCGCTATCTCATTCGCAGCGTCGACCCGATCGAGCCAAAGCTGGCTGTGCCTGACGCAGTTTACCTTCTGGCGCGCGGGCCGTTCCCCGAAGCGGACGAGCGCGCGCTGCTTGAAAAATACGCCATCGATACCGTCGTTTCGAAGAACAGCGGCGGCGAGGCGACCTACGGCAAGATCGCCGCGGCGCGCGCGCTCGGCATCGAGTTGATCATGGTGCGCAGGCCGCCGCTGCCTGACGTTGCGTCGGCCGAGACCGTCGATCAGCTGGCTGCGATGGTCGATCATTTTCTCGACCCAGTTGCCGAACGCGGCGTGTAGACCAGCGCGGGCTTGTCGCCGCGCTTGATGATGCGGGTCTCGGGCGAGCCGATGATGACGCAGGTCGACATGTCGGCCTTTGCCGCATCGGCGTCGGCGAGCAGAAACACCTCGATGCGCTCTTCGGGCCGGCCGGCGGCGCGGCCGAAGATCACCGGGGTGGTGCCCGGCAGAATGGCCTTCAGGCATTCGAAGGCGCGGCCGAGCTGCCAGGGGCGGGCCTTGCTGATCGGATTGTAGAGCGCAATGACGAAGCCGGCGCCGGCCGCCGCCAGCAGACGCAGCTCGATCAGCTCCCAGGGTTTTAGATTGTCGGAGAGCGAGATGGCGCAGAAATCATGGCCAAGCGGCGCGCCGATGCGGGCTGCGACCGCGAGCATGGCGGTGACGCCGGGAACGACCGCGAGGTCGATTGACCTCCATTCTGGCGGACCGGCTTCGATCGCCTCGCAGACGGCGGCCGCCATGGCGAATACGCCGGGATCGCCGCCGGACACGACAGCGACGCTGTGACCTTCGGCTGCCTTGGCCAGCGCCTCGTTCGAGCGGGCTAGCTCTTCGCGATTGTCGGAGGCGATGCGGGTCTGGTCCTGTCGCAGCTCGAGCCGGTCGAGATAGGGCTTGTAGCCATAGAAGAAGGAAGCCTCCGTCACGGCGCGGATCGCCTCCGGCGTGACCTGATCGGCATTGCCGGGGCCGAGGCCGATCACGGTGAGGCGGCCGCTCAAGGCTTGGCTCCGGGAACTCCGGGACGCGCCGACCAGCCGGCGACCAGCACGATGGCGAAATAGGGGGCCTTGTCGTCCGGCTTTTCCGCGAGCCGCATCGACACGCTGCCCGGCATGGTGCCGCGCTCGACATAGACGGCCTTCGTCAGCTTGCCGGTCGCTTCCAGCGCGCGGCGGATCTTCGGCAGATTGCGGCCGACCTTCATGATGACGGCGGCATCGGTATCGGCCAGCCGTCGCGTCAGCTCGAACTCGCTCATCGTGCCGGGAAGCACGGTCAGCACATCGTCGCCCTGGACGATCGGCAGGCCGGTCGCCGACCAACAGCCGGACATGGCGGTGATACCGGGAATGACTTCTGTCGGGAATCGGTGCGAGAGGCGCACGTGCAGATGCATATAGGAGCCGTAGAAAAGCGGATCGCCCTCCGACAGCACGGCCACCATCTTGCCGGCGCCGAGATGCCCAGCGACCTGTTCGGCGGACTGCTCATAGAAATCGGTGATCTGCGAGCGATAGTCGTCGTGATCCTTGTCGATCTCGGTCGTCACCGGATAGAGCAGCGGCAGCTCGACCATATCCGGGCGAAAGCGCGCCTCGACGATGGCGCGCGCGTTGCTGTTGTTGCCGCGCTTGGCGAAATAGGCGACAACGTCAGCCTCGGCCAGCGCGCGCGCCGCCTTCAGCGTCAACAGCTCCGGATCGCCGGGACCGGTGCCGACGCCGACGAGCCGGCCTTTGGGGAAAGCGTTCACAGGCCTGGCCTCGCCAATGCGTTGAGTGCTGCGGCCGTCATGGCGCTGCCGCCCAGCCTGCCGCGCACGATGGCGTAAGGCACACCGTAGGAGTTTTCCGCCAGTGCATCCTTGGATTCGGCAGCACCGACGAAACCAACCGGCATGCCGATGATGGCGGCCGGCTTCGGCGCGCCGTCGCGCAGTTTTTCGAGCAGATAGAACAGCGCGGTCGGTGCGTTGCCGATGGCGACCACCGAACCTGCCATGCGCTCGCTCCAAAGGTCGATAGCGGCGGCCGAGCGCGTGTTGCCGATTTCCTTGGCGATATCGACGGTGCGCGGGTCGCGCAGCGTGCAGATCACCTCGTTTCCGGCCGGCAGGCGGGCACGGGTGATGCCGTGGGCGACCATCTCGGCATCGCAGAAGATCGGCGCCCCGGCGGCAAGGGCGGCACGGGCCGCTTCAACGAAACCGCTGGAGAACACGAACTGGCTGGCTGCCTCGACCTGGCCGCAGGCGTGGATCATGCGGATCGCGACATCGGCCTCTGTCTCGGAAAAGCGCGACAAGTCCGCCTCGGCGCGGATGATGGCGAAAGAGCGCTCGTAGATCGCCATCCCGTCATGGATATAGTCGTAGGCGGCCATTCTTCAGTTCCGTCGATAGAGTTCGGCGATCTCAGTCGCGCCGAGCCTTGTGAGGCAAGCGGCGGCAGTCTCGCCGGGATGCCGTGCGTTGCGGATCGCCGCCGCAATGCCGGCGACCCCGCGCGCGGCGTCATAGCCCGGCCTGTATCCGGCAGGAAGGGTCTTTGCCGTCCCGTCCACGACAAGTCCGGCTCCGTTTTCGTCGCCGACCAGGGTGAGGCCCGCTGGGCCGGGATGGGCGCAGCCCTTGGCGCAGCCGGAAATGTGGAGGGTGAGGGAGGCATCGAGGAGGTCGGGGCTTTCCGTTGCCATTTTTTCGGCGATGGCGCGGGTGGCGATGCGGCCGGAAGCGCAGGCGGGCGCTCCGGGGCAGGCGGCAATGCGGGTGCGCGGATCGGCGGCCTTGGTGACGAAGCCGAGGGCGGCGGCGGAGGCTTGGAGGGGAGGGCAGGCGGATGCGGTGAGGCCGAGGAAAAGCAGGGCGCGGCCTGGGGCCAGGCGGATTTCGGTCGAGCCCAGATCTGAAGCCTGGGCGGCGAGGTCGATGAGGTTCTGGGCCGGCATGCTTCCGAAGGGCAGGCCGAAGCCGAGGGCGTGGCTGCTGCTCAGGTCGAAGAGGCCGATGGGCGAATGCTGACGCCCTACGGCGCCCCCCTCTGTCCCGCCGGACATATCCCGCAGGACAGAGGGGGGCGCGAAGGAATGCCAGCCTGCGAGAGAAGCCAACTGCCGCTCCGACAATTCCCGCGTGTGCGCCTCGCGGCCTTTTTCGGCCACCATCCTTAGTGCAGCCAACGCGATGTTGCGTGCCGTATCCTCGTCAACAGTGGCGAGTGACTTCGCGCTTTGGCTGTCACCGGCAACCGACACGCTCCACTGGACGCCGGCCACAGTCCGCACCGCCTTCAGCCGCACGTCAGCCGTCAGCGCATCCACAGCCAACTCCCCGCCGCCGTCGACAACTACCGACACCTTCGGCCCCAGCCGTGGCGTCAGCCCGGCCTCTTCAACCGCCGCCCTGATCCGTTCCGCCAGCGGGCGCGAATCTGCAATCTGCTGCGGGTCGATACCCGCGAGCGGCCCGGTCTCCACCGGCACGCCCGTCCGCACGGCGATGCCCAGCGCATCCACTTCCGCCGCCAGCAGCCCAGCGCTGTCTGCTGTCAGGCCCCGGATCTGCAGGCTACCGCGAGCGGTCACTTCCATGATGCCGTTGCCGTGGCGCAAGGCGGATTCGCAAAGACCGATCAGCGACTTGGGTGCAAGCCCTCCAGCAACCGGATTGAGCCGCACCAGCAGGCCATCGCCGGTCTGCATCGGCGCGCTCAACGCAGGGCAGGCGCCGCGGCGCGAGAAGGCGTTCATGCCGCCACCCCGCTTGCCTGCGCCTCGGCGATCAAGGCCGTGAGATCGTCGTCGATGGAA
This sequence comes from Mesorhizobium sp. WSM3866, assembly GCF_002294795.1. Taxonomy (NCBI): domain Bacteria; kingdom Pseudomonadati; phylum Pseudomonadota; class Alphaproteobacteria; order Hyphomicrobiales; family Phyllobacteriaceae; genus Mesorhizobium; species Mesorhizobium sp. WSM3866. The sequence continues at coordinate 263,105 of NZ_NSGC01000010.1, read as the reverse complement.
TTCCTGAGCGGATGCCAGAGACCGCGCCGTCGCGCAGCCAGGAATCGCTCAGCAATGACCTTCGCGGCGGCGGGATTTTCGCGCAGCAAGAAGGCTCGGACTTCCGCATCACCGATATAGGCGTCGTGCACCGCCTCGATCAGCGCGCCCGATATGGCATGCGTGGTCTCGGCGAAGCCGACCAGGCGGTCGACCGTCTCGGCGAATTCCGAGGCGCCGCGGGGGCCGTGGCGCATCTGCCCGGCAATGAAGCGCGGATTGACGGCGCGGGCCCGCACCACGCGCGACACCGCTTCGCCGACCGATCGCGGCCTCGGCTTCTTAGGGTCAGTCGTGTCGAGCACGATGACATCGGCATTCCTGCCAAGCGCGGCAAGTGCGGCCGAAAACCCGCCAATGAAGGCGACATCGGCCGAACCTTCGAGGATGTCGCGGCCCGGGTCGTCGCCGGTGTGGACAAGCAGGTCCGCGTCGGCGATGCGGCCCTCGAAGACGCCGGGCGCGGAGATGGCCTCACCGTCGGCGCCGCCATAGGCATGCGAGGTTGCTTCGAGATAGGCGCGGCCGATCTCTTCGCGCGCGCTCCATTCGCCGCGCGACAGCAATTCCTCGATCCCGGCGCCGTAAGTGCCGGGCGAGGTGCCGAAAATGCGCGGACCAATTTTGCCTTGGGCACGGGCCGCGGCGGCAAGCGGATTTTCCGAATCGTCCTCGTCGCGACCGGCGACGGCGCTGGCGGCGGCGCCGATCAGCGCGATCTGGGTCGGGAACATATCGCGAAACAGGCCGGAGATGCGCCAGGTGACGTCGACGCGCGGGCGGCCGAGGGCGGCCGGCGGCATCACCTCGATGCCGGTGACGCGGCCCGTTGCGGCATCCCATTGCGGCCGGCAGCCCATCAGCGCCAGGCCTTGCGCGATCTCCTCGCCGCCGGTGCGCAACGAGGCGGAGCCCCAGAGGTCGATGACCAACGAGCGCGGCCAGTCGCCATGGCTCTGCATGTAGCTGCGCACGACTTCTTCCGCCGCCGCCTGCCCGAGATCATAGGCCGTCGACGTCGGCATGGTGCGCGGATCGGAGGTGAAAAGGTTGCGGCCGGTGGGCAGGACATCGGAACGACCGCGCGCCGGCGCGCCTGCCGGTCCGGCCTTGATGTGACGCCCGTCGAGCGCAGCGAGCAGGGCGTCTTTTTCGGTCTCGGCGCTTTGGCGGCGCAGTGGATCGGCCTCTTCTTCCGGCGCGCGGCCATAGACATGCAGCCCGTCCTTGACGGCAAAATCCTTGAGGTCGCACAGCCACGCGTCGATGCGGCGCAGCGCCTCGTCCGGCACGTCGGTTCCGGCAACTCCGGCTTCGGCAGCCAGCCCGGATTTCTCCGCTGTCTCGACGATGAGCCTGGCCAGACGGTCGCGGCGGCGGCGGTCGAGCCCGTCGGCTTGTGCGTATTCGTCGACCAGCCGCTCAAGCCTCTGTTGCGCCTCGTCGAGCCCGGCGCCGGTCAGCGGCGGCGGCAGGTGACCGAGCGTGACGGCCGAGATGCGGCGCTTGGCCTGCGCCGCCTCGCCGGGATTGGAGACGATGAAGGGATAGACAACCGGCAGCGAGCCGGTGACGATCTCGGGAAAGCAGGTGTCGGAGAGCGCGACCGTCTTGCCCGGCAGCCATTCCAGCGTGCCATGCGCGCCGACATGGACGATGGCGTGGACGCCGAGCGACTTTTGCAGCCACAGGCCGAAGGCGATCAGCTCGTGGCGCGGGGGAAGGGTCGGGTCGTGGTAGTCAGCGCGGCGGTCTGCGGAGCGGCCACGGTCGGGGGCCAGCGCCACGGTGACGTTGCCGAAGGTGGCGGCGCGGAAGGGGAAGCTTGCGGAAGGAGGCGCTTGAACACCCCCCTCTGTCCTGCCGGACATCTCCCCCTCAAGGGGGGAGATTGGCAGTTTCGCTGACGGCGCTTCTCCTCCAGCGTTGATGATTGGCGAAAGCATCGATGCAGGCGCAATCTCCCCCCTAGAGGGGGCGATGTCCGGCAGGACAGAGGGGGGCGCATTGACGTGAGCTTTGTCGTTGGCTCTCCCCCACGCTGCCTCAACCGTGTCGCGTGCACCTTCGGGAAGCGCTGCAGAAAAGGCGAGATATTCCTGTAAGGTGAGACCAAGTCCACCCACCTCCAACACATCCAGCAGCCCGCGTGGCGATTGTGGAATCCCATCAACCGCATAGCCCTGTTCCTTGAGGTCGTGCAGCATGGCGAGCACACTCGACGGAACGTCGAGGCCGACGGCATAGCCTGTACGTCCGGGCGCGCTTGGATAATCCGGAATCAGGATCGCCAGCTTGCGTTCCGCCCGCTGCGTCCGTTGAAGGCGGAGGAATGCGGCGATGCGGGCGGCGACCTGGGCGACGCGATCCGTTTCCGGTCGGTTGGCGAAGGCGCGGAAGGCCAGCGCCGGATCGGTGTCAATCTCGCCCTTGAAGGAGATCGCGCCGGCGAGGATACGGCCATCGAGCTCGGGCAGCACGACATGCATGGCAAGGTCGGCGGGCGCCAGGCCGCGCTGGTTTTTCTCCCAGACTTCGCGCCGCGTCGTGGCGACGATGACCTGGAACACGGGCACGCGGGCACGGTCGAAGAGCGTTTCGGCACCCGGCTCGGCACCGGAGGCGAAGGCGGTTGCAGTGACGATGGCGGACGGGTTCAGCGAGGCGATGGCGGTTTCGACGAAAGCCAGCGATACCGGGTCCTTGAGGCTCGAAACAAAGATCGGCATTGGCGTCATGCCCTGCGAGCGAAGGGCATCTGCGAGTGCATCGATTGGCGCGACGTCCGCGGCAAGCAGCATCGAGCGGTAGAAGAGGATGGGGATGACGGGGGCACCGACGCTGTCGATGTTGAGCTCCGCCACACCCCCCTCTCTCCTGCCGGACAGAGGGAGGTGTGACGGATCGCCGACGTTCAAGAAGACTGATTTCGCGACAACTCCGATTCCTGGTTGATAGTACCCCGCCTTCGGCACGCTCACCGGCTCGGCCACGGCCGTATCCGACCCGGCGAGCCTTGCCAGTCTTTGCACCAGCGCGCTCATGTTCGCCGGGCCGCCTTCGCGGAAATAGCCGAGCAGGGCGTCGAGTTCGGCGCGCGGCAGGGTCGAGGCTTCGATCAGCCGCTGGTCCTCGTCATGGCTTTCGCCCGGCAGCAGCGCCAGCTTGATGCCGCGCTCGCGTGCGACCGCGGCGAGCTGGTCGGAGCCATAGCGCCACCAGTCATAACCGCCCAGGATGCGGACGAGGACCACCTTGGCGTGACGGGCAACGCTGTCGATCCAGAGGTCCACCGACATCGGATGGCGGAGATCGCGAAGTGCTGCCAGCCGCATCGACGGCAGCCGCGCGGCGTCGGCCTTCCACGCAGCGGCGAGGCCGGCGAGATCGCTGTCGGTGAAGGACAGGGCCACGACATCCGCAGGCGTCTGCCTGAGGTCGATCGGCTCGGCGAGATCGTCGAGCGAGGCGGATGTCGTGGTGAGGATGTGCATCGCGGTTCGGTCTTGCCTCAGCCGGCGAGGATACGCTCGATCGCCGGGCGGTTCAGCCCCTTGAGGCCGATGACGACGAGCCGCGATCGGCGGTCGTCGTCCGGCGTCCAGGCGCGGTCGTAATAGTGGTTGACGCGCGGGCCGACGGCCTGGAGCAGCAGCCGCATCGGCTTGCCGCCCACCTCGACAAAGCCTTTGACGCGCAGAACGTTTTCCTGCTCGGCGGCGAGAGCGACGCGCTTTGCCAGCTCATCCGGACTGGCGATGGACGGGATATCGAGGACGAAGGAGTCGAAATCGTCATGCTCATGGTCGAGCTCGTCATCGTGATGCGTCTTGCGGTTCTCGATGTCGTCCTCGACCGCGAGGCCAAGACCGAGCAGCACGGAGGGGTCGACCTTGCCCTGCGCGGTCGGCACGACCTTGACGGCGCGCGCCACGTGCTCGCCGATAACGGCATTGGCGCGGACTGAGCCCGCCGCGTCCATCAGATCGCTCTTCGACAGGATGATGAGGTCGGCGCAGGCGATCTGGTCCTCGAACACCTCTTCGACCGGATCGTCGTGGTCGAGGGAATCGTCGGCGGCGCGCTGCGCCTGCAGGGCGTCCATGTCGGAGGCGACGCGGCCGTCGGCCAGCGCCGGACCGTCGACCACGGCGATGACGCCATCGACGGTGACGCGGCTCTTCACCGTCGGCCAGTGGAAGGCCTGGACGAGCGGCTTCGGCAAAGCGAGGCCGGAGGTTTCGATCAGGATGTGGTCGACTTTCGGCGTGCGCGACAGGATCTGGTCGAGCGCCGGCACGAAATCGTCGGCGACGGTGCAACAGATGCAACCATTGGCGAGCTCGACGATATTTTCCTCCGGGCAGGTGTCGATGCCGCAGCCTTTCAGGATCTCGCCGTCGATGCCGACATCGCCGAATTCGTTGACGATGATCGCCAGCCGCTTGCCCTTGGCGTTTTCGAGCAGGTTGCGGATCAGCGTGGTCTTGCCGGCGCCGAGAAAGCCGGTCACGACAGTGCAGGGAACACGGGAGAGGGATGCGGTCATGTCAGTCCTTCAGCAGGTAGAGGGGCGGGATGCGGGCAACCAGGCCGCGCTTGAGGGAATCGGGCCGGCCTCGCCAGGGGATGAGGCCGTCGGTCGAGGTGGCAAAGAGCTTTGCGCCGATGACGAGGTCGGCGCCGCTGGTCGTTTCCAGGTCACCGAAGACATAGCTCCAGCAGCCGTCGCGCAGCAGCGCCGCGCTCAGGCGGCGTTTGCAATTGCCGAGACACTCGACGGTGCGGATGCGGATTTTCTCGTCCGGCGCGGCGCGACGCGCGTCTTCGGCAAGGAGGGCGCCGGCGCGCGGATGCGCGTCCGAACCGGTCTCATCGCGGCAGGAGGAGCAGACGATGACGGTCACTTCCGATAGCGCGTCGCGGGGTTCGGACGAAATGTCCGCGGTATTAGCCGGAAAACTGACGTTGCGATCCAAAACCAGGCTCCTTGCCCGGAAAACCCGCCGAGCGATCGGATTCTCATGTCTCAGACGGCAGGTCTCCTGGCTCGCGGGTCGTCGCCTTACGCCGCCTTCCCGGGAAACATCCCAGTGGTTTTCGGCTGAGGCTCGTCGCTCACAGTTGCGGGGACAGCCGCGGATTTGGGTTTTCCCGCACCGCATTCCCTCTTGGCTCCTCCCCTTGCCGGGAGGAGACCGTCTGCGACGGATTTAGGCTTAGAGGTGCTGGCATGTCAACGCGCGGCTACGACACCGAAATGTCGGCCAACGCCGGCCCAAGGTCGCCGGCCGGCGTCACCTCGATGGTTTCCAAGCCGAGCCATGCCTGCATCTGTTTCAACTCATCGAAGAGCTGTGCGGCCGTTTCGGCGGGAGCGCCGGCTTCGGCAAAAGCCGCATGGACGCGCAGCACGCCGGCCGGCCGGTCAGCTCTCAAATCGACCCGGGCAACGATCCGGTCGCCGAGCAGGAAAGGCAGCACGTAGTAGCCGTACTGGCGCTTCTCGGCCGGCGTGTAGATCTCGATGCGGTAGCGGAAGCCGAAGAGTTTTTCCGTCCGGGTGCGTTCGAATACCACCGGATCGAAGGGCGCGAGCAGGGCGCGGGCCTCGATCCGGCGCGGAAAGCGGGCGTCCTTGTGGAGATAGGCGGGCTTGTCCCAGCCTTCGACCTTCACCGGCAGCAGTTCGCCCATCTCGACCAGTTCCTCGATTCTGGCTCTCGTATCGCCAGGCGCCAGGCGGAAATAGTCACGCAGATCGCCATAGGTTGCGATGCCATGGGCGCGGGCGGAAATGCGCAGCAATTGGCGATGCGCGTCCTCGACCGAGGGCACCGGCAGGTCGAGGATGGCCTGCGGCAGAACCCGCTCAGGCAGGTCGTAATAGCGCTCGAATCCTCGCCGGTAGGCGGTGGTGATGCGCCCGGCCCAGAACAGCCATTCGAAAGCGTGCTTGGCCTCGCTCCAGCCCCACCATCCGCCATTGCCCTTGTGGCCTTCGATGTCGGAGGCGGCGATCGGCCCGCGTTCCGCGACTTGCCCGTAGATCTCCTCGATCATCGCCTTGCGCTCGCGGCCCCATTTGGCGAGGCCGAGGTACATTTCCTCGCCTTGCTCGGCGCGCTGCATGCGCCAGCGCATCAACGGATAGGTCTCGACGGGCAGGAAGGAAGCCTCATGGGCCCAGTATTCGAAGACGGTTCGCTTGCGGGTGACGGCCGCGTTGTCGAGCAGCGCAAGCGGGTAGGGGCCGAGGCGCGAATAGAGCGGCATATAGTGGGCGCGCACCACGGCGCTGACGGAATCGATCTGCAGCAGGCCAGTTCGGGAAAGCACGCGGGCGAGATGGCGACGATCGGGCGTGCCGGCAGGCCGCGCATCGCTAAAACCCTGCGCGCCGAGCGCAATGCGCCTTGCTGCGGCGAGCGAGATCTTTTCTTTCATCCAGCTACCTTGCCCTGATCCTTTGCCGGGGTTTCCAGTCGGTGATTCCGGCCATGCTAGCAGGCAAATGGCGGGAGATATGTCAGGATAGAAAAGTGGAGTAAAACATGAAGGAAATCAAACAGGAGCGGATCGGACCAGTTTCTTCCGATATGGCGTCCAGGGCCGGATTTTGAAGAAGGTTTGACTTGCGTCGCCGAAACCGCTGCGCTAACCCTCGCCGCGTCGCAGCATAGGCCACCTAAAACGGTTCAGCGGGTTAAACTGTCACGCTTCCGCCTTAGAGTCCGTTGCTGTAATCAAAGTGAACTGGCCGCCGAAGGAAAGTCGCCGCATGAGCGCACTCCTAAGTTCGTATCTGCCCATCGTGCTCTTCATCGCAGTGGCGATGGTCGTCGGCCTGGCGCTGATCGTTGCGCCGTTCCTGGTTGCCTACCGCAATCCCGATCCGGAAAAGCTTTCCGCCTATGAATGCGGGTTCAACTCATTCGACGACGCCCGCATGAAGTTCGACATCCGCTTCTACCTGGTGTCGATCCTGTTCATCATCTTCGATCTCGAGGTCGCCTTCCTGTTCCCGTGGGCGGTGTCCTTCTCCAAGCTCGGCATGCTCGGCTTCTGGTCGATGATGGTGTTCCTGGCGGTGCTGACCATCGGCTTTGCCTATGAATGGAAAAAAGGAGCGCTGGAATGGGATTGAACGACAGTTCAGGCACCCTCGTCGCGCCGAAGCCCAAGGGCATCATCGATCCCAACACCGGCAGGCCGGTGGGGGAGGACGATCCCTTCTTCCTCGAGATCAATAATGAGCTGGCCGACAAGGGCTTCCTTGTCACCTCGACCGAGGCGCTGATCACCTGGGCGCGCAGCGGCTCGCTGATGTTCATGACCTTCGGTCTCGCCTGCTGCGCGGTCGAGATGATCCACACCTCGATGCCGCGCTATGACTCAGAGAGGTTCGGCGTCGCGCCGCGCGCGTCTCCGCGCCAGTCCGATATCATGATCGTCGCGGGCACACTGACCAACAAGATGGCGCCGGCGCTGCGCAAGGTCTACGACCAGATGCCGGAGCCGCGCTACGTCATCTCGATGGGTTCGTGCGCCAATGGCGGCGGCTATTATCACTATTCCTATTCGGTGGTGCGCGGCTGCGACCGCATCGTGCCGGTCGACATCTATGTCCCCGGCTGCCCGCCGAGCGCCGAAGCGCTGCTCTACGGCATTCTCCTGTTGCAGAAGAAGATCCGCCGCACCGGCACGATCGAACGGTGAACCAATGGCCTTGGCGTTGCACGAACTCTCCACCTATCTCGGCGAGAAGCTCTCCGGCCGCATCGGCGAAACGGTGCTTGCTTATGGCGAACTGACGGTTTGCGTCGAGCCGGGCAACCTGACCGAGGTCGCGACCTTCCTGCGCGACGACCCGCGCTGCCAGTTCGTCTCGATCATCGACATTTGCGGCGCCGACTATCCGTCGCGTGCCAAGCGCTTCGACGTCGTCTACCACCTGTTGTCGCCGAAGCAGAACGTCCGCATCCGCCTCAAGGTCCAGGCCGACGAGGAGACGCTGGTGCCGTCGCTGACCGGCGTCTATCCCGGCGCCGACTGGTTCGAGCGCGAGACCTATGATCTCTACGGCGTGCTCTTCTCCGGCCATCCGGACCTGCGCCGCATCCTCACCGACTACGGCTTTGAAGGGCATCCCCTGCGCAAGGACTTCCCGCTGACCGGCTTCGTCGAGGTTCGCTACGACGACGAGGCCAAGCGGGTCATCTATGAGCCGGTGGAATTGAAGCAGGAATTTAGAAACTTTGACTTTTTGAGCCCATGGGAGGGAACGGATTACGTCCTTCCGGGCGATGAAAAGGCGAAGCCAAATTGAGGCGCCACAATGGCTGAAACCTCCGTCCGCAATTTTAACATTAACTTTGGGCCTCAACACCCTGCTGCCCACGGCGTTTTGCGTCTCGTGCTGGAGCTGGACGGCGAGGTGGTCGATCGCGTCGATCCGCATATCGGCCTGCTGCATCGCGGTACCGAGAAGCTGATCGAGGCCAAGACCTATCTGCAGGCGGTGCCCTATCTCGACCGGCTCGACTATTGCGCGCCGATGAACCAGGAGCATGCCTTCGCGCTCGCGGCCGAGCGCCTGCTCGGCATCGAGGTGCCGAAGCGCGGCCAGCTGATCCGCGTGCTCTATTCCGAAATGGGCCGCATCATGTCGCACATCCTCAATGTGACGACGCAGGCGATGGACGTCGGCGCGCTGACGCCGCCGCTGTGGGGCTTCGTCGAGCGCGAGAAGCTGATGGTGTTTTATGAGCGCGCCTCCGGCTCGCGCATGCATGCGGCCTACTTCCGGCCAGGCGGCGTGCATCAGGACCTGCCGCAGAAGCTGATCGAGGATATCGGCAAGTGGATCGATCCGTTCCTGAAGTCGGTCGACGACCTTGACGCCTTGCTCACCGGCAACCGCATCTTCAAGCAGCGCAATGTCGACATCGGCACGGTGTCGCTCGCCGAAGCCTGGGCCTGGGGTTTTTCGGGCGTGATGGTGCGCGGCTCGGGTGCCGCCTGGGACCTGCGCAAGGCGCAGCCCTACGAATGCTATTCCGAGATGGATTTCGACATCCCGATCGGCAAGAACGGCGACTGCTACGACCGTTATCTCGTGCGCATGGAAGAGATGCGCCAATCGGCCAAGATCATGCGCCAGTGCGTCGATCTTCTGCTCGGCAAGGAGAGCGCCGGACCGGTGTCGAACCTCGACGGCAAGGTGGTGCCGCCGAAGCGCGCGGCGATGAAGCGCTCGATGGAAGCGCTCATCCATCATTTCAAGCTCTATACCGAGGGCTATCGCGTGCCGGCCGGCGAGGTCTATGCGGCTGTCGAGGCGCCGAAGGGCGAGTTCGGCGTCTATCTCGTCTCCGACGGCACCAACAAGCCCTATCGCTGCAAGCTGCGCGCGCCGGGTTTTGCGCATCTGCAGGCCATGGATTTCCTGTGCCGCGGCCACATGCTGGCCGACGTCACCGCCGTGCTTGGCTCCCTCGACATCGTGTTTGGTGAGGTCGATCGGTGAGATTGGGAGCAACTCAGCGATCCAAAGCACTGCTGGCGGCGGCTTGTGTTGCCGCTTCCGTAGAGGCATCCCTAGCTGGGCCCCAAGACGGTCTTACGTCGACCGATCTTCTTCACGACGGATTTAAGCTTGTGGCAGAGGGCGATCTCCTGACGGTACGTGAACTCGGTGGTCACGTCCTTTTGGATTCAGGAATTTTTGTTCTCGGACCTCCTCCGGGGCCGCCTTGTGAGGGCGAGAGGACGTTTGTAGCCGAGATGCCGAGCCTTGCTAAACCTCGCGATTGCGGGCGAGTCACTTGGTGGAACGACCGCTACGACGAGTTCTTGCGTTTGAAACGCGGGCCTGAGGAATTCGTGTGTGTGGTCGGGTCCACCGAAAATTGTTATCGCACCTATAACTAAATCGGGTCAGCAAGAATGTCAGTCCGCCGTCTCGCAGATGCCAGCGTCCAGCCAGCCTCCTTCGCCTTCAACGAGGCGAACGCTGCGGCGGCGCAGCAGTGGATCGCCAAATATCCGAAGGGACGCGAGCAGTCGGCCATCATCCCATTGCTCATGATCGCTCAGGAACAGGAAGGCTGGGTGACGAAAGCGGCGATCGAGACGATCTCGGATATGCTCGGCATGCCGCGCATCCGCGGCCTCGAGGTCGCCACCTTCTACACGCAATACCAGCTCAATCCGGTCGGCACCCGCGCCCATATCCAGGTCTGCGGCACCACGCCCTGCATGCTGCGCGGCTCGGAAGCGCTCATGGATGTGTGCCGGTCTAAGATCCATCACGACCAGTTCCATACCAACGACAGGGGCACGCTGTCGTGGGAGGAAGTCGAATGCCTCGGCGCCTGCGTCAACGCGCCGATGGTCATGATCTTCAAGGACACGTTCGAAGACCTGACGCCGGAGCGCCTTGCCGAGATCATCGATCTCTATGAAGCCGGCAAAGGCGCCGAGGTGAAGCCCGGTCCGCAGAACGGCCGCATCGGTTCGGAGCCGGCCACGGGCCTGACGACGCTGAAGAGCGAGAAGGCAATCCTGAAATCCACCCGCGACAAGGAAGCCAAGGCCGCCGCGAAGGCAGCCAGACAAGCCGCTGCCGCAGCGCCGGCTACTGCATCCGCCGCCGTCGTCTCGCAGGCGCCTGCCGCGCCGCCCTCGGCCCCTGTCGGGCCATCGAAATCCGGCAAGCCGAAAACCGACGCGCCCGAAACCAGTCCGGCACTAAGGACACCGTCGCCGGTCAAGGTTTCGCCCGCCACCGAGAAGGCGGCCAGCGTCAGGGCGCCGCGCCACTCCGCAGCCAATGCCAACCAGGCTTCTCCGGAAGTCGAGGCGGTTTCGAAGCCGCGCAGCGGGCCGAAGGCCAAGGCCGAGCCGGCGTCCGCCTTCAAGTCGCCGGAAGCGAAGCAGCCTGCGACCAAGACGGCCAAGCCTTCGCTCGAGGACAAGAACCGCCCGGCCGGGATCGCGCGTCCGGCAACGGTCGACGATCTGAAGCTGATCTCCGGTGTCGGTCCGAAGATCGAAGGCGTCCTGCATTCGCTTGGCATTTATACTTTCGCGCAGGTCTCTGCGTGGAGGAAGGCCGAGCGCGAATGGGTCGACGGCTATCTCAATTTCCGCGGCCGTATCGAGCGCGACGACTGGGCGAAGCAGGCCAAGGCGCTCGCCAAGGGCGGCGTCGCCGAGTACATCCGAGTCTTCGGCAAGAAGCCGGTCTGAGGGACGAACAATGCTTCAGGACAAAGACCGCATCTTCACCAACATCTACGGCCTCTTCGACAAGTCGCTGGCCGGAGCGCAGGCGCGCGGCATGTGGGACGATACACCCGGCCTGATCGCCAAGGGACGCGACTGGATCATCAACGAAATGAAGGCAAGCGGCCTGCGCGGCCGTGGCGGCGCCGGCTTCCCGACCGGCCTGAAATGGTCGTTCATGCCCAAGCAGAGCGATGGCCGGCCGAGCTATCTCGTCATCAATGCCGACGAATCCGAGCCTGGCACCTGCAAGGACCGTGACATTCTGCGCAACGATCCGCATACGCTGGTCGAGGGCGCGCTGGTCGCCGGTTTCGCCATGGGCGCGGTCGCTGCTTACATCTATGTGCGCGGCGAGTTCATCCGCGAGCGCGAGGCGCTGCAGCGCGCCATCGACGAGGCTTATGCGGCCAAGCTCATCGGCAAGAACAACACCTCCGGCTACGACTTCGACGTCTATATGCACCACGGCGCCGGCGCCTATATTTGCGGCGAGGAGACGGCGCTGCTCGAAAGCCTCGAGGGCAAGAAGGGCCAGCCGCGACTGAAGCCGCCATTCCCGGCCAATGTCGGCCTTTATGGCTGCCCGACCACGGTCAACAACGTCGAATCCATCGCCGTGGCGCCGACGATCCTGCGCCGGGGTGCTGCCTGGTTCTCGTCCTTCGGCCGGCCGAACAATGCCGGCACCAAGCTCTTCTGCGTGTCCGGGCACGTCAACAATCCGTGCACCTTCGAAGAGGCGATGTCGATCCCGTTCCGCGAACTGATCGAGACGCATTGCGGCGGCATTCGCGGCGGCTGGGACAATCTGCTCGCGGTCATCCCGGGCGGCGCTTCGGTGCCGCTGGTGCCGGCCGAGCAGATCATCGACGCGCCGATGGATTTCGATGCATTGCGCGACCTCAAATCCGGCCTCGGCACCGCGGCTGTCATCGTCATGGACAAGTCGACCGATATCGTGAAGGCGATCGCCAGGCTTTCCTACTTCTACAAGCATGAGAGCTGCGGCCAGTGCACGCCGTGCCGCGAAGGCACCGGCTGGATGTGGCGGGTGATGGAACGGCTGGTGCGCGGCGAAGCGCAGAAGCGCGAGATCGACATGCTGCTCGATGTCACCAAGCAGGTGGAAGGTCACACGATCTGCGCGCTGGGCGATGCCGCGGCCTGGCCGATCCAGGGCCTGATGCGGCATTTCCGTGGCGAGGTGGAGCGCCGCATCGACGAGTTTTCGCGCAACGCGCACCGGGTCGAGCCGGTGATGGCGGCGGCGGAATAGATTTGCAAGACGGGCATTGCCCGGGACGGAAAGCATGGCGGGGCGTACGAAGAAACGACCAGGAGATGTCTATGGCGCCGTATTCGATAGCCTACCCGCTGATGCCTTATTTGGACGAACTCGAGAAGATGAACCCGGACCTGACCAAGATGATGCCGAGGGAGATGGCCAGCGCCGTCAACCTGATGGCGCATCCTGTCGCGGGCGTGGCTGCACTATCGGCGGTAGGCATCGGTTTCGCCAACCATGCCCTGGGTGTCTGGATGGGCGCGTTCTCCGGCGCCGTCGAAGCCTCGCAGCGCATGCTCCAGCCGTTCCTCGACGATCTCGAGGCGCGGACCGAAGCCGCCAACAATTCGTCCAAGGCGCGCAAGGCGACCGAGACGCTGATCGCCGAGGCGCAGACCTTCGCCAGGGATGTGACCGACATCGCGGCGAACGCCAGCGCTGAGAAGGCGCTCGACGCGAGAGGCGACACGGTAGCCGGAACGGCCGCGACCGGTCTGATGCCGGAAGATTTCAGGCAGCCCAAGGCGATCGACAAGCCGGCAAAGCCGTCCGACCTGAAGGCGATATCGGGCATCGGGCCGAAGCTGGAGAAGGTGCTGAATGGTCTTGGCATCTGGTCCTACGACCAGATCGCTGCCTGGACCTTGGAAGAGATCGCCTGGGTCGAGGATTACCTGTCGCTCGCCGGCCGCGTCGGCCGCGACGACTGGACTGGCCAAGCGGCGGCGCTGGCCGCCAAATAGTGAGATGAAATGCCGGGCGCAGTCGCGCCCCGGAACGAAAGATTGCGGGAAATCCGCGAGGGTTTGAGGCGAATGGCAAAGCTCAAGGTCGACGGGAAAGAGATCACGGTACCCGACCATTACACGCTGCTGCAGGCGGCCGAGGACGCCGGCGCGGAAGTGCCGCGCTTCTGCTTCCATGAGCGGTTGTCCATCGCCGGCAATTGCCGCATGTGCCTGATCGAGGTGAAGGGTGGCCCGCCCAAGCCGCAGGCCTCCTGCGCCATGGGCGTGCGCGACCTGCGCCCCGGCCCGAATGGCGAAACGCCGGAAATCTTCACCAACACGCCTATGGTCAAGAAGGCCCGCGAAGGCGTGATGGAGTTCCTGCTGATCAACCATCCGCTGGATTGCCCGATCTGCGACCAGGGCGGCGAGTGCGACTTGCAGGACCAGGCGATGGCCTTCGGCGTCGACTCCTCGCGCTACCATGAGAACAAGCGGGCGGTCGAAGACAAGTATATCGGTCCGCTGGTCAAGACGGTGATGAACCGCTGCATCCACTGCACGCGCTGCGTCCGCTTCACCACCGAGGTCGCCGGCATCTCCGAACTCGGCCTGATCGGCCGCGGCGAGGATGCCGAGATCACCACCTATCTCGAACAGGCGATGACCTCGGAGCTCCAGGGCAACGTCATCGATCTTTGCCCGGTCGGCGCGCTGACCTCCAAGCCGTTCGCCTTCCAGGCGCGGCCGTGGGAGCTGACCAAGACGGAGTCGATCGACGTCATGGACGCCGTCGGCTCGGCGATCCGCGTCGATAGCCGCGGCCGCGAGGTGATGCGCATCCTGCCGCGCGTCAACGAGGCCGTGAACGAGGAGTGGATCTCGGACAAGACGCGCTTCATCTGGGATGGCCTGCGCACCCAGCGCCTCGATCGTCCCTACGTTCGCAAGAACGGCAAGCTTGCTCCGGCAAGCTGGGCGGAAGCCTTCGCGGCGATCAAGGACGAGGTGTCGAAGACCGCCCCTGAGCGCGTCGGTGCGATCGCCGGCGACCTCGCCGCGGTCGAGGAAATCTATGCGCTCAAGCTTTTGATGGCGGCGCTCGGCTCCAAGAACATCGACTGCCGCCAGGACGGCGCTGCGCTCGATCCGTCGCTCGGCCGCGCGAGCTACATCTTCAATCCGACCATAGAAGGCATCGAGCAGGCCGACGCGGTGCTGATCGTCGGCGCCAATCCGCGCTTCGAGGCCTCCGTGCTCAACGCCCGCATCCGCAAGCGCTGGCGCGTCGGCAACCTGCCGATCGGCGTCATCGGCGAGATCGGCGACACGCGCTATGACTACGAGCTCATCGGCGCCGGCCCAGAATCCTTGAAGGACTTGGCCGACGGCAACGGCAAGTTCTTCGAGGTGCTGAAGAATGCAGCGCATCCGCTGATCATCGTCGGCCAGGGCGCCCTGGCGCGCTCGGACGGCGCGGCAGTGCTCGGCCAGGCGGCAAGGCTGGCGACGACCGTCAATGCCGTCACGGCCGAGTGGAACGGCTTCGCGGTGCTGCACAACGCGGCGGCCAGAGTCGGCGGGCTCGACGTCGGCTTCGTGCCGGGCGAGGGCGGCAAGAATGTCGCCGGCATGCTGGGCGCGACGGATCTCCTGTTCCTGCTTGGCGCCGACGAGATCGACATGGCCAGGACCGGCGGCGCCTTCGTCGTCTATATCGGCACGCATGGCGATGCGGGCGCGCACCGCGCCAATGTCATCCTGCCGGCTGCTGCCTACACCGAAAAGTCCGGCACCTATGTGAACACGGAAGGCCGCGTGCAGCAGACCAACCGCGCCGGTTTCGCCCCGGGCGAAGCGCGCGAGGACTGGGCGATCCTGCGGGCGCTGTCGGATGTGCTCGGCAAGAAGCTGCCGTTCGATTCGCTGGCGCAGCTGCGCGCGAAGCTCTATGGCGAACATCCCCATCTTGCCCGCGTCGATCATGTGGCGGCGGGCAGCGCCGACGGCGTTGCCAGGGCGGCGAAGCTCGGCGGACGCTTGAACAAGGGCACCTTCACCTCGCCGGTGAAGGACTTCTATCTCACCAACCCGATCGCGCGGGCCTCGGCCGTGATGGCTGAGTGCTCGGCGCTGGCCAAGAGCGGCTTCAAGCAGGCGGCGGAATAAGCATGGACACCTTCTTTTCCTTCTACGTGCTGCCGGCGCTGCTGATCCTGTTGAAGTCGGTCGTGCTGATCGTCGTTCTTTTGATCTTTGTGGCTTACGTGCTTTATGCCGACCGCAAGATCTGGGCTGCGGTGCAGCTGCGCCGCGGCCCGAACGTGGTCGGTCCCTGGGGCACGCTGCAGGCCTTCGCCGACCTTTTGAAATTCGTCTTCAAGGAGCCGGTGATCCCGTCGGGCGCCAACAAGGGCGTCTTCCTGCTGGCGCCACTGGTCTCAGCCGTGCTCGCGATCTCGGCCTGGGCGGTCATTCCGGTCAATCAAGGCTGGGCTATCGCTAACATCAATGTCGGCATCCTTTATGTTTTCGCCATCTCCTCGCTCGAGGTCTACGGCGTGATCATGGGCGGCTGGGCGTCGAACTCGAAATATCCGTTCCTCGGCGCGCTGCGCTCAGCCGCGCAGATGGTGTCCTACGAGGTGTCGATCGGCTTCGTCATCGTCACCGTGCTGCTTTGCGTCGGCTCGCTCAACCTCTCCGACATCGTGCTCTCGCAGCAGGATGGCCTCGGCACCAAGCTCGGCCTGCCCAACACCTTCCTCGACTGGCACTGGCTGTCGCTGTTCCCGATGTTCATCGTGTTCTTCATCTCGGCGCTGGCCGAGACGAACCGTCCGCCCTTCGATTTGGTGGAAGCGGAATCGGAACTCGTCGCCGGACACATGGTCGAATATTCGTCGACGCCGTTCCTGCTCTTCTTCCTGGGCGAGTACGTCGCCGTCGTCCTGATGTGCGCGCTGGCCACCATCCTGTTCCTCGGCGGCTGGCTGCCACCGTTCGACTTCGCGCCCTTCACCTGGGTGCCCGGCCTGATCTGGTTCGTGCTCAAGGTCTGCCTGGTGTTCTTCATGTTCTCGATGGTGAAGGCGTTTGTGCCGCGCTACCGCTATGATCAGCTGATGCGGCTAGGCTGGAAGGTCTTCCTGCCGATCTCGCTGTTCATGGTCGTCGCCACCGCGGCCTTCCTCAAGATCACGGGGTTTGCGTGATGTCCGCTCTTGCCCAAGCCGCAAAGGCCCTGTTGCTGAAGGATTTCGTCAGCGCCTTCTTCCTGTCGATGCGCCAGTTCGTTGCGCCGAAGGAGACGATCAACTATCCGCACGAGAAGGGACCGACCAGCCCGCGCTTCCGCGGCGAGCACGCGCTGCGCCGCTACCCCAATGGGGAGGAGCGCTGCATCGCCTGCAAGCTTTGCGAGGCGATCTGTCCGGCACAGGCGATCACCATCGAAGCCGGCCCGCGCCGCAACGACGGTACGCGGCGCACCGTGCGCTACGATATCGACATGGTGAAGTGCATCTATTGCGGCTTCTGCCAGGAAGCCTGCCCGGTCGACGCCATCGTCGAGGGGCCGAATTTCGAATTCGCGACCGAGACGCGCGAGGAGCTTTACTACAACAAGGAAAAGCTGCTCGCGAACGGCGATCGCTGGGAGCGTGAGCTGGCGCGCAACATCGCGTTGGACGCGCCCTATCGCTGACATTTGACGCATGGACGGGGCGAGGCCTCGTCCAAAGGATGGTCCCCGAAAAGTTGCAGACTTTCGGACCAGATCATCCTCCGGAATGAAAAGAGTGTCGCATGTTTCTTTCGATCGGGTCTTTCAACCCGATCGGAACATGCGATAGGAACACGCAACTTTGCCAGCCGGAGGCGGCGGCGACATCGAGCAGGGGCGCTGAGCCAGTGTTCGGACAGGAACCCGAGGGAACCCCATGCTGAGTGGACTAGAGGCGGTCTTTTTCTACCTCTTCGCCTTTATCGCCGTGGCGTCGGCTTTCATGGTCATTTCGTCGCGCAACCCTGTGCATTCGGTGCTGTTCCTGATCCTCACCTTCTTCAATGCCGCTGGCCTGTTCATGCTGACCGGCGCCGAGTTCCTGGCGATGATCCTGCTCGTCGTCTATGTCGGCGCGGTGATGGTGCTGTTCCTGTTCGTCGTCATGATGCTCGACGTCGACTTCGCGGAGATGAAGCAGGGCGCGCTGCAATATGCGCCGATCGGCGCGCTGGTCGGGCTGATCCTGGCGGCGGAGCTGATCGTCGTGCTCGGCGGCTACAGCTTCGCGCCGCAGCTTGCCTCGACGGTGGCCAAGGCAACGCCGGACCTCGCCGCGCGCTCCAACACGGCGGCGCTCGGCGACATCCTCTACACGGACTATCTCTATTATTTCCAGATCGCCGGCCTCGTGCTTCTGGTCGCCATGATCGGTGCCATCGTGCTGACGCTGCGCCACAAGGAAGGCGTCAAGCGGCAGTCGATCGCCGCGCAGGTCGGCCGCACGCCGGCAACGGGCATGGAAATCCGCAAGGTCAAGTCGGGCGAGGGTATCTGAGATGGTCGTCGGCATCGCGCATTATCTGACCGTATCGGCGATCCTGTTCACGCTCGGCGTGTTCGGCATCTTTTTGAACCGCCGCAACATCATCGTCATCCTGATGTCGATCGAGCTGATCCTGCTCGCGGTCAACATCAACTTCGTCGCCTTCTCGGCGGCGCTGCATGACCTCGTAGGGCAGGTATTCGCCCTGTTCGTGCTGACGGTCGCCGCGGCGGAAGCCGCGATCGGACTTGCCATTCTTGTCGTCTTCTTCCGCAACCGCGGCTCGATAGCGGTCGAAGACGTGAACCAGATGAAGGGTTGACGGGAACAACCATGTACCAGGCCATCGTCTTCCTTCCGCTGCTCGGCTTCCTGATTGTCGGTCTGTTCGGCAATTCGCTCGGCGCCAAGGCATCCGAATACATCACTTCCGGCTTCCTGGTGATCGCGGCGGTGCTGTCGTGGATCGCCTTCTTCACCGTCGGCTTCGGCCATGGCGAAGTGTTCACCGTGCCGGTGCTGCGCTGGATCCAGGCGGGCGGGCTCGACGTCGCCTGGGCGCTCAGGATCGACACACTGACGGTGGTGATGCTGGTCGTCGTCAACACCGTGTCGGCGCTGGTCCATATCTATTCGATCGGCTACATGCACCACGATCCGAACCGGCCGCGCTTCTTCGCCTATCTGTCGCTGTTCACCTTCGCGATGCTGATGCTGGTGACGGCCGACAATCTGGTGCAGATGTTCTTCGGCTGGGAAGGCGTCGGCCTCGCCTCCTATCTGCTGATCGGCTTCTGGTACAAGAAGCCCTCCGCCAACGCCGCGGCGATCAAGGCCTTCGTCGTCAACCGCGTCGGCGACTTCGGCTTCGCGCTCGGCATCTTCGGCGTCTTCGTGCTGTTCGGCTCGGTCAATCTCGGCACAGTCTTTGCCAACGCAGCCTCCTTCCTTCCGGCCGAAGGCGCGCCGGAGGGCGCCGCGGTGCTCACCTTCCTCGGCCATGCGCTCGACAAGCACACTTCGCTAACGGTGGTCTGCCTGCTGCTGTTCATGGGCGCCATGGGCAAGTCGGCGCAGGTGCCGCTGCACACCTGGCTGCCCGATGCCATGGAAGGCCCGACGCCCGTCTCGGCGCTGATCCATGCCGCGACCATGGTGACGGCCGGCGTGTTCATGCTGGCGAGGCTCTCGCCGCTGTTCGAGCTGTCGCATTCGGCGCTGACCGTCGTCACCTTCATCGGCGCCTTCACCGCCTTCTTCGCTGCCACCGTCGGCCTTGTCCAGAACGATATCAAGCGCGTCATCGCCTATTCGACCTGCTCGCAGCTCGGCTATATGTTCGTGGCGCTCGGCGTCGGCGCCTATGGCGCGGCGATCTTCCATCTGTTCACGCATGCCTTCTTCAAGGCGCTGCTCTTCCTCGGCTCGGGCTCGGTCATCCACGCCGTCTCCGACGAGCAGGACATGCGCCTGATGGGCGGGTTGAGGACGCTCATCCCCAAGACCTACTGGATGATGGTGATCGGCACCCTGGCGCTGACCGGCGTCGGGATCCCGGCGACGGTGATCGGCACCGCCGGCTTCTTCTCCAAGGACGCCATCATCGAAGCGTCCTTTGCCAGCCACAACGCGGTCGCGGGCTTTGCCTTCGTGCTGCTCGTGATCGCCGCCGCCTTCACAAGCTTCTATTCCTGGCGGCTGATCTTCATGACCTTCCACGGCGAGCCGCGCGCCAGCCACGAGGTCATGCATCACGTGCATGAATCGCCGCCGGTGATGCTGGTGCCGCTCTACGTGCTGGCTGCCGGCGCGCTGTTTGCCGGCATCATCTTCCACGGCGCCTTCATCGGCGAGGGCTATGCCGAGTTCTGGAAGGCCTCGCTGTTCACGCTGCCGGACAACCACATCCTGCACGAGATCCACGAATTGCCGTTGTGGGTGGAACTGGCTCCGTTCATCGCCATGGTCATCGGCTTTGCGGTCGCGTGGAAGTTCTACATCCGCTCGCCGGAACTGCCCCGGAGCGTCGCCGCCAACCATCGCCTGCTCTACGGCTTCCTGCTCAACAAATGGTATTTCGACGAGCTCTACGACTTCCTTTTCGTGCGGCCGGCGAAGCGCCTCGGCCGGTTCCTATGGAAGACCGGTGACGGCGCCATCATCGACGGGCTCGGCCCGGACGGCATCTCGGCGCGCGTCGTCGACGTCACCAACCGCGTCGTCAAATTGCAGACCGGCTACCTCTACCACTATGCCTTCGCCATGCTGATCGGCGTGGCCGCTCTCGTCACCTGGATGATGCTCTGATGACCGACTGGCCAATCCTCTCGCTGGTCACCTTCCTGCCGCTGGTTGGTGTTCTGCTCATTCTGCCGATCAGCGACGACAGCGAAAACGCGCGCCGCAACATCCGCTCGATCGCCTTCATCACGACGGCGTTCACCTTCGTGGTGTCGCTGTTCATCTGGAAGGACTTCGATAATTCGCAGGCCGGCTTCCAATTCGTCGAGAAGCACGCCTGGCTGGATTCGGGCATCTCCTACCATATGGGCGTCGACGGCATCTCGATGCTGTTCGTCATCCTGACCACCTTCCTGATGCCGCTCTGCATCCTGGCCTCGTGGGATGCGATCGAGAAGCGCGTCAAGGCCTACATGATCGCCTTCCTGATCCTCGAGACGCTGATGATCGGCGTGTTCTGCGCGCTCGACATCGTGCTCTTCTACGTCTTCTTCGAGGGCGGCCTGATCCCGATGTTCATCATCATCGGTGTCTGGGGCGGCAAGCGGCGCGTCTATGCCTCGTTCAAGTTCTTCCTTTATACGCTTGCCGGCTCGGTGCTGATGCTGCTCGCCATCATGGCGATGTTCTTCCAGTCCGGCACGACCGACATCACCACGCTGCTGACGCACAACTTCCCGGCCAACATGCAGACCTGGCTGTGGCTCGCCTTCTTCGCCTCCTTCGCGGTGAAGATGCCGATGTGGCCGGTGCACACCTGGCTGCCCGACGCGCATGTCGAGGCGCCGACGGCGGGTTCGGTCATCCTGGCCGGCATCCTGTTGAAGATGGGCGGATACGGCTTCCTGCGCTTCTCGCTGCCGATGTTCCCGCTGGCGTCGGAGATGTTCGCGCCGCTGATCTTCACGCTCTCGGTCGTCGCCATCATCTACACCTCGCTGGTGGCGCTGATGCAGGAGGACATGAAGAAGCTCATCGCCTATTCGTCGGTCGCCCATATGGGCTTCGTCACCATGGGCATCTTCGCGATGAATCAGGAGGGCGTGCAGGGCGCGATGTTCCAGATGCTCAGCCATGGGCTCGTCTCCGGCGCGCTGTTCCTGTGCGTCGGCGTCATCTATGACCGCATGCATACGCGCGAAATCGACGCCTATGGCGGGCTGGTCAACAACATGCCGAAATACGCGACCGCGTTCATGATCTTCACCATGGCCAATGTCGGCCTGCCGGGCACCAGCGGCTTCGTCGGCGAGTTCCTGACCATGCTCGGCGTGTTTCGGGTGAACACCTGGGTGGCGTTCTTCGCCGCTACCGGCGTGATCCTGTCGGCAGCCTACGCGCTCTGGCTCTACCGCCGCGTGATCTTCGGCGCGCTGACCAAGGAGAGCCTGAAGAACCTGCTCGATCTTTCGACGCGCGAGAAGGCGATCATCTACCCGCTGGTGGTGCTGGTGATCTTCTTGGGCGTCTATCCGGCGCCTGTCTTCGATGCCACCACGCAGTCGGTCAAGGCGCTCGTCACCAACGTCACCGCTTCCATCAATTCCGCGCAGACCGCGGCGGCGAACTGACCGGGGAAATACCATGACGCCGGACCTTCTCTCCAGCCTTTCGCTCTCAACGCCGGAACTGATCCTCGCCATCGGCGCGCTGGCGCTTCTGATGGTGGGTGCCTATTCGCGCTCCAACAACACCACGACGGTGACCGGGCTCGCGGTCGCGGTGCTTGTGATCGCCGGCCTCTGGCTGGCTTTCTCCGGCGGCGAGGGGTCTGCCTATGGCAGCGCTTTCGTCCAGGACTCCTTCGGCCGCTTCATGAAGATGCTGGCGCTGATCGGCTCGGCCGTCACGCTCGTCATGTCGATGCGGTTTGCCAGGCAGGAGCATTTCGACAAGTTCGAATATCCGGTGCTGATCGTGCTGTGCACGCTCGGCATGATGCTGATGATCTCGGCCAACGGCATGATCGGCCTTTATCTCGGGCTCGAGCTGCAGTCGCTGGCGATCTATGTGCTGGCGGCGATCAACCGTGACAATGTCCGCTCGACCGAGGCCGGCCTCAAATATTTTGTTCTCGGAGCGCTGTCGTCGGGCATGCTGCTCTACGGCATCTCGCTGGTCTACGGTTATACCGGCAACACCGGCTTTCACGAGATCGCGACGGCGCTGGGCAGCGGCGAACGTCAGCTCGGCCTTGTCTTCGGCCTGGTCTTCGTGCTCGCCGGCCTCGCCTTCAAGATCTCGGCGGTGCCGTTCCACATGTGGACGCCGGACGTCTATGAGGGCGCGCCGACGCCGATCACCGCCTTCCTGGCCGCCGCCCCGAAGATGGCGGCGATGGCGCTGATCGTGCGCGTCACCATGGGCGCCTTCAAGCCGATCGCCGCCGACTGGCAGCAGATCGTCGTCTTCATCTCGATCGCCTCGATGGCGCTCGGCGCCTTCGCCGCGATCGGCCAGACCAACATCAAACGGCTGATGGCCTATTCCTCGATCGGCCATATGGGCTACGCGCTGGTCGGCCTTGCCGCGAACAGTCAGGCCGGCGTGCGCGGCCTGGCGATCTACATGCTGATCTATCTGGTGATGACGCTCGGCACCTTCGCCTTCATCCTCGCCATGCGGCGCAAGGAGGGCAATGTCGAGCAGATCGGCGATCTGGCGGGCCTCGCCTCGACCAATCCCATCATGGCCACCATCCTCACCATCCTGATGTTCTCGCTGGCCGGCATTCCGCCGCTCGCCGGCTTCTGGGGGAAATGGTACGTGTTCCTCGCCGCCATCAACGCGCATCTCTATGCCCTGGCGATCATCGGCGTGCTGGCTTCGGTGGTGGGCGCCTACTATTACCTGCGCATCATCAAGATCATGTGGTTCGACGAGCCTGTCGGCGGCTTTGTGCCGATGGCCAGCGAATTGCGCCTCGTGCTCGGCGTCAGCGGCGCCTTCGTGCTGTTCTATGTGCTGATCGGCGGGCCGATCGGCAGCTATGCCGAAGCCGCCGCCAAGACCTTCTTCTGACGGGATGGCATTTCGGCTGGCTCCAACCGCGGCGTCGGAGGGGTTCCGGCTCGAGGCCCATGACAGCGTCGGCTCGACCAACGCGCTGGCGCTGGAGCACGCGCGCGCGGGCGATCCGGGAAAACTCTGGGTCGTCTCGAAGAAGCAGGAAAGCGGACGCGGTCGGCGCGGCCGCGCCTGGGCGACGCCTGAAGGCAATCTGGCGGCGACGCTGCTTCTGGTTCCGAATGGCGAGCTGCGGCTCGCCGCGACGCTTGGCTTCGTCGCCGGGCTTGCATTGGCCGACGCGCTCGATGCCGTCGTCCCGCAAGGCCGGATCGCCGTTGGCCTGGACGGAGCCAGCGAAGGACGCAACCGCTTCGAGCTGAAATGGCCGAACGACGTGCTCGCCACCGGCGCCAAGCTTGCCGGCATCCTGCTGGAATCGACCCTGCTCGAAGGCGGCCGTTTCGCGGTTGCCGTCGGCATCGGCGTCAACGTCGTGGCATACCCCGAGGATCTGCCTTATCCGGCGACGTCGCTGCAGGCGCTGGGTGCCAATTGCGATGCCGAGATGCTGTTCCTGGCGCTCTCGGATGCCTGGAGCGAGAATTTCAGATTGTGGGACGACGGGCGGGGACTTAGCGCGATCAGGAAACGCTGGTTGGCGCGCGCCGCGGGGCTCGGCGGCGAGGTTGCTGTCAGAATTGACGGCAATGTGGTGCGCGGCGTCTTCGAAACCATTGACGAGGACTGCCGTTTCGTGATCCGCGACGATGACGGAACTGTTTTGACGATCGCGGCCGGCGACGTGCATTTCGGCGCGGTCGCGTCGGCCCGTCTTTGACGACTTGATTTGATTGGCTTGGCCTGACTGGCCAGGAAGGAAAGGATTTATGGCGAATACTGAGAACGCCGAACTCGTCTTCGCGCCGCTCGGCGGCGTCGGCGAGATCGGCATGAACTTCGCCCTCTATGGCTACGGGCCCGCGGACGCGCGCGAATGGATCGTAGTCGATGTCGGAGTCACATTTCCGGACAGCGCGCATCCGGGCGTCGATCTGATCCTGCCCGACACACGCTTCATCGAGGAGAACCTCGACGGCTTGCGCGGCGTGGTCGTAACCCATGCGCATGAGGACCATTACGGCGCGCTGCTCGATATCTGGCCGAAGCTCAAAGTGCCGGTCTGGATGACGCCGTTCACCGCCGGCCTGCTGGAGGCCAAACGGCAGGGCGAGCAGAACGCGCCAAAAATCCCGGCAATGATCTACAGGGCCGGCGAGACGTTCACTATCGGGCCGTTCGAGATCGAAGCCATCCCGGTTGCGCATTCCATTCCCGAGCCGATGTCGCTGGCGATCGCTACGCCCGCCGGCACGGTAATCCACACCGGCGACTGGAAGATCGATCCGGCGCCGACGATCGGCCCCAAGACGGATGAGGCGCGCTTCCGCGCTTACGGCGACAAGGGCGTGCTGGCGCTGATCTGCGATTCCACCAATGCGCTGCGGGAAGGGGAGTCGCCGTCGGAAGTGGCGGTCGGCGAGGGCCTGAAAGGCGTCATCGAAAACGCCAAGGGCCGCGTCGCGGTCACCACCTTTTCCTCCAATGTCGGGCGCATCGTTTCGATCGCCAAGGCTGCGCGGGACGCCGGCCGGCAGTGCCTTGTGCTCGGCCGCTCGCTGAAGCGCGTGATCGATGTCGCGACCGAACTCGGCTACATGGACGGCCTGCCGGAATTCATTGCCGAGGAGGATTACGGCTATATCCCGCGCGAGAATCTGGTGGTCATCTGCACCGGCAGCCAGGGCGAGCCGCTGGCCGCACTTGCGAAGCTGTCGCGCGACGAGATGAAGTCGGTGGCGCTGACGGCCGGCGACACGGTGGTGTTTTCCTCGCGCACCATTCCCGGCAACGAGAAGGCGATCCTGGAGATCAAGAACCGGCTGATCGACCTCGGCATGAAGATCATCGAGGACGGCGACGCGCTGGTGCATGTCTCCGGCCATCCGCGCCGCAGCGAATTGCGCAAGATGTATGAATGGGTGCGGCCGCAGATCGGCGTGCCGGTGCACGGCGAGGCGGCGCATCTGGTGGCGCAGGGCTCGCTGATGTCGATGTCGGGCATCGGCCAGGTGGCACAGGTGCGCGACGGCGATATGCTGAGGCTCTGGCCCGGTCCGGCCACGATCATCGACCAGGTGCCGTTCGGCCGCCTCTACAAGGATGGATACTTGATCGGAACCGACCAGGCGATGGGCATACGCGACCGGCGCAAGCTGTCCTATGCCGGGCATGTCGCGGTCAACGTCGTGCTCGACGAGAAATACGAGCTAGCCGGCGATCCCGATCTGGTGGCGATCGGCGTCGCCGAGGCCGATGCCAGCGGCGAGACGCTAGAGGACCTGATGCTCGATGCGGCAATCGGCGCGGTGGACTCGATCCCCCGCCAGCGCAGAAAAGACCTCGACCTTGTGCAGGAGGCCGTGCGCCGCGCCGTCCGCGGCGCCGCCAACGAAGCCTGGGGCAAGAAGCCGCTGGTGACGGTGTTTGTCACTAGATAAGGGAGTAGGGGAGTACGGGAATAAGGGAGAAGGGAATAGCAAATAGCTCGGAGTTTTTCCTACCCCCCTACTCCCCTAACTTTCGGAGCGCTTATGCTCGGACGCCTAAATCATGTCGCGCTTGCCGTGCCGAACCTGGCTGCGGCGACAGCTGCGTATCGCGATACGCTGGGCGCTCGGCTGAGCGAGCCGCAGGCGCTGCCGGAACATGGCGTCACGGTTGTGTTCGTCGATGTCGGCAACACCAAGATCGAGCTGCTGGAGCCGCTGGGCGACGCTTCACCGATCGCGGCTTTCCTCGCGAAGAACCCGTCGGGCGGCATGCATCATGTCTGCTACGAGGTCGACGATATCCTCGTCGCGCGCGACCAGCTCAAGGCGAGCGGCGCGCGCGTGCTCGGCGACGGCAATCCGAAGATCGGCGCGCATGGCAAGCCGGTGCTGTTCCTGCATCCCAAGGATTTCTTCGGCACGCTGGTCGAATTGGAGCAGGCATGAACTGGGTTTCCTTTGTCGCACTGTTCTTCGTCACCTGGTGGCTGGTGCTGTTTGCGGTGCTGCCCTTCAGCCTGCGCACCCAGGATGAGGACAAGGACGTGACGCTCGGCACGGTCTCGAGCGCGCCGAAGGGACCGCACATGCTGCGCGCGGCGATCCGCACGACGGTCGTCACCGCGATCGTGATCGGCATTTTCTACGGCCTGACAAGGGGGCTCGGCTTCGGCTTCGACGACATCCCGCACATCGTGCCGGACTTTACTCATACTGCCGGCCGCTAGCGCCCTGCACAGTTCCGCAAGTATTGATCAACCCGCGCCCGTGCTGGTTGAAATCGGAAACCGACTTCCGATTTTGAGGGCTAACGCAGCATAATGCTGTTTGGCAGGTCGTGGTCCTAAGCAGATGATTGCACAAAAAAAATGCAAGGCACGAGGCCTTGCAATTTAAACGCGTCCGATCTGTTTCCGGTGTCCGGCGGCAGCGAGTAACCGCGCCTAGATCGCATCCTCCCAAGACTTTGACCGCGTAGGAGAGCAGATTTTTCTCCGCCCTCTCGGTTATCGGCGCACACTAGACCAAGGCAGGTGAAAATGTCACGAAGAATTTTGCCCCCAAATAGGCAATATCGTGCTGCACTGCACAATAGTGGGGCAGCGCTTGCTTGTGAATCGATCAAAAGGCCAGATGCGGCACTTTGGTGGCCAAAACGGGCCTTTTGATCATGCGCAGAACGCCGCAACACTTTGGAGCGCTCGGGTTTCCATTCGGTCATGAAATGGCTATGAAGCCCGGGCAAGCAGCCTCGGTTGCGCCGATTCCCCGCGCCGCCATTTTTTCATTCACGGACCAGTCCATGCGTTTGTCGCGCTACTTCCTGCCCATTCTCAAAGAAAACCCCCGTGAGGCCGAAATCGTCTCGCATCGGCTGATGCTGCGCGCCGGCATGATCCGCCAGCAGGGGCAGGGCAGCTTCTCCTGGCTGCCGCTCGGCAAGCGCGTGCTGGACAAGGTCTGCCAGATCATCCGCGAGGAGCAGAATCGAGCCGGCGCGCTGGAAATCCTGATGCCGACCATCCAGTCGGCGGATCTGTGGCGCGAGAGCGGCCGTTACAATGACTACGGCAAGGAGATGCTGCGCATCAAGGACCGGCAGGACCGCGACATGCTCTATGGTCCGACCAATGAGGAAATGGTCACCGAGATCTTCCGCGCCTACGTCAAGTCCTACAAGGACCTGCCGCTCAACCTCTATCACATCCAGTGGAAGTTCCGCGACGAGGTGCGCCCCCGCTTCGGCGTGATGCGCTCGCGCGAGTTCCTGATGAAGGACGCTTACTCCTTCGATCTCGATTTTGAAGGCGCCAGAGCCGCCTATAACCGCATGTTCGTCTCATACTTGAGGACGTTCACGCGCATGGGCCTGCAGGCCATTCCGATGCGCGCCGATACCGGCCCGATCGGCGGCGACCTCAGCCACGAATTCATCATCCTGGCCGAGACCGGCGAGAGCCAGGTGTTCTGCGACCGCGCCTATCTGTCGCTCGACGTGCCCGGCGCGGATACGAACTTCTCCAACGATGCCGAGATCGGCGGCATCGTGACGAAATGGACGACTCCTTACGCCGCCACCGACGAGATGCATGACGAAGCGGCATGGGAGAAGGTGCCCGAAGGCGAGAGGCTCTCGGCGCGCGGCATCGAGGTCGGCCATATCTTCCATTTCGGCGAGAAGTATTCCAAGCCGATGAACGCGAAGGTCACCGGTCCCGATGGCAAGGACCATTATGCTTCGGGCGGCTCGTACGGCATCGGCCCGTCGCGGCTGGTCGCGGCAATCATCGAGGCGAGCCATGATGATAACGGCATTATTTGGCCGGAAGCGGTCGCGCCGTTCAATATCGGTCTGATCAACATGAAGGTCGGCGATGCCGAATGCGACCGCGTCTGCGACGAGCTCTACGCAGCGCTGACCTCGGCCGGCAAGGACGTGCTTTATGACGACACCGACCAGCGGCCGGGCGGCAAGTTCGCAACCGCCGACCTGATCGGTCTGCCCTGGCAGGTGATCGTCGGACCGCGCGGGGTGGCTAGCGGCGAGGTCGAGATCAAGCACCGCCGGAGCGGCGAGCGCGAGACGCTGCCGATTGCGGAGGCCCAGAAACGCCTGGGTATCGCCTGATGGGCGAGGCGGCTGCAGCTCGATCGCCGGCAGGCGCCTTTTCAGGCTTCGAGCGCATGGTGGCGTGGCGCTACCTGCGTTCGCGGCGCAAGGAGACGGTGATCTCGGTCATCGCCTCGATCTCGTTCCTCGGCATCATGCTGGGCGTCGCCACGCTGATCGTCGTCATGGCAGTGATGAACGGTTTTCGCGCCGAGCTGCTCACCCGCATCCTCGGCGTCAACGGCCATCTGATCGTGCAGCCGCTCGATTCGCCGCTGGAGGACTATGCGCAGGTGGCGAGCCGCATCAACGGCGTTGCCGGCGTCAAATACGCTATCCCGCTGATCGACGGGCAGGTGCTGGCGCAAGGCAATGTCGGCGGCGGCACCGGCGCGCTGGTGCGCGGCATTCGCGCCGAGGATCTCAACAAGATCTCGATTGTGTCCAGCAACATCAAGCAGGGCACGCTCGACGGTTTCGACACCGGCGATGGCGTGGCGATCGGCAAGCGCATGGCCGAGAATCTCGGGCTGGTGCTCGGCGACACCATCACGCTGATCTCACCCGAAGGCGACGTTACCCCGCTTGGCACCACGCCGCGCATGAAGGGCTACAAGGTGGCGGCGATCTTCGAGGTCGGCATGTCGGAATATGACAGCTCGATCGTCTACATGCCGTTTTCGGAAGCGCAGCTCTATTTCAACATGGACGGACGGGCGCAGACCATCGAGATCTATGTCGACAATCCGGACAATGTGGATGCGCTGAAGCCGTTGGTCGAGCAGGCGGCGCAGCGGCCGGTCGACCTCGTCGACTGGCGCCAGCGCAACGAGACCTTCTTCTCGGCGCTGCAGGTCGAGCGCAACGTCATGTTCATGATTCTCACGCTGATCGTGCTGGTGGCGGCGCTCAACATCATCTCCGGCCTCATCATGCTGGTGAAGGACAAGGGCCACGACATCGCGATCCTGCGCACCATGGGCGCGTCGCGCGGCGCGATCCTGCGCATTTTCCTGATGACGGGGGCTGCGATCGGGGTCACCGGCACTATCGCCGGCGTGCTGCTCGGCGTCGTCATCTGCCTCAACATCGAATCGATCCGCCAGTTCTTCTCCTGGATGACCGGCAGGATCCTGTTCAATCCCGAGCTCTATTTCCTCAGCCAGTTGCCTGCGAAGATGGACCCGCGCGAGACCACCTATGTCGTCATCATGGCGCTCACCCTGTCTTTCCTGGCCACGGTGTTTCCGGCTTGGCGCGCAGCCCGGCTCGATCCGGTCGAAGCCTTGAGGTACGAGTGATGGCCGAAGCCATTATCGAGCTGAAGGGCGTCGAGCGGCACTATGTCCAGGGGCCGCGCAAGCTGACCATTCTGAACGGCGCCGACTTCTCGCTCAGGCGTGGCGAGATGGTGGCGCTGGTGGCGCCGTCGGGCACCGGCAAGTCGACGCTGCTGCATACGGCGGGGCTGCTCGAGCGGCCGGACGCCGGCGACGTGATCCTCAGCGGCCGCGCCTGTGGCCGGCTGTCGGATGACGAGCGCACCGCTATCCGCCGCAACGATGTCGGCTTCGTCTACCAGTTCCATCATCTGCTGCCGGAGTTCACCGCGCTCGAAAACATCATGATGCCGCAGCTGATCAAGGGGCTCGGCCGCAAGGAGGCATCCGAGCGGGCGGCGCAGCTTCTCGACTACATGCAGATCGGCAAGCGGGCGCAGCACCGGCCGGCCGAGCTATCCGGCGGCGAGCAGCAGCGCGTGGCGATCGCGCGCGCGGTCGCCAATGCGCCGCTGGTGCTGCTGGCCGACGAACCTACCGGCAATCTCGACCCGGCCACCGCCTCTTACGTGTTCGATGCGCTGGAGGCGCTGGTCAGGCAGTCGGGGCTGGCGGCGCTGATCGCCACCCACAATCACGAGCTGGCCTCGCGCATGGACCGGCGGGTGACGCTGGCAGAAGGCAAGGTGGTGCCGCTTTAAGGCAAGCCGATATTAGGCTGGGGCCGGCCTCGACCGCAGTTTCTTGCGCGTACAGTACCGCCGTCTCCGGTTCTCGGAACTTACTATCCTCGGCTCTGCCCGATCTCGACTTGCCCTCCGCGCGCTCAAAAAGAGCCTATCGTCTCGTCAACCTTTCCTTAACCGTGCGCAAACGGATCGCCTGAATTCGCCAGCATGCCTCTCGGCTGATCGTTGACATTCGAACAAAATTAGAACAAATTGCGAACATATTAACAACAGGAGAGAGTTATGGCCGATCTGGTTCAGGATGTCGTCTCGCTGGTCTGCATGAGCACCTTTCTCATTTCCATGGCGATCTGGATTGGCGCCATGTGAGCAGGCGGCTGGCGGCCGCCCCCTTGGGCGGACGAAGGGTCCGCTCTCTGTTTGGGACGGGCACGAGCTCGCCCATTGTTAAGCTTTTCTTGGCCGCACCCCCGCTAGCTTGGCTCGCAAAAACAGGGAGCAAGGGCAGTGTCGGTCATCGCCACGGTCACACTCGTGGCCGGAAATCTCGAGCTGATCTTTCTCTTGATGACGGTGCCGCTCGGGCTGCGCACGGTTACGGTCAGCCGCGTGATCGAGGCTGACCGGAATCGCCTGTGCAGGCGCTGTGGCCGTTCGGCAGCGACGCCGGCTGGTCGGGTGAAATCCTTTCCGTCGAACCGCTGGACGGCGAGGGGACGGCGCTGATCAAACTGTCCTGGGAAGGGCGCGACGGGCGGCCGATCGAACGCAAGGCGCGGCTCGACGATGTGGTGGAAGGCAGCCGTTTCTCGATGCGAGTCGTTGAGGACACGGCTCTCGATCCCTCGTTCTGGGCCGACTATCGCGAAACCACCGCGCTCGCGCCCGAAGGCGATGCGACGCGCGTTACGCTCACGCAAACCGACCGCTATCGCGGTGTCGCCTTCCTGATCTTCCGCTACTTCGCCATGCGCCGCGAGCTCGCCAAGTTGCAGGTCTGGGCGAGAACCGGAACGTATCGCAGGGGCGGCTGGTTCGAGCATCCGGTGAGCCAGATAGGCTTTGCCGTGCTTTCGGCCTTCATCCTGTGGCCGTTCTTCGGCCTCAACCTCGGGGGACTGGCGCTGGCTGTCATCCTAACTTCGGTGGTGGCGCTGCACGAGCTTGGCCACATGGCGGCATTCCGCCTGACGGGGCATCGCCGGGTGCGCATGATCTTCATTCCGTTGCTCGGCGGTATCGCCATGGGCGGCAGGCCGTATGACAGCCGCTTCGAGGTCGCCTTCGTGGCGCTGATGGGTGCGGGCTTCTCCGCTTTCCTGGTGCCTCTGCTGATCGCCGCCAGCGGCCTTGCCGGCAGCGAAGGACACCGCCCGGCGGCAGTGCTGCTGGCGACGCTTGCCGGCTGCGCGTCGCTGTTCAACATCGCCAATCTGGTGCCGGTGTGGAAATTCGACGGCGGCCAAGTGCTGCGCCAAATCTGCCCGGGCCCGATCGCGCTGGCGCTGGCCTCCTTCCTGCTGCTGTTCGCGTTGCTGGCGCTCGGCTGGCGCGCCGGCTTCTCGCCAAGCTTTCTGCTCGTCGCCGGCGCGGTGTTCTCGGTCCTCAGCCTGCTCACGGTCGGCAGCGGCGTGAAACCGCGTCACGAGCTGAAGCCGATCCACGCCTTCGATCGCCTAGCCATGGCCGGCGCGCTGCTGGCGGTCTTTTCCATTCACGGCTATGGCGTGCTCTGGGCCTCCGCGCAACTGATGTAGCCGCGCCGGATTACCCTGCCTTTCGGGCCGGCTCGGCGACCGGGGCCGCGGCAGGCCCGAACACGTCCTCGAAGGCGGATTTCAGCGCGAGATCGAGATCGGCCATGGTGACCGGAAGGCCGAGATCGACGAGGCTGGTCACGCCATGGTCCGAAACGCCGCAGGGCACGATGCCACCGAAGTGGGAAAGCTCCGGCTCGACATTGATGGCAATGCCGTGAAAGCTTATCCAGCGCCTGAGCCTGATGCCGATGGCGGCGATCTTGTCCTCGGCGGGCCTGCCGTCAGGCATGGCAGGGCGATCCGGCCGCACCACCCAGACGCCGACGCGATCCTCGCGGCGCTCGCCGCGCACGTTGAAGGCGGCAAGCGTGCCGATGATCCACTCTTCGAGCGCGGCGACGAAGGCGCGGACATCCTCGCGCCGGCGCTTCAAGTCGAGCATGACATAGGCCACGCGCTGGCCGGGGCCGTGATAGGTGTATTCGCCGCCGCGTCCTGCGGCGAAGACGGGAAAGCGGTCAGGGTCGATGAGGTCCTCGATACGGGCGCTGGTGCCGGCGGTGTAGAGCG
Organism: Mesorhizobium sp. WSM3866; assembly: GCF_002294795.1. Lineage (NCBI taxonomy): Bacteria > Pseudomonadati > Pseudomonadota > Alphaproteobacteria > Hyphomicrobiales > Phyllobacteriaceae > Mesorhizobium > Mesorhizobium sp. WSM3866. The sequence continues at coordinate 230,442 of NZ_NSGC01000010.1, read as the reverse complement.
GCGGATGCTCGACCAGCCAGACCATCTCGCCGGCAGCGCCATTGCGGATGGCCTCGGCGCGCGATTCCATGAAGGCGAGCGCGTCGGGATAAGACGTCAGGCCGGGCTCGATGACCCACTCGACCGGCGCCGAACCGGGAAGGGGCAGGAACGACGTGGCGATCTGGCTGCGTTCTGTCATGGAACTTTCTCGATGCTCCCCTCATATGGCGGCAATTGGCTGAAACGTCCAGTTTCGGCCGGCCCGTGTCGAGGCTGTGGAGCATTGCGCCAGGAGCTTTGTCTGATGCATGTCGTTCTCCCAAAACCGTCATGCACTTTTGGGCGACATGCATTAGCGAATATTCCGCACGGCACCCTTGTTTCGCCGGAAACGATTTGCTACAGGCCCCGGGCCGGACGGTTCCGGCTCCTACCACGTGCGGTCGTGGCGGAATTGGTAGACGCGCAGCGTTGAGGTCGCTGTGGGGCAACCCGTGGAAGTTCGAGTCTTCTCGACCGCACCATTCTCCCCCAAAAAGGCATTGCTTGGATGAGCCCGTGAGGTGGCGCGTCCGACGTCCTGCGGGCCAAAACAAAAGCGGCGCCAGATCCTGAGGACCGCACCGCCGCTTTGGGTTTCAAGCCCTTCAGTTCTGACAAAAAACCGGGCCTATCCCGTCCAGCCAAGGCCCGCCGAGATGCAATTGATCGAGACGAGCAGGGCGTCGGTCGTCCGCCTTCGATCCGCCGTGCCGGGACTGGTCCGAACCTCGCGCAGCAGATCGACCTGCAGGCGGTGGATGTCGTCCATCTGTCGCCGCAGATTGTCGAAACGCCGCTTGAACATCGGAAAGCGCGCGGAAAGATCGCCGCCGGTGAGGTCACCGATCAGGCGTCGCGTCAGCTCGTATTCGGCTCCGATGCGGCCGTAGATTCGCCAAGCTGCATCGGCGTCGGCTACCAGGCCGGCGTAGAGCTGCGCGATCTCCATGTCGGACTGGTAGAGCGTCTTCTCGGCCTCGTCGACGATCAGACGGAAGAAGCGCGAGCGCTCGAACATGCGGGCCAGAAGCTCGCGCCCGGCCTCGCCGCGCACCGTGACGAAGGCGTTCAGCGCGCTGCCGATGCCATACCAGCCGGTCAACAGATGACGGTTCTGGCTCCAGGCGAACACCCATGGAATGGCGCGCAGGTCGGCAATGCCGCTGGCGCCGAAACGGCGATCCGGCCGTGAGCCCATCTTCAGCAGCGCCAGTTCCGCAACGGGGCTCGCCTGGTTGAAATAATCGAGGAAGCCGGGCTCGGCCATCAACCGGGCATTGGATGCCTGCGACATGCCCGCCAGAGCCTCGAGCGCTTCGTCGAACTCCGGCGTTTCCTTCGGCCCGACATCAGCGGGCGATCCGACACTGTGGGCCAGAACGCCGGCGGCGAGAACCTCGAGCTGGTTGAGGCCGGTGCCGCGATTGGCGAATTTCGAAGAAACGACCTCGCCCTGCTCGGTTACCCGCATCCTGCCGGCGACAGTGCCCGCCGGCTGCGCCGCGATCGCCCGGCCGGTCGGCGCGCCGCCACGGCTGACGGAGCCGCCGCGACCGTGAAAGAAACTGATCCTGACCTTGTGCTTGCGCCCGATCGCGGCAAGGCGCTTTTGCGCTTTCGCCAGTTCCCAATTGGAGGCGAGGAAGCCGCCGTCCTTGTTGGAATCCGAATAGCCAAGCATGATTTCCTGGCGCGCGCCAAAATCGCGCACAGTCCGCCGCACCAGCGAAACGCCGAGCAAATCATTCAGGACGGCAGGAGCGGCCTGCAGATCGGCGATGGTCTCGAACAATGGCACGATGCGCAGCCTGATCGTGCCGCTACTACCAGGGGCGGTCGAAAGTCCGCAATATTGCGCCAGCAGATAGACCGCGAGCAGGTCGTCGGCCGAGCGGGTCATGCTGAGCACGAACGAGCCAACGGTGTCGGTATCCGCGCCCGAATTGTGCCTGGCGATGACAGAGAATGTCGAAAGCAGTTCGGCCGCCTCAGGCGAGAGCCGGCCTGCGTCGATCTCCGGTTGCTCGCCCTGGCTGAGGCTTGAGCGGAGGTGCGCCGACCATCGCGGCGTGCCGGGTGCGACCGGGTCCGCGGGATCTATCAGCGCAAGCAGCTCGGCCAGCGCCCGGTTGACGACCGTGGAGTTCTGCCGGATGTCGAGCGAGACCGTACGGAAGCCGAAGCTTCCGGCTTGCCAGATGAGAGGCTGGACGAAGCGCCTGGCGACCGCGCGCCCACCGATCGCTTCGAGAACGGAAGACAGTGCGTTGAGATCGGCACGAAACGCTTCCGCCGAGAGATATGCCGCCGTGCCGCCGTCGCGCGTCGCCGCCAGCCGGGCAAGCATGGCCGAAGCGAATTGGCGAAGCGGTTCATCGGGGTTGCGGGCGGCAATCGCTTGCGCCTGTCCGCTTTTATCAAGCGCCGTTTGCAGCACCGGCTTAAAGCCCGGCGGCAGGTCGATGACGTTGGAGCTGGCGCTGAGCACCGTCACCAGCCGCTGCACCTGCGTCAGATACCAGCCCATGGCAGTATTGCGGTATTCGGCCAGGGCATGAGCGGTGACTGCGGCCGTCACATTCGGATTGCCGTCGCGGTCGCCGCCGATCCACGAGGCATAGCGCATGAAGGACGGGATTCTGATCGGCTCTCCCGGATAGTGGCGCTCGAACGCGCCTTGAAGCTTGCCGTAGAGCTGCGGCGTTGCCTCGAAGATGACCTCGCGAAAGAAGTGCAGGCCCCAGGCGATTTCGCCCTCGACCGTCGGGCGCTCAAGTCGCAGCTCGCCCGTCATCCACAGAAGCTCGATCTCGCTTTCCAGATCGGCGACCAACAGGTCGCGTTCGCGCGGCGCCCAGCGCGGCTGGTCGAGCTCGGTCAGCTTGCGATAGATGCGGCGATGGATCTCCAGCACCGTGACGCGCTTGGCCTCCGTGGGGTGCGCGGTCATGGTCGGCCCGACACATAGCTCATCGAGCGTGGCCTGGACTTCCCCCGCCGAGCGGCCGTTCGCCGCCATCTGCGCGACCACGCTGGCGAAGGACCCGGGCACCTCGTCGGCGCCCGCGCCTTGTTCGAGTTCGCGCCGCGCCCGCATGGCAAGCAACTCGTCGGCAATCGTCAGCAACTGGAACCACACGCCGCTCGCCTGAAGCGCCGGGATGCGCTGTTCCGCGGCAAGCGAGACAAGCGACCGACGCCCGCTCAGAACGGCGGCGACCTCGGGCTCACGAGCGCTTGCGACCTGAAGCAGCAGGCGCAACAGGAGGCTGCGCTCGTCCTCGCGAAATTTGATGCGTCTGCTCTGTTCCAAACCGCTTTCCTCGGCTGCATCGATTGCAACTGCAGCAGCGCCTTGAATGGAGGGCGGCGCCGGCTGTCAGGCGACCCGATCGGGGACGGGGCGGCCCTCGAAGAAGGCGGTCAGGTTCTCCACCACCTTCATGCCCATCGCCACCCGCGTTTCCTCGGTCGCGCTGCCGAGATGCGGCAACAGCACGACGTTCTCCAACTGCTTCAGCGCTTCCGGAACGGCGGGCTCGTCGGCAAAGACGTCGAGACCTGCACCTGCGATCTCGCGCCGTTGCAGTGCACCGATCAGGGCATCCTGGTCGACGACGTCGCCGCGCGCGGTGTTGATCAGGAAGGCGCCGCGTTTCATCAACCCCAGGCTTCGAGCATCGATGAGATGGCGGTTTTCCACGCCGCCCGGACAGTGCAGCGAGACGAAATCGGATGCCGTAAGCACATCGTCCAAAGTCGGCAACTGCTCCGCGCCCATAGCGCGCGTCTCGTCATCATCGACCGGCGACCGGTTGAAGAATACGATCTTCATGCCGAAGCCGAAATGCGCGCGCCTGGCCGTCGCTTTGCCGATGCGCCCCATGCCGACAATACCCAAGGTCTTGCCCGACACTTTTGCCCCGGCCATGTGGGTCGGCGACCAGCCTCGCCACTCTCCGGCTCGCAGCTGCCGCTCGCCTTCGCCGGTGCGGCGCGCGACGGCCAGCATCAGGCTAAGCGCAAGGTCAGCGGTGCAATCCGTCAGCACGCCAGGCGTGTTGGTCACCACGATGTCGCGGTCGCGGGCTGCCGCGACATCGATATGGCTGAAGCCGACGCCGAAATTGGCGATGATGCGGGTGCGGGCGGCGTTCTCGGGAAATAGCGCAACCGGCAAGCGGTCGCTGACCGTCGCCAGGATCGCGTCGAAATGCGCGAAGGCGGAAGTCATCGCGGCAGGGCTCAGCGGCGTATCGCTGGGGTTGAACGTCGTGTCGAAGCGCTCGGCGAGGATCGCTTCGACGGCGGCCGGCCATCTGCGGGTGACAATCAAACGCGGTTTCATCGAACTTGCCTGCTGGTCGACGGGCCGCCGCGACGTTTGCGCCGGCCAGACTTCACGTTTTGGCGAGTATGCGGCCGTGGCCCGGCCGTCACGCCGCCTTCTTGGTCCGCGCCAGCGTATCAGCCACGACTTCGCCGAAGGAGGCAGGCGTCGGCACGATGACGACGCCTGCGTCTTTCAGGATCTCGACCTTTTCCTGCGCCGACTCGCCGAAGGCGGAGATGATGGCGCCGGCATGGCCCATGCGGCGGCCCTTCGGCGCCGAGAGCCCGGCGATGTAGGCGATCAGCGGCTTTCGCATGTTGTCGCGCGCCCAGATCGCGGCTTCGGCTTCCTGTGGTCCGCCGATCTCGCCGATCATCACCACGGCGTCGGTGTCCTCGTCGCGCTCGAAGAGCTGAAGGATATCCTTGAAGGACGAACCATTGATCGGATCGCCGCCGATACCGACGCTGGTCGACACACCGATCCCCAACGCCTTCATCTGCGAGGCGGCCTCGTAGCCCAGCGTGCCCGAGCGCCCGACGATGCCGACGCGTCCGGGGAGATAGATGCTGCCGGGCATGATGCCCATCAGCGCCTGTCCGGGCGTGATGACGCCGGCGCAGTTCGGGCCGACGAGCCGCATGCGGTCTTCGAAGCGGTATCGGCGCATGTAGCGCTTCACCTGCATCATGTCCTGGGAGGGGATGCCGTCGGTGATGCAGACGCAAAGCTTAATGCCGGCGTCCGCCGCCTCCATGATCGAATCGGCGGCGAAGGGCGGCGGCACGAAGACGATGCTCGCCTCGGCGCGGGTCTCGCGCACAGCACCCTTGACGGTGTTGAAGACGGGCAGGCCGAGATGCGTCTGGCCGCCTTTGCCGGGGGTGACGCCGCCGACCAGCTTGGTGCCGTAGCGCTTCATGTCGTCGGCGTGGAAGCTGCCGATCTTGCCGGTGAAACCCTGGACGATGACGCGCGTGCTGCGGTTGAGCAGGATTGCCATTTCTCGACCTCCCTCAGGCTGCTTTCTTGTTCTTGGTGGCTTCGCGCCAGGCGGCGACGGCCTTTTCGGCGGCTTCGGCCAGCGTGTCGGCGACGATCACCGCCTCGCCGGAGTCGGCCAGGATCTTGCGTCCTTCCTCGACCTTGGTGCCGGAGAGGCGCACCACCAGCGGCACGTCGACGCCGACCTCGCGGATCGCCTTGATGACGCCTTCGGCGACCCAGTCACACCGGTTGATGCCGGCGAAGATGTTGACCAGGATGGTCTCGACATTCTTGTCGCCGAGCACGGCGCGGAAGGATTTCGCCACCCGCTCGGGCGAGGCGCCGCCGCCGATGTCGAGGAAATTGGCGGGCTCGCCGCCGGCGATCTTGATCATGTCCATCGTCGCCATGGCGAGGCCTGCGCCGTTGATGATGCAGCCGATATTGCCGTCCAGCCCGACATAGGAGAGACCGCGATCGCTCGCAAAAGTCTCGCGCGGGTCTTCCTGGCTCTTGTCGCGCAGTTCCGAGATTTCCGGGCGGCGGAACAGCGCGTTCTCGTCGAACGACATCTTGGCGTCGAGCGCGACGAGGCTGCCGTCGCGGGTCACCACCAGCGGATTGATCTCCAGCATCGAGGCGTCGTAGTCGCGGAACACCTGATAGCAGCCGAGGATGGTCTCGGTGGCCTTGCCGATCAGGTTGCTTTCAAGTCCGAGGCCGAAGGCGATCTCGCGCGCCTGGAAGCCCTGCATGCCGACGCCCGGATCGACGGTGGCGCGGATGATGGAATCCGGCTTCTTTTCGGAGATGTCCTCGATCTCCATGCCGCCGGCGGCCGATGCCACGATCATGACGCGCTCTTCCTTGCGGTCGAGCACGAAGCCGAGATAGAGCTCCTGCGCGATGTCGACGGCTTCCTCGAGATAGAGGCGCGAGATCAGCTTGCCGCGCGGGCCGGTCTGCTGAGTGACCAGCTTGCGGCCGAGCATTCCCTCGGCGGCGTTGGAGATCTCCTCGTCGTTGGAGCAGAGCTTGATGCCGCCGGCTTTGCCGCGCGCGCCGGAATGGACCTGCGCCTTCAGCACCCATTTCGAGCCGCCGATCTCGCGCGCCCGGTAGGTCGCCTGCTCGGGGCTGTAGGCAAGGCCGCCGCGCGGGACATGCACGCCGTGGCGGGCGAGCAGTTCCTTGGCCTGGTATTCGTGAATGTCCATCTTGTCCTCCCGGTAATCTAATGCGCTGCGCTATGCGTCTGGCTGGCGCGCTCGATCGCCTCGCTCACCACCAGAACATTGCGTGCCATGCGTTCTGAGGCAGCGTCGATCATCTTGCCGTCGAGCGCCGCCGCGCCCTTGCCGAGCGCCTCCGCTTCCTTGAGCACCTCAAGGATGCGGCGGGCGCGCGTGACCTCCTTTTGCGGCGGCGAGAAGACGTCGTTGGCCAGAGCGATCTGCGAGGGATGGATCGCCCATTTGCCTTCGATGCCGAGTGCGGCGGCGCGCCTGGCGGCTGCTGTGTAACCTTCGGGGTCGGAGAAATCGCCGAACGGTCCGTCGATGGCGCGCAAGCCATAGGCGCGGCAGGCGACAGTCATGCGCGACAGGGCGAAATGCCACTGATCGCCGGGATAGTCAGGGTTGAGGCCGCCGATGTTGACGGTGCGCGCCTTGTTGCTGGCGGCGTAATCGGCGACACCGAAATGCATCGCTTCGAGCCGGCCGGGCGTGGCGGCGATCGCCTCGACATTGGCCATGCCGAGCGCGGTTTCGATCAGCGCTTCGAGGCCGACCCGGGTGTTGAAACCCTTGGCCATCTCGATCTGGTTGACCATGGCCTCGACCATATATAGGTCCGCCGGTACGCCGACCTTCGGCACCAGGATAGTGTCCAGCCGGTCGCCGGCCTGTTCCATGACGTCGACCACGTCGCGGTACATGTAGTGGGTGTCGAGGCCGTTGATGCGCACCGACACGGTCTTGCCCTTGGCGCGCCAATCGATGTCGTTCAGCGCCTGGATGATGTTCTTGCGCGCGCGCTCCTTGTCGGGCGGCGCCACCGCGTCCTCGATGTCGAGGAAGACGAAGTCGGCGGCGCTGTTCGCCGCCTTGTCGATCATTTCCGGGCTGGAGCCGGGAACCGCCAGCTCGCTGCGCTGGAGCCTGAGCTTCTTGAGGTGGTTGATGGTGTGGCTCATCGTCCGTTCCTCACGCCGCCTCGGCGACCGGCATTGCGGCCGTGCGCCGGAAATGCTCGATCGCAGCCGCCACGCCCGAGCCCGGCGCCAGGCGCACGCCGCAATCAAGCAGCGCCATTTCGGCCGCCGACAGCGAGGCGCAGACCATCACCTCGTTCAGCCAGCCGAGATGGCCGATGCGGAAGACCTTGCCGAAGACCTTGTTGAGGCCGCCGCCGAGCGATGTCTGATAGGTGCGGTAGGCACGCTTGACCACGTCGCCGCTGTCGATGCCTTCCGGCACCAGGATCGCGCTCACCGTATCGGAGTGCCATTGCGGCGCCTTGGCGCACAGCTTCAACCCCCAAGCGTCGACCGCCTTGCGCACGCCTTCGGCCAGGCGATGGTGGCGCGCGAAGATGTTCTCCAGCCCTTCCTCGGCGATCAGGTCGAGCGAGGCGCGCAGGCCGCGCAGCAGCTGCGTGGCGGGCGTGTAGGGGAAATAGCCGGCGTCGTTGGCGCGGATCATGTCATCGAAGGAGAAGTAGCAGCGCCGGTGGGTCGCGACTCGCGACGCCGCCAGCGCCTTCTTGCTGACCGACAGGAAGCCGAGGCCGGCGGGAAGCATGAAACCTTTCTGTGAGCCGCTTACCGCGCAGTCGACGCGCCATTCCTCCTGACGGAAGTCGATCGAGCCGATCGACGAGACCCCGTCGACGAAGAGGAGCGCCGGGTGGTTCACCGCATCGAGCACCGCTCGGCAGCCGGCGACGTCGCTGGTAACGCCGGTCGCGGTCTCGTTTTGAGTGCAGAAGACCGCCTTGATCTGGTGCGACTTGTCCGCCCGCAGCCTTTCGGCGTAGAGGTCGAGCGGGACGCCGGTTCCCCATTCGCAATCGATGACGTCGACGTCGAAGCCGAGGCGCTCGGCCATATCGACCCACAGATGCGAGAACTGGCCAAAGCGCGACATCAGCACCCGGTCGCCCGGGTTGAGCACGTTCGTCATCGCCGCTTCCCAGGCGCCGGTGCCGGACGACGGATAGATGAAGACGCGGCCGGTCTCGTTCTTGAAAACCTTCTTGATGTCCTCGAACAGCGGCAGCGTCAGATTGGGGAAGGAGGCGGCGCGCATGTCTTCCATCGGCAGGTTCATCGCCTGCCGGACCTCTTCAGGAATGTTGGTGGGTCCAGGGATGAAAAGATGGGTAAACCCGGCCATGCGCAAACTCCTCCTGCGTTTTTGGGATGCTGGAGGAAGTTTCATGTCGATGGCGCCGAGCGACAACACCTTGCCGGGTAAGTTGTCGCCACGCGCGGGTAGGTCGAGCCTACCCGATCCGCCTACCCGAAAGGCGATTTGGAGCCGCGTCGCTTCTCGTTGGCATAGAGCGCGACAGCCATGGCGCGGTTGCGCACGTCAAGCTTGTCGTAAAGATTTTTGAGATGGTACTTCACCGTGTTCTCGGAGATCCCGGTGCGGGTCGCGATCTGGAGATTGGTCCAGCCATCGGAAAGCACCGCAAGCAATTCGCGCTCGCGCACGGTGAGTTGCGACAGCGGCGTATCGTTGACCTTGTTGATGTCGATGTAAGGGATGCAGATCCGCCCATGCGCGACCGCCAGGATCGTCTCGAATATGATCAAGGGATCGTCGAACTGAAAGCAATAGCCCTGGGCGCCGAGCCGCACGCACTGCTTCAGGATGCCGATGTCATGATCATTGGAAAAGACCGTGATGCGCAGGTCGAGCTTGCGGTTCTGGATTTCCGCCAGGACATCGGCGCCATCCATGTCGGCGAGCTTCCAGCCGATGACGGCGACGTCGAACCTGGTGTTCGCCGCCAATTCCAGGAATTGCTTGCCGCTCGGCACGGAGCTCAACAGCTCGAAACGCCCGTCGCATTCCAGCATCTCGCGAAGCGCAGACACGACAAGCGGATTGCGCTCGGCGACGATAACACGCACGCGCTGCTCGCCAACTGCTTCGTTCGTTTTCCGGGACTTGAGGTTCAAGGCCTGCCGATTGTCCTGTCGATCTCGCGCTTGCCGATCCACCTGGACCTGCATCATGGCAATTCTGCCCCAACAGCAAAAGGGCGCTCTTTCCGCAGCGACATGCGCTGTCGCGGCGGCTGAACCCGCAAATGCGGCGCGACCCGCCTTTACCGGGAGGCGTCGCGGGGACATTTCTCTGAATATTCCGCGCGCTACGGCTATATTTTCTCAGGACGAATCGTGTCTCGACCCTATCTGCCGCATAAGCATCGGATTTCCCGAAATGCGGTTTCCACTTTTCGGACTCATGCTCTAGACCTGATTCACACCCTTTCCGGATTGCTGTTGGCGGGAGGCGCTGGTGGAAGGCCAGGACAGAGAGACGACCGGCGCCAGGACCGTCGAGGAAGGCGGCGCCGACATCTATGGCGAGGACGGCGCCGTCCGTTCTGCCTTCCTTGCGCAGATCGGCGCGGCCATCGCCGATCGCGACACGCTCATCTTAAAACGCGAAGTCGACGACCTGCATCAGTCGGAACTCGGCGATCTGCTGGAAGCACTCCATCCCGAGCAGCGCCGCGCGCTGGTCGAATTGCTTGGCTCGGATTTCGACTTTTCGGCGCTGACCGAGGTCGACGAGGCGATCCGGCTCGACATCGTCGACAATTTGCCCAACGAGCAGATCGCGCAGGCGGTGCAGGAACTTGATTCCGACGACGCCGTCTACATCCTGGAAGACCTCGACCAGGAGGACCAGGACGAGATCCTGTCGCAACTGCCGTTCACCGAGCGCATCCGGCTGCGGCGCGCGCTCGACTATCCGGAAGAGACGGCCGGCCGGCGCATGCAGACCGAGTTCGTCGCCGTGCCGCCGTTCTGGACCATCGGCCAGACGATCGACTACATGCGCGAGGACAAGAACCTTCCCGATCGCTTCAGCCAGATCTTCGTCATCGACCCGAGCTTCAAACTGCTCGGTGCCATCGATCTCGACCAGATCCTGCGCACCAAGCGCGCGGTGAAGGTCGAGGAGGTGATGCATGAGACGCGCCATGCCATCCCCGCCACCATGGACCAGGAAGAGGCGGCGCGGGAATTCGAGCAATACGACCTGCTCTCGGCCGCCGTGGTCGACGAGAACGAGCGTCTGGTCGGCGTGCTCACCATCGACGACGTGGTCGACGTCATCCAGCAGGAGGCCGAGGAGGACCTTCTGCGCATGGGCGGTGTCGGCGACGAAGAGCTATCCGACACCGTGCTTGCGACCTCGCGATCGCGTGTGCCGTGGCTGCTCGTCAATCTGGTCACGGCGTTTCTCGCGGCCTCGGTGATTGGCCTGTTCGACCAGACCATCGAGCATATCGTGGCGCTCGCTGTGCTGATGCCGATCGTTGCCGGCATGGGCGGCAATGCCGGCTCGCAGACGATGACCGTCACGGTGCGGGCGCTGGCGACCAGGGATCTGGACATCTACAACGCCGCCCGGATCATCCGCCGTGAGGTGGGAGTGGGCTTCATCAACGGCATCGTCTTTGCGGTGCTGATCGGCATGGTTGCTGGACTGTGGTTCCACGACCCCAACCTGGGCGGCATTATTGCGGCGGCGATGATCATCAACATGTTCGCGGCGGCCCTGGCAGGCATTCTCATCCCGCTGCTGCTCGACCGCTTCAAGATCGACCCGGCGGTAGCCTCCGCCGTCTTCGTCACGACCGTCACCGACTGCGTCGGCTTCTTTGCATTCCTCGGATTGGCCACGTGGTGGTTTGGCGTTCCCTGAGACAGTGCTATAATTGACTTTTACGTAAATGCCGTGCGACGTTGCCCTGGGGTCAGATGCCGATTCCGGCACAGACGGGGTTGATCGGAGAAAGGGCGACGCTTCTGCGTGGCGATGCCTGGACGTTTGGGCGTGGGAGCGAGAATGCGGGAATATTACACGATCACAGAGCTGACGCGCGAATTCGACGTGTCCACCCGGACGTTGCGGTTCTATGAGGACGAGGGGCTGGTGCAGCCGATCCGGCGCGGGCGCACGCGGCTGTTTCGCCCGTCCGACCGGCATCTGATCCGCCAGATCATGCGCGGCAAGCGGCTCGGCTTCTCGATCGCCGAGATCCGCGAAATCATCCAGATGTACAAGGAACCGCCCGGCGAGGTCGGCCAGCTCAAGCTGATGATCAAGCGCATCGAGGAAAAGCGCGAGGACCTGCGCCAGAAACGGCGCGACCTCGAGGAGACGCTTGCCGAGCTCGACCAGGCCGAGGAGTCCTGCGTGGAGCGGTTGGCGGAGCTGGGCGTGAACACGTAGCCCGCTGACAGCCAAAGAATTCAGCTAGGCTAACCGTCGCAGACGTTCGAGATTGGCCGGAGCTTTCGAACTTCGTCATCCCACGGCGGAGCAGCCGCGAAGCGGCGTCGCGGCTTGCTTCGCCCTAGGATGTCACGGATGCTTCTGCTAATCGCCGAGGTGCGGGCCTGCTCGCACCCAGCAACCTTCATTGTCGATACAGCCTCAGATCCAGCGCCGGACCCGCTTGGCGTAATCGCGGTATTTCTTGCCGAACTTTGCCGCCAGTATCTTTTCCTCCTTTTCGATCGCCATTTTCTGCGTCGCGAAGGCAGCGAGGAAGGCAAACAGCAGGAACCATACGATACCGGTGATGAAGGAGACGCCGATCAACAGCAGCGTATTGGCGAGATACATTGGGTTGCGGGTGATGCCGAAGGGCCCCGATGTCACCAGATGGTCGGGCTCGGCATTGGGATTGAGCGTCGTCCTGGCGCGCACCATCGCGCGGATCGCGGTAACCCAGAGCGCTGCCACGCCAAAGAGCGCTACCCAGCCGGCGCCGACGAGGATAGCGCCGAATATGTCCCCGATCCAGGGCAGCGGGTAGAGCATGCCGAGCACGACGCTCAGTGCGATCGCCACGACATAGATCACAGGTGGCCAGGGGATGATCCCGTGTCCGGGCTTTGCGATGCCTGTCATTGCTGCCCTCCTTCCATCTCGTCCTCGGTCGCGGCGGTACAAGTGCTCGCCAGATCGGCCAGATGCGATTTCCAGGCGCTGGACTGGTCGTTGCTGTAGAGCTTGTCGAGAGACCCTTCGCCCTTCAGCGTGTCCAGCATGCAGCCACAATAGCTGGAACAGAACTTGCTGTCCCGTTGCTGTTCGCACTGCGCCTGGCAAGCCGACAGGAAACCAGCGTCCTTGTCTTGTGGCGCGGCCGGCATGACCTGCGAGAACAGCCACACCGCGCCGAACAGAAGCGGCTGGTGGATGAGATAGAAGGCGAGGCTGTGCCGGCCGATAAAAGTCAGCGGGGTCGACCAGCGGCCGGGCATCCAGGTCGCCAGCCGGGCGAGAAGCCCGGATGCCGAAGCGAGCTTGACGACCGCGATGCCGGCAAGCACTGCGCCGAACCATGGAAACAGCGGCACATAGTCGTTCGAGCGCGGGTTGGTCGGCGACAGTCCGACCCACCACAGCGCCGGATGGTCGAAGACTTCCGACCGCAGATAATAGGGCGCCGCAATCACGGCCGCGGCGACGATCGCCGTCAGCAATGTCGGCAGCCTGAGAAAAGCCAGGCCGAGCAGGCTTGCCAGCGCGATCTCGTGCAGGATGCCGAAGAAGATGAAGCCGTCCGGCGTGGCGATATAGGTGACGACCGAGATGGCGATCGCCGCAATCGCAACCATTGCAAAGCGCTTCCAGAAGCCAGGCCAGCGGATATGGCGGCCATGTGCGAGGAAAAGGCTGACACCGACCAGGAACAGAAAAGTCGAGGCGATGCAGCGGGCGTAGAGCTTCCACCAACCAAAGGCGGTGAGGCCCGGCGAGGTGTAGCCGAAGTTTTCGAGATCCCAGGTGAAATGATAGCTCGCCATCGCGATCAGCGCGATGCCGCGCAGGACGTCGATGGCGACGATGCGGCCGTGTTTCGGCGCGTCTTGAACGGCGACGCCGGTCGTCTGAAGGGTCATTGATCTCGCAATCCGATTCAGTCGTGCCAAACGACTATCACGGTTCGGGCGAACAACAGAGGGTGGATCGGCTGCTGCCATTCAGGCGGCATGGCAAGCCGCTTTAGGCCAGCGGCGGAAAGCCTCTGGCCGGCTTCGCTTTTCGGCCTCTCGGAGTCGGTTTCCTGCTACCGGTCCGCGACTGGTCCGGCCAGATTTGGCGAGCGATTCACTTTTCGGAGGGCCGATGTCCACCCATGTGCGCCATCCGATCTGGCTTCCGGCTCTCAGGCCCGCCGATGCGCGCACCTTCGCTTCGCTCTATGCGGTCGAATCCTTTGCTCGCGCCACCATCTCCAGCGTCATCCCGATTCAGGCCTACGAGATCCTGCACAATGAGCAGATCGTCTCGATCCTCTACACCATCGTGTCGCTGCTCGGGCTGTCGGTGACGCTGTTCATGCCGATGCTGATCCGCCGCTTCGCGCGGCGCTGGATCTACACGGCCGGCTGACTGATGCTGGCGATCGGCTCGGTGTTCTTCGTTACCCACACGCTGCCGGGACAACTCGCCGGGATGCTGTGCCGCGTCATGGGGGCGAGCGCGCTGTCCATCACGCTCAACCTCTACATCATGGACCACATCCGCAAGACCGACTTCATGCAGGCGGAATCGCTGCGCATGGCTTGGTCGATGTTTGCCTGGACCGGCGGACCGACGCTCGGCATTTTCCTCTATACGCGCTTCGGGATTTATGCCGCGCACGGCGCAGTCGTGGCTTTCGCGCTGGCGCTGCTGGCGTTGTTCTGGACCTATCGGCTGGGCGACAACCCTTCGATCCGTCCCGGCAAGAGCCGTCCGATCAACCCGCTCGCCAATATCGGCCGCTTCGTCGCGCAGCCGCGGTTGCGCCTCGCGTGGCTGATCGCCTTCGGCCGCTCGTGTTTCTGGACGACCTTCTTCGTCTATGGCCCGCTGTTCATGGTGATCACGGGCGAGGGCAAGCTTGCCGGCGGGCTGCTGGTTTCGGCAGGCAATGCGCTTCTGTTCATGGCGATCTTCTGGGGCAGGGCGGGAAAGCGCTTCGGCGGTCAGCGGACCATGGCTTTCGCCTATTTCGCCATGGCGGCGATGCTTTTCGCGGCCGGCGGCGTCGGCGCCGCCGCGCCGCTGCTCACCGCCGCCTTCCTGCTCTGCGGCGCCTTGTTCACCATCGCGCTCGACGCGCTGGGCTCGACCGCCTTCATGCGGTCGGTGCGTTCCTATGAAAGGGCGCAGATGGCAGCTGTCTATCGAACCTATCTCGATTTTTCCGAGCTGACGCCGCCGCTGGTCTATTCGGTGGTGCTGACCTTCTTCGGTCTCGGCTCGGTGTTCGCCACGCTCGGCCTGTTGGCCGCCTTCTGCGGCTTCTTCACTTGGCGCTATCTGCCGAAGTCGTTTTGATCGGCTGCAACGCCGCATGGCGCCCACGCACCCACTCGTGGAAGCGGCGCAAATCGTACTCCTCGGGCATCAGCACGCCGGCCTGGTGGCGGATCGAGTGCAGACCCTTCTGGTTGATCTCGCAGATCGCGGCGTCCTCCTCCAGCACCTGGGTGCCGAAGGCGACGATGTTGTCGATATCGGTTTGTGCCAGGGCATCGGGCGCGAACAGCCATTCGGCGGTGAGTTCCGTCTGCTCCGGCCCGAGCGGGGCGAGACGCACCGTGCGGACATAGTCGACATGGCCGACGACGAACATCGAGGGTACCGAGGTAGCGTAGGTCTGGCCGGCGGCTCGCTCGGCCGGCGTCAGCCCGGCAAAGACCGGTCCATGGACGCGTCCGTCGCGCGACCAGGTCTCGGCGCCGGCGCGCAGGCCGCCGGAAAACTCCGGCGCATCATTATCCGCATAGCGCGCCCATTCCGGATCGTCATGCCTCGCCATCAGGCCGCGGCCATAGATCGGTACCAGCCGCGACAGGTCCTTGTGTACGCCAGGGCAATGCAGGCATTCGTTGAAGTTCTCCCAGAAGATTTTCCAGTTGCAGTTCATCACCTTGGTGAGCCGGTGTCCGGGGACGAGCGTCTCCAGCGGCCAGTTCGAAAGATCGCGGGAGGCGGAGTCGAAGGAGGCTTCCGCCGAGCCATCGGGCTCCACTGCGAGATTGATGAAGACGAAGCCGCGCCACACTGACAGCGCCACCCCGTAGAGCGGATAATTGTCCTTGTCGAAGCCTTCGGGCAGCGATTTCGATGGGACACGGACGAGATCGCCGCGCAGCGAATAGGACCAGGCGTGGTAGGGGCAGGTGAGCAGCCTTGCCTTCAGCCGCCCTTCGCTTTCCTGGCAGAGCTGCGAGCCGCGATGCCGGCAGGTGTTGTGGAAGGCGCGCAAGCTCCCGGTCTCGTCGCGCAGCACGACGACCTGCTGCGAGCCGATACGCGCGGTTCGAAAGGCAAGAGGTTCCGCGAGATCGGCTTCGCGGCAAACCATGAGCCAGCTCCGATACCAGATCGCTTCGAGATCGAGCCGGTAAGCGTCGGCTTCCCGATAGGCGCTTGCAGGCAACGTCGGCTCGAGGCTGGTGAGGCCATTGTAGCGGCTGTGTTCGCTAGGATTTGGCTGCATGAGCGGCTCCCCTTGGCTGATGACAGCCGACACCCGGGCAGGACCGTTGTCAATTGCGCGGCCATTGTCGCTTGCGGGTGCTGCCCTTAAGGTCACTTCGTAATCGCCTGCGGTTTCGCCGGCTGCCCAGGATTGCAAAGTATGCCTGCAAGAACGATGTCGCTGACCGTGGAACTGGTCGCCCGCTGTTTTCGCGCGGTCGATGACCCGGGGCCCGACCCGGATGCCGAGCATCTCGTGGACAGCGACTATGAAGCCATGCTGGATGCATTCGAGGCCGAGCTACCTGCAACCGAGCCTCTCTGGCTGTTCGGCTACGGCTCGCTGATCTGGAAGCCCGAGATTGAGCATGTCGAGGAGCGCGTCGCCGTGGCACGCGGCTGGCATCGCTCCTTCTGCATGAAGATGACGCGCTGGCGCGGCACCAAGCAAAGGCCCGGGCTGATGATGGCGCTGGATCGTGGCGGCCAATGCAAGGGCGTTGCTTTCCGCCTGAACGGTGGTGACCGCCGGCAGGCGCTGGACAGGCTTTTTCGCCGCGAGATGACGCTGAAGCCGACCAGCTACCGGCCGCGCCTGCTGCAACTCGCAACCGACAAGGGGCCGTTGAGAGCGCTTGCCTTCGTCATCAATCGCAAAGGCACGACCTATGCCGGCCCACTCAACGAAGACGAGGT
Source organism: Mesorhizobium sp. WSM3866 (assembly GCF_002294795.1). NCBI lineage: Bacteria > Pseudomonadati > Pseudomonadota > Alphaproteobacteria > Hyphomicrobiales > Phyllobacteriaceae > Mesorhizobium > Mesorhizobium sp. WSM3866. Next base: position 213,660 of record NZ_NSGC01000010.1, on the reverse strand, counting down.
GGTCGAAAGGCTGGCGACCTCGTGCGGCCACTGGGGTTCAGGCGCCGACTATCTCTACAACACGGTGAAGAACCTCGAACAGCGCGGTATTCACGACCGCCATTTGTGGCGATTGCAGCAGCTCGTCGCCGAGCGGATCGCCGGATCTTAGTCCGAAACCGGTGCCGCAATCACGCTGCGGCGTGACGGAATTTGGTTTGCCGGTCGCGACGATTCTGCCTATAGTCGCTGGCGTCGTCGGTTCCGTTTTTGGAGCCAAGAGGGAATGCGGTGAGGGTGGAGTCTTTGCCCTAAGCCGTGGCTGCCCCCGCAACTGTGTGCGGTAGTCCTCTCCATAGACCACTGAGGTTTGTCCTCGGGAAGGTGGGGAAGGGTGCGAATCCGCGAGCCAGGAGACCTGCCGGCGACAGGAAAGTTGACTTCGATGCCCTCGGGTGGAGGGCGAAAGGACAAGACATGAATACCGCTTCCGTCTCCCTCGGCGCCTCCGTCTCCTCGCAGTCGCGCATCATGCAGCTGGCTCTCGCCGCGCTGCTCGGCATTTTCGTCGTCGGTTTTGTCGGCTTCTCGCACATCGATGCGGTCCACAACGCTGCCCACGACTATCGTCACTCGATGGCTTTTCCCTGCCACTGACGAAGGCCCGATATCATGAATCTGTTTCGCAACGTCGTGTTCGTCGCGGCGATCGCAGGGCTCGTGGCGGGCATCGCGCTTGCCTGCATGCAGGCCTATGCGACCGTGCCGCTGATCCTCAAAGCGGAAGTCTATGAAAAGGCGGGCGGCGGTCATCACCACGACCATGCCGCCAACACTGGAACTAGCGCTGCCATGAGCTCGGCCGAACCGGCGGGCAATGCGATGAGCAGCGCCGCTCCTGCGTCGACGGAAGCGGCGGCTCCGACCGAGGACGAGGGCTGGGCTCCGGCCGACGGCTTCGAGCGCTTCGCCTTCAACGTTGTCGCAAACATCGTCACCGGCATCGGCTTCGCGCTGATCCTGGTCGCGGTCTCGGAATTCGCCGGTGGCATCGGCAGCTGGCGCCAGGGCGTGTTCTGGGGCCTTGCCGGCTTTGCGGTTTTCACGCTCGCGCCCGGCCTCGGCCTGCCGCCGGAACTGCCGGCCATGCCGGCGGCGGAACTTCTGCCGCGCCAGATCTGGTGGATTTCGACGGTGGCCGCAACCGCGGTCGGCCTTGGATTGATCGCCTTTCGCAAGTCGCTGCCCTTGGCAATTCTGGCGGTCGTGCTGATCGTCGCTCCGCACGTAGTCGGCGCGCCGCAGCCCGTCAGCTTCGAGACGGCGATTCCCGAGGGGCTGCACCATCAGTTCGTGGTGGCGGTGACCCTCACCGATCTGGTCTTCTGGCTGGTGCTCGGTGCGGCCGTCGGTGTGGTGCGCGGCCGCTTCACCGGTACGTCGACCAGCCTGCGCGACAGCTTTGCCTGATCGCGCGGAGGGCCATCTGACCTTCATCATCGGCGGTGCGCGCTCCGGCAAGAGCGCGCATGCCGAGTGCCTGGTGGCGGCAAGCCCGTCGCCTTGGGCCTATATCGCCACCGCGCAGGCCTATGACGAGGAGATGCGCGAGCGCATCGCGCTGCATCGCTCGCGCCGCGGCAAAGGCTGGGTCACCGTCGATGCGCCGCTCGACCTGGTCGGCGCGATCGACGCCTTGCCCGATCACCAGCCGGTGCTTATCGATTGCCTGACATTGTGGCTGAGCAATCATATGCTGGCGGACCACGATATCGAGGCCGAGTGCCGGCGGCTCTCGGATGTGCTTTCGCAGCCGCGCGGACCGTGGTTTGTGGTGTCTAACGAAGTCGGGCTCGGCATCGTGCCGGACAATGCGCTGGCGCGCCGGTTCCGCGACGCCGCCGGGCGGCTCAACCAGCAGGTCGCGGCTGTCGCCGACAGCGTGCTGATGATGGTGGCGGGGCTGCCGCTCAAGGCGAAGTGACATGGGCGAGATCAAAGACACGATCATCGACTACAAGGATGCCGAACGCCATCGAGCCAAGATGGCCAAGCGCAAGGCGGTGCAGGATGCCGAGGTGGCCGGCAAGACGATCGAGAAGGGACTGCTGATCGTCAATACGGGGCCGGCCAAGGGCAAGACCACGGCTGCGTTCGGCCTGGCGCTGAGGATGCTTGGCTACGGCAAGCGCGTCGGCGTCGTCCAGTTCATCAAGGGCAAATGGCACACGGGCGAGAAGGATGCCTTCGCCGCCTTCGGCGATCGCGTCGTCTGGCACGCGATGGGCGAGGGCTTCACCTGGGAGACGCAGGACCTGAAGCGCGACATAGCCGCCGCCGAGGCTGCCTGGGCGAAGGCGCTCGAGCTGATTGCCGACCCTTCGATCAGCCTCGTCGTCCTCGACGAGCTCAACATCGCTCTGCGCTACGATTATCTCGAGCTGGAAAAGGTGGTCGCGGCGCTGAAGGCGCGCCGCGAGGGCCTGCATGTCGTCGTCACCGGCCGCAACGCCAAGCCGCTGCTGGTCGAGGCGGCCGATCTCGTCACCGAGATGGGGCTGACCAAGCACCATTTCGCGGCCGGCGTGAAGGCGCAGCAGGGGATCGAGTTCTGAGGCGCCTTAGCCGCCGATCAAAATGGTCAGATAGATCACCGTCGCCGACAAAATCGCGAACAGGCCGATCAGCAGCCCGTCGGCGACGCGATAGAGTTCCAGCGCCTGCCTTATGTCGGTGCTTTCGGCCTCGCGCCTGCCGCCTTCGCCCATGAAGGCATCCTCGACGACCTCGCCGCCATAACTGCGCGGTCCGGCCAGGGCGAGCCCCAGCGCGCCGGCCATGGCGGCTTCCGGCCAGCCGGCATTGGGCGAACGGTGCTTCTTCGCGTCACGCCGCATGACCTGCCAGGCGTTGCGGGGGTCGGCGCCCTTGACGATGAAGGCCGCCAGCACAATCAGCAGGCCGGTGAGCCGCGATGCCGGCAGGTTGACCAGGTCGTCGAAGCGAGCGGCCGCCCGGCCGAAGGCCTCGTATTTCGGCGTGCGGTGGCCGATCATGGAATCGGCGGTGTTGGCGGCCTTGTAGGCAGCACCCCCGGCCAAACCACCGACACCGGTCCATATGGCAGGCGCGACGACGCCATCGGAGAAATTCTCTGCCAGGCTTTCGATCGCGGCTCGGGCAACGCCCGCCCTGTCGAGCTTGTCCGGATCGCGGCCGACGATGCGCGAAACGGCGATGCGGCCGAGCGTGAGGCCGCCGGTCTCCAGCGCATCGGCGACATCCTCGACATGCTCGGCGAGGCTCTTCTGCGACAGAAGCGAGGAGCTGAGAATGGCCGCGATGACCAGGCCGGACGGAAAGATCAGCCAGAGCAGGACATGCAGCGCCAGGCCTATGGCCGCCGGCACCAGCAGGACGACCAGAAGCGCCTGGAGGCCGCGGCGGCGACGCAATTCGTCGGAATCGGTGGCGCGGTTGAGCCTGCGATCGAGAAAGGATATCAGCCTGCCGATCCAGGTTACCGGATGACCGATGGCGTTAAACAGCCAGTCCGGGTAGCCAAGGGCACGTTCGATGGCGAGTGACAGGAAAGCGATCAGTATCGACATGAAGCTTCTAAGCGGAGCGGTTGCAGCGGTTGATCACGGCGGCAGCCTTGGCCGGGCAAGCGCGCTCTTTCCTCATGCGCCACAGCCTTTCCTTGACCTCTCGACAGGTATCAATCCGCACTCCTATCCGCTTTTCGATCTGCCCGCCACCGCCCTGTCACGATTGCCCGAGCCAGGACGACTGCGCGAATTGGCCGAAATTGCGGCCAAGGCGTATGGCGCGCGGTCGGCGGCGCATGTCGTGGCCGCGCCCGGCACGCAGATCCTGTTGCCGCGGGTCGCTTCGCTGGTGAGGCCCGGCAAGGCACTGGTGCTGGGTCCAACCTATGCCGAACACGCCAGGGCGGCCGCGATTGCAGGCCATGCGATTGTGGAGGTGGGCGACTTCGACGCCTTGGCGGACGCTGACCTTGCCGTGCTGGTCAACCCGAACAATCCGGATGGGCGAGTGATCGAAAGGCACCGCCTGGTCGGCCTTGCTGCGCGGCTTCGCGCGAAGGGCGGCCTGCTGGTGGTCGACGAAGCCTTCATGGATGTCGGCCCGGTCCAACACAGCCTTGCCGGCGATGTGGGCCAGGGTGGTATGGTGGTGCTGCGCTCCTTCGGCAAATTCTTCGGCCTTGCCGGCGTCAGGCTTGGTTTCGCGCTGGCCGACCAACTGACAGCCGAGCGGCTGGAGGCGCAGCTTGGGCCATGGGCTGTCGCCGGTCCTGCACTTGAATACGGAATCCGCGCATTGGCGAATGCCGGGTGGCAGGACGACATGCGACAGGGCCTGGCAGCCGATGCCAAGCGCCTCGACGCGCTGCTCAGCCGATTCGGTATCGCGGTCGCCGGCGGCACCAGTTTGTTCCGCTATTTGTCGTTCTCCGATGCTGCCTCCCTGTTCTCCGCTCTTGGCGAACGCGGTATCTTGGTCCGCCATTTTGCCGATCGTCCGCACGCCTTGCGCGTCGGTCTGCCCGGCAGCGAAGAGGAGTGGCAGCGGCTCGAGAGCGCGCTTGCAGCGTGGGCCTCGCGGCGCGACTATGCGCCGAAGGAGTGCTGACGATGATCCATGTCTGTTCGCTGTCGAAGGTGGAGGAGACCGTTGCGAGAACCGGCGCGGAGCGCTTGCTGTCGCTGCTCGCCGACGGCACCGGGATGATCCGTCCGGCCTCGATACTGGCCGAAAACCATCTGCATCTCGTCATGCACGACATCGTCGCCGCGCAGGAAGGCATGACCATGCCGGGCGAGGAGCATGTGCGCGCGCTGCTCGACTTCGCCTATCGCTGGGACAGGGCCAAACCGATGGTCGTGCACTGCTATGCCGGTATCAGCCGCTCGACGGCATCGGCCTATATTATCGCGGCGGCACTGGCGCCCAAACGCGACGAGGCGGAGCTGGCGAAGACGCTGCGCTTTCTCTCGCCGTCAGCGACGCCCAATCCAAGGCTGATTGCCGTTGCGGATATGTTGCTTGGGCGAGAAGGCCGGATGATCGCGGCGGTCGAAGCAATCGGGCGCGGTGCAGATGCATTTGAAGGGATTCCGTTCGAACTCAGCATTAGAGATTGAGCTCGCACTGTTCCGCTACGCCAGCCAGTCGGCAAGCCTCGCCTTACGCACATCCCTGGCCAGGCTGATGAAGCCATCGGCCTGATGCTCGGCCGTGAGCCGGCCTTTTTCGGCGGTGGCGATGCTGGCGTCGCCGACCACGCCGTTCGGATTGAGGTCGCTGGCGATCCAGGCGAAGGCGTGCGTTCCGGTGTGCCGCAGCAGGGCGAATTCCTTTTCGGCGCGACCGACATTGGAGACGAAATTGTCGGCCTTGCCCATATCGACGAGATCTGGCCGGAAATGCAGCATCAGCGAGGTCTCGACATCGCCGCCATGGATGCCGTGACGGTCCTCGAGCTCGGTATACATGCCGGAGGGACGGCCGAAGCGCTGCCAGCTCGTCTTCACCGCCAGCATCTTTGCGCGCACGCGCAATTCGCGCGTGACAATGCCCATGATCTCCTCGTTGCCGCCATGCGAGTTGACGACGATCAACTTTCTGACCCCGGCGCGGGCGACCGAGAGGCCAAGCTCCGTCCAGGCGTCGACCAGGGTGGTGGCCGGCAAGGTGAGCGTTCCCGGCGCATGCAGATGCTCGTTCGACTTGCCCACCGCCTGCACCGGCAGGAGGCGGATGTCGATGTCCTCGGGCAGGCGCGCAATCACCGTCTCCAGCATGCCCATCATGATCGAGGTGTCGGTCGAGACGGGAAGGTGAGGGCCATGCTGCTCGACCGCGGCCACCGGCAGAACGGCAATCGTCGCTTCCGCGTCGATCGAGGCGTATTCGGTCGTCCGATAGTCGCCCCACCACACACGTCTTGTCGTCACTGTCGTCTCCCGATGGTCTGCTGTTCGGCCCGAAGGTCTAAAGCGCCTGGCCATTCCGGGCAACAGCTAGCCTGCTGCCAGAACCTCCACCTCGACCTTGAATTCCGGGCGGGCAAAACCTGAAACGATCATCAGCGTCGAAGCGGGCGCCGGATCGGAAAACAGGCGATTGCGAACGTCCATATAGGCCTGCAGATGCGCGCGATCGGTGACGAAGGCGTTGATGCGCACGACATCGTTCAGCGTCAGCCCGGCTTCGCTTAAGATTGCGGCAATATTCTTGAAGCAAAGCTCGGTCTGCGCGCCGGCATCCTCCGGGACGGCGTCATCCGGCGCGATGCCCAACTGACCCGAACATAGCACAAGGCGCTTTCCCGCTGGAATTTCAACGCCATGGCTATAACGGGCAAAGGGCGGCTTGATCGACTTGGGGGCGAGATAATTGAGCATGGCATTCTCCTGTCGGCAAGCAGACTAAGGCCGGATTCATGAAAGCTTCAAGATGCGGTGCATGCCGCCCGGGCGATTATGGACAGGCGTCCAAAAAATGGGCACGATGCCATTTGTACAGCATGACCCGTCCGGTCTCGGCAATGACTGCCGCGCAAGCAGGCGGCCCAAGGCGGTGGCATGTGTCTTGCTTCTTGAACCAATGGAGTGGAGCCCAGCGCGCAGCGCGCCGGAGCCAAGAGAGGGTGATGTTTATGTACGGAAAAGAAAAAATCCTGGCGGGTGCGATCGCGCTGCTTGCTGCCAGCACGCTGGGCGCTGCGGCCAACGAGAAGGTCACCTTTGGCACCAACTGGCTGGCCGAGCCGGAACATGGCGGCTACTACCAGGCGATCGCTGACGGAACCTACGCCGCCTGCGGCCTCGACGTCACCATCATGCAGGGCGGCCCGCAGGTCAGCGGCCGGCCGATGCTGCTGGCCGGCAAGATCGATTTCTACATGGGTGGCAACCTGCTCTCGGCCTTCGACGCCGTGCAGCAGGGGATTCCGATGCGCGTCGTCGCCGCCGACTTCCAGAAGGACCCGCAGGTCATTATGTCCCATCCGGGCGAAGGGCTGGACAAGTGGGAGGACCTGAAGAACGCCGACCAGTATATCCTCGGCGACGAGGGCGCACAGACCTTCTTCCAGTGGATGGTGACCGATCTCGGCTTCGATGCCGCCAAGCGCGTGCCATACACCTTCAATCCGGCGCCCTTCATCGCCAACAAGAAGTCGATCCAGCAGGGCTATGTCACGTCGGAGCCCTACGCGGTGCAGAAACAGGGCGGCTTCGTGCCGAACCAGTTCCTGCTCGCCGACAATGGCTGGGATACTTATGCCACGACCATCGAAGTGATGCAGGACACCATCGACAAGCGGCCGGAGGTGGTGCAGTGCTTCGTCGATGGCTCGGCCAAGGGCTGGTACAACTACCTCTACGGCGACAACAAGGCCGCCAACGAGATGATCAAGAAGGACAATCCGGACATGACGGATGAGCAGATCGCCTTCTCGATCGAACAGCTGAAGAAGTTCGGCATTGTCGATTCCGGCGATACGGAAAAGCTCGGTATCGGCGGCATGACCGAAGCGCGCATCCAGAGCTTCTACGACAAGATGGTCAAGGCCAAGGTCGCGCAGCCGGGCATCGACATCAAGAAGGCCTATACGCTCGCCTTCATCAACAAGGGGGTCGGGCGGGAGCTGAAGAAGTAAGGCGGCCTGCCTGAGATGATCCAGGAGAAAGTGGCGCAGGCAACGGCATCGGGTGAGAGCCCGATGCTGCTTTCCTTACGCAATGTCGGCAAGGTCTTTTCCAACGGCGTCACGGCGCTGAGCAAGGTCGACCTGGCGATCCGCGAAGGCGATTTCCTAAGCCTGCTCGGGCCCTCGGGCTGCGGCAAGTCGACGGCGCTCAGGTTGATCGCCGGCCTGTCGACGCCGACCTCCGGTCAGCTCGACTGGCGCGGCTCGATCGACCGCTCGAATATCGGCTTCGTCTTCCAGGAGCCGACGCTGCTGCCATGGGCCAGCGTCTTCGACAATGTCTGGCTGCCGCTCAGGCTGAAAGGCGTATCGCGCGCGGAGGCCAAGCCCGCGGTGATGGAAATGCTGTCGCGCGTGCACCTCACCGGTTTCGAGAATGCCGTGCCGCGCGAGCTTTCCGGCGGCATGAAGATGCGTGTCTCGATCGCACGGGCTATGGTGACCAAGCCGCGCATTCTTCTGATGGACGAGCCCTTCGCGGCGCTTGACGAGATTACCCGCTTCAAGCTCAACAACGATCTTCTCGAGCTTTGGCAGGACGAGCGGTTTACCGTCGTCTTCGTCACCCATAGCGTCTTCGAAAGCGTGTTCCTGTCCAGTCGTGTCGTCGTCATGGCGGCACGACCGGGCCGCGTCCACGGCGAGCTTGCAATCGAAGCGCCTTATCCGCGCGACGAGGCATTCCGGACTTCGCCCGACTATGCGGCGCTCTGCCGGCAGGCCTCGGACGTGCTGGTCAATGCCATCAACTCAACCGCCGGACCTCATCATGACGGCCATTGAAGACAATGCCCTGAAGCTCGACGCGGAAGAGGCGCGCCGCGTCCGCCAGGAGCGGCTGGAGCGGATCGGCAAATGGGTGCTGCCACTGGCGATCATGGTGCTTGCGATCTGGCTGTGGGATCGCATCTGCGTCTGGAACGGGATCCCGCAATACATCCTGCCGCGCCCGGGCGTGGTGCTGCAGACGCTGCATGACGACGCCGGGCTGTTGTTCTCTTCGCTGCTGGTGACGCTCAGGATTACCTTCCTCAGCCTGCTGCTTGCGGTAATCGGCGGCGTCGGGCTGGCGGTGCTGTTCGCGCAGTCGAAATGGGTGGAGATGTCGTTCTTCCCCTTCGCCATCGTGCTGCAGGTGACGCCGATCGTGGCGATCTTCCCGCTGATCAACATCTACATCAACAACCAGACGACCAAGCTCCTGCTCTGTGCCTGGATCGTCGCCTTCTTCCCGATCCTCTCCAACACCACGCTCGGGCTGAACTCGGTCGACCGCAACCTGCGCGATTTGTTCAAGCTCAACGGAGCAACCCGCTGGCAGCAATTGCGGTATCTGCGCCTGCCGGCGGCGATGCCCTATTTCCTCGGCGGGCTGAAGATCGCCGGCGGCCTGTCGCTGATCGGCGCCGTGGTGGCCGAGTTCGTCGCCGGCGCGCAGGGGCAATCGTCCGGGCTTGCCTCGCGCATCATCGAGGCGGGCTACCGGCTCAATGCTCCCAGGCTGTTCGCGGCGCTGATCCTGATCTCGCTCACCGGCATCCTGATCTTCCTGGTGCTGTCGCTGGTGTCGCATCTCATCCTGCGCCGCTGGCACGAGAGCGCGCTGAAGCAGGAGCGCTAGGGTGCCTCAATGTTGATCCCAGCCTCTGGTCGTTACCAACTCGCCAACGTCCGCGTTCATCAATCGCTGACGCCCGGTCTTGCCGCAAGCTTCGATGCCGATGGTTTTGCGCTCGCCGACATTGCCGTCGCCGACGGCAAGATTGCTAGCATCATTGCGCACGGCAAAGCCGAGCCGCCATTCGACGCAATCGACCTTGGCGGCCGCATCGTGCTGCCCTGCTTCGTCGACTGCCATACGCATATCGACAAGGGCCATATCTGGCCGCGCAAGCCAAATCCCGACGGCACCTTCATAGGCGCGCTCAACGCAACTGCCGCCGATCGCACCGCTCGCTGGAGCGCGGAGGACGTGGCGAGGCGCATGGATTTCTCGCTGCGCTCAGCTTACGCGCACGGCACCAGGGCCTTGCGCACGCATCTCGACAGCGTGGCGCCGCAGGAGGAAATTTCCTGGCCGGTGTTCGAGACGATGCGGGAAAAATGGCGAGGCCGGATCGAGCTGCAGGCCGCCTGTCTGCTTGGCATCGAAGGCGTGCGCGACAAGGCCTGGTTCGAGCGTCTGGCAAAACGCGTCGCCGCGGCCAAGGGCGTGCTCGGCGTTGTCACTTACATGGTGCCCGACCTCGAGGAACTGCTCGACAAGGTGTTCGCTGAAGCCATCAAGCATGGGCTCGACCTCGATTTCCATGCCGACGAGACCGACGATGTCGCGGCCGTCTCGCTGAAGAAGATCGCCGAGGCTTCGCTGTGGAACGGTTTTGGGGGCAATATCCTGATCGGGCATTGCTGCTCGCTGGCGCGCCAGCCCGACCTCGAAGTTCTCGACACGCTGGACAAGGTGGCGAAGGCCGGACTGGCGGTCGTGTCGCTGCCGATGTGCAACCTCTATCTGCAGGACCGGCGCAACAACGGCACGACGCCCCGCTGGCGCGGCGTGACGCTGCTGCACGAGATCAAGGCACGCGGCATCAAAGTGGCTGTCGCTTCCGACAACACGCGCGACCCGTTCTACGCCTATGGCGACCTCGATATGCTGGAGGTCTATCGCATGGCGACACGCATCCTGCATTTCGATCACCCTGTCGGTGACTGGCCGAAAGCGATAGCGGCGACGCCGGCCGAGGTGATGCGGCTGGAAGGTGTCGGCACTCTCGCCGCCGGCGGCAGCGCCGACTTCATCGTCTTCAAGGGACGCAGCTGGACCGAATTGCTGTCGCGGCCCGAATCGGATCGCATCGTGGTGCGCGAGGGCAGGGCGATCGAGCGCCGGCTGCCCGACTATGCTGAACTCGACGAATTGATGGTGTGATGATGGATATCGCAGCGCTGAAGCGCGATCTCGAAGGCCTCAAGATCGACGACCATCCGGCCATCGTCCAGCAGAAGAGCCGCGACTTCTACTGGTACAGCCCCGTCCTCAAACAACAGCTCGACCACGTCACCGGTGACCTGATCGTGACGCCGAAGAACGAGGACGAGGTGATCCGCATTTTGGCCGCCTGCCACCGGCACGGCGTTCCAGTCACACCGCGCGGCAGCGGCACCGGCAATTACGGACAGGCGATGCCGCTGTCGGGCGGCGTGGTGCTCAACCTCGCCGAGATGAACGAAGTCAAGGCGATCGCGCCGGGCCGCGTGGTGACCGGGCCCGGAGCGGTTCTGGCCGACATCGATCGCGCCGCGCGGGCGCATTCCGCGCAGGAACTGCGCATGTCGCCCTCCACCTACAACACCGCCTCCATCGGCGGCTTCGTCGCAGGCGGCTCTGGCGGCGTCGGCTCGATCCGCTGGGGCGGATTGCGCGATCTCGGCAATGTCATCCGGCTGCGGACCGTGACGATGGAGGCGGAGCCGCGCGTCATGGACCTCTCGGGCGAGGACGTGCTCAAGGTGATGCATGCCTATGGCACCAACGGCATCATCACCGAGGTTGAGATGCCGCTGACGGCGTCCTACGATTGGGTCGATGTCATCGTCGGCTTCGACGATTTCATGGGTGCAGCGGGCTTCGGCAACGACCTCGCCGAGCAGGACGGCATATTGGCGAAGCTGATCACGCCGATCGCGGCACCCATTCCTTACGATTATTTCAAGCGACACCAGAAGTTCTTCCGGCGCGAGCAGAGCATCGTGGTGTGCATGATCGCGCCGCACGCGATGGATGGGTTCCTCGCGTTCGTCCGGGCCAGCAAAGGCGAAATCGTCTTCCGGGCCGACCAGGAGACCGACCTCAAGGGATTGCCGCCGGCCTACGAGCTGACCTGGAATCACACGACGCTGCGCGCCATAAGAGTCGATCCGACGATCACCTATCTGCAGGCGCGCTATCCGTCGCCGGACCATCTCGCGCACGTCAAGGCGATGGTCGACCGCTTCGGCGACGAGGTGCCGGCGCATCTCGAATTCATCCGCTTCGACGGCGCGATCGGCGCCGCCGGGCTGCCGCTGGTCCGTTTCACCACGGAAGAAAGGCTCGACGAGATCATCCGTATCCACGAGGACAATGGCTGCTGGATCTTCAACCCCCATCGCTACACGCTGGAAGAGGGCGGCATGAAGCAGACTGACGAGGTTCAGCTTGCCTTCAAGCGCGAGACCGACCCGCAAGGATTGCTCAACCCCGGCAAGATGATTGCCTGGGAGAATCCGGGCTATGACTATCGCTCCGGCAAGCCGTTCCTGTTCAAGGGGCTGCAAAAGGCGAGGTGATCGCGATGAGCGCCCGGCGCTGCACCCTCCTCTGGCCTGTCGCCTTTGGCGACATCTCCCGCACAAGGGAGGAGATGTGGCATGGGACAACAGGGGTTTGTCGAGCTGACCTGCGGGATCCACTCCCGTGAACATCCTCGTGCTCTACGCACATCCGGTGGAGACCAGCTTCAACGCCGGACTGCATCGGACGATCGTCGAGCGGCTCGGCGCGGCGGGCCACACGATCGACGACTGCGACCTCTATGCCGAGGATTTCGATCCGCGGATGACGCGCGCAGAGCGGCTCGGCTACCACGATCAGCGCGGGCCGAACGAGGCGGTCGCCGGTTACATCGCAAGGCTTCAGAAGGCGGAAGCGTTGGTGCTGTCGTTTCCGGTCTGGAATTACGGCTATCCAGCTATCCTGAAGGGCTTCTTCGACCGCGTCTTCCTGCCCGGCGTATCGTTCAAGCTGGTCGACGGCAAGGTTCGGCCGACGCTGCACAACATCCGCAAGCTCGCGGCCATCACCACCTACGGCGGCAGTCGTTTTCGCGCCATGCTGATGGGCGATCCGCCGCGCAAAATGGTGAAGCGCACGCTGCGGGCCACCATCAAGCCAGGCGCCTCCGTCTCTTACCTCGCACACTATTCGATGAACCTTTCGACGGATCAGACGCGCAAGGCCTTCATGGCGAAGGTAGCCGCCAGCATGGATCAATTCTGATGCGCGTGCTGGTGGTCTATTGCCATCCGGTGCCGGAGAGCTATTGCGCCGCGATCCGCGACATGGCGATAGAGGTGCTGACGCGACGAGGCTGGGACGTGCGGCTGCTCGATCTCTATGCCGAGAAGTTCAATCCGGTGATGAGCTGCGAAGAGCGGCGCTCCTACAACGAGCGCGCGCCTGAGGATCCCGAGCTCAGGCCGCATTTCGAGCATCTGCAATGGGCCGAGGCGATCCTCTTCATCTACCCCACCTGGTGGTACGGATTGCCGGCGATGCTGAAGGGCTGGTTCGATCGCGTGTGGGCGACCGACATCGCCTTCAAGCTGCCGCGCGGCAGAGGCCGGATCCAATCGCTGATGACCCATGTGACCAAGGTCGGCGTCATCACCACCTGTGGCGCGCCGACGTGGTGGAGCGTCGTTGTCGGCCAGCCCGGCCGCAAGACGATCCTGCGCGGCATGCGCGCCATCTGCGCCCCCCGCTGCAAGACATTCTTCCTGGCGCACTACCTGATGGATTCCTCAACGCCGAAGAGCCGGACGGCGTTTCTGGCGAAGGTAAGGGCGAGGCTGGAAAGCTTTTGAGGATAGCTCTCTTCTCCCTGTTAAATGAGGAGAAGACGGCGGCAGCAGATGAGGGGCGGCGTCGCAAAGGTGTGGCGCTGCCCCTCATCCGCCCTTCGGGCACCTTCTCCCCGTTGAACGGGGAGAAGGGAACACTGCGCTACATCCGCACCCGTTCAGCCTTCGGGTCGTACATTGGCCTCAACGATGCTTCCGCGGCGAAACGCTCGCCTGCGATCTCGACCTCGTAGGATGAGCCCAGCACATCAGCCTCGCTCTCGCCCTCGCAGGGCACATAGCCGAGCCCGATCGCGCCGCCGAGATGGTGGCCGTAATTGCCCGAGGTGATCGGACCGACGATCATGCCGTCGCGCAGGATTGCTTCGTTGTGGAATAACAGGGGCTGCGGGTCCTTGAGGCGGAACTGCACCAGCCTGCGGCTCAACCCGGCTTCCTTCTTCCTGAGCACCGCGTCACGACCGATGAAGTCGCTCTTGGCCGTCTTCACCGCGAAGCCAAGGCCTGCCTCCAGCACATGGTCCTCGTCGGTGATGTCGTGGCCGAAATGGCGGAAGGCCTTTTCGATGCGGCAGGAATCCAGAGTATGCAGGCCGCAGAGCTTCAGCCCGACATCGGCGCCGGCTTCAATGATCGCCTCGAAGACATGGGCGGCCTGATCGGTCGAGACATAGAGTTCCCAGCCGAGCTCGCCGACATAGGTAACGCGATGGGCACGGGCCAACCCCATGCCGATCTCGATCTCCTGGAAGGTGCCGAACGGATTGGCCTGGTTGGAAAAATCGTTGGGGCTCACCTTCTGGATCAGCTTTCGCGAATCGGGGCCCATCAGGCAGATGACGGCTTCGGCAGCGGTTACGTCGGTAATGACGACGAATTCGTCGGCGACGTGCCGCCTCAGCCAGGCGAGGTCACGCTGCAAGGTGGCGCCCGGCACGACGAGGAAATAGGCGGTCTCGGACAGCCGCGTCACGGTGAGGTCGCTCTCGATGCCGCCTTTGGCGTTGAGCATCTGCGTGTAGACGATCTTGCCCGGTTCCACGTCCATGTCGTTGGCGCAGAGCCGCTGCAGGAAGGCACAAGCGTCGCGGCCTTCAACGCGGATCTTGCCGAACGAGGTCATGTCGAACAGGCCGACGCCGTTGCGCACGGCGAGGTGTTCCTCGCGCTGGTTGTCGAACCAGTTCTGCCGCTTCCAGGAATAGCGGTATTCGCGCTCCTGTCCTTCGCGGGCAAACCAGTTGGCGCGCTCCCAGCCGGCCACCTCGCCGAAGACGGCGCCACGAGCCTTCAGATGCTCGTGCAGAGGCGAGCGGCGCACGCCGCGCGAGGTAGCCATCTGGCGATAGGGGAAATGATCGGCGTAGAGCAGGCCGAGCGTTTCGGAGACGCGTTCCTTGAGGTAGCGACGGTTCTTCTGGAAGGGCTGGGCGCGGCGGATGTCGACCTCCCAGAGGTCGAAAGGCGCCTCGCCGTCATTGATCCACTGCGCCAGGGCCATGCCGGCGCCGCCGGAGGAAACGATGCCGATCGAATTGTAGCCGGTCGCCATCCAGTAGCCGGAGAGTTCCGGCGCCTCGCCGAGATAGTAGCGGTCGTCGGGAGTAAAACTCTCGGGGCCGTTGAAGAAGGTGTGGATGCCGGCCGTGCCCAGCATCGGCATACGGTTGACGCCCATTTCGAGGATCGGCTCGAAATGGTCCATGTCCTCGGGCAACTGGTCGAAGCAGAAATCCTCGCGGATGCCGTCCATGCCCCAGGGTTTCGCCACCGGCTCGAAGGCGCCGAGCATCATCTTGCCGGCGTCTTCCTTGTAGTAGGCGCACTCGTCCGGCACGCGCAGCACCGGCAGGCGGGTGAGGCCGGGGATGGGCTCGGTGACGAGGTAGAAATGCTCGCAGGCGTGCAGCGGGATGGTGACGCCGTTCTGCCGGCCGAGCTCGCGCGCCCACATACCGGCGCAGTTGACGACGATGTCGGTCTCGATCGTGCCCTGGTCCTCGCCCTGAGCCCAGGAGACACCGGAGACGCGGCCGTTCCTGGTGTGGACCTTGATGACCTTCACGTTTTCGATAACCGTCGCTCCGCGTTGCCGCGCGCCCTTGGCCAGCGCCATGGCGATATTGGCGGGGTCGCACTGGCCGTCGAGAGGCAAATGCACCGCGCCGACCACATCGGAGACGTTGAGATGCGGGTACATCTCCTTGACTTCGGTTGGCGAAATCTCGCGCACGTCGACATCGAAGGCGCGGGCTAGCGAGGCCTGCCTATAAATTTCATGCTTGCGTTCCTCGGTCAGCGCCACGGTGATCGAGCCGACCTGGCGCATGCCGGTGCCGACGTCGGTCTCCGCCTCGAGCTTGACGTAGAGGTCGGCCGAGTATTTCGCCAGCCGGGTCATGTTCTGCGAGCCGCGCAACTGGCCGATCAGGCCGGCGGCGTGCCAGGTCGTGCCGCAGGTGAGCTGCTTGCGCTCAAGCAGCACGATGTCGGTCCAGCCGAGCTTGGCCAGATGATAGGCGACCGAGCAGCCGGAGACGCCGCCGCCGATAATGACCGCGCGAGCTTTGGTTGGAATGGTTCTGGTCATGCGGCCTCGCGGCGGTAGTCGGAAGCGAAGCGGCGCACGCGAAGCGCTGCTTCCTGAAGGACAGGTTCAGGCTGGCAGAGGCTGATGCGGATGTGGCCGGCGGCGGCCTCGCCGAAGCTCGAGCCAGGCATGACGCCGATCTTCTCCTTGTCGAGCAGCGCCCAGGCGAATTTCTCGTCGTCGGGCTCGATGGCCGATATGTCGAGCATGACATACATGCCTCCTTCGGAGCCGCGCACGGTGACTTCATTTGCGCCGCGAATGGCGTCGAGGAAGACGGCGCGGCGCCCGGCGTAACGCTCGGCTATCTCGTCCACGCCGTAGTGGTTTTCAAGCGCCTCGGCGCAAGCGATCGAGATGAAGGCCGGCAGGCCATAGGTGGTCACCAGGTTGAGATCGGTCATCAGCGCGATCATCGCCTTCGGGCCGGTGAGCCAGCCCATGCGCCAGCCGGTCATGCCGTGGCTTTTCGACATGGAATTGATGACCAGCGTGCGCTCGGACATGCCGGGCAGCAAGCGCGGCGAGATGTGCTCGCCGCCGCCGAGCGTCCAGTAGACCTCGTCGGACAGCAGCCAGAGATCGTGCTCCTTGCAGATTTCGGCCAATTGCTCGAGCCGTTCGCGCGAATAGACTGCGCCTGTCGGGTTGTTCGGGGTGTTGATCAGGATGGCGCGCGTGTTGGGCCTGAGCGCCGCGCGGATTCTGTCGGCGCGCGGCTGGAAGCCGTCCTCGGCCGGCGTCTCGACCACGGTGAAGCCGGCGCCGGCGGCGCTGAAGGTGTTGGGGTAGGTGGCATAATAAGGCGCGACGACGATCGCGTGATCGCCAGGGTCGAGCACGCCCTGCACGGCGGCGTAGAGCGCGCCCTGACCTCCGGCCGTGGCGATGACCTCGTCGGGCTCCGTCAGGACGCCGGTGCAGGCGGAGGAGGCCGCCGCCATCGCCTTGCGCAGGCGCGGCAGGCCGGGAAGCGGCGTGTAGTGGTGGTTGCTGCCGCGGACGGCGTTGACGCAGGCCTCGATCGTTTGCGACGGCGTGTCGAAATCATGGTCGCCGACCGAGAGCACGATGATGTCCTCGCCGGCTGCCCTGCGGGTCCAGGCGGCGAAATGGACTTCCCAGCCGTCCTTGCCCGATGGCACGATGCCGGTAATGCGCTTCGATGGTTTTGGCATCAGGCTGCTCCCGAGATGTGATGGCCGGCCTGAATGAGCCGGTCGCGTAGCGCAGCGATGTGCGCCGGCCCGACTTCGCAACAGCCGCCTACAATGCTGGCGCCAGTCTCGACCCAGCCCATCGCCTGGTCGGCATAGGCGTTCGGATCGAGATCATGGCGCGCGTGCAGCACGTCGACCGTGCCGCCATGCTTGAGCGCCTCGACCGAGGTGAAGCCATTGGCATAGGCGCCAACCGGACCGCCGAGGGCCAGCAGTTCCGGCAATGCGGCGGCAATGGCTTCGGGCCGGCAGCAGTTGAGCAGCCGTGCCGCCACCGGCAGATCGCCGAGGGCGCTAGCCGCGGCGGCAACGCTCTCGCCGTTGCGCAGGCGGGGCGTCCCGTGGTCGGCGAGAGTCCAGGATACCCAGACCGGCTTGCCGCTCTCGCATGCCGCGGTGACCGCCGCGCGAGCCTCGTCGGCGGAAGCCATGGTCTCGCACAGGAACAAATCGACGCCTTCTGCCTGTTCGGCGACGATGCGGCGGTAAATGGCGAGCGTGTCCTCGAAGGAGATGGTCAGCGCCGGCGCGTAGCTGCCGAACAGAGGCGAGAGGCAGCCGGCGATGGCGGCTTCACCCGCTTCGTCGCGCGCCTGCCGGGCGAGCTCGATGCCGCGCTTCTGCAGAGGCTTAAACAGCTCTTCCGCGCCCTCGCGCGCCAGGCGCTCGGGCGTGGCCGAATAGGTGTTGATGGTGATGACGCGAGCGCCGGCACGGATGAATTCCGCATGCAGGTCGCGCACCAGTTCCGGTTCGTCGATCAGCACTCTGGCCGACCACAAAGGCGTCGGTTCGGACTGACTGCGACGGACCAACTCCTGGCCCATGCCGCCATCGGTAAGAATGACGGATGTCATGCTCTCAACCTTTCGTTCTTCGGATCCCACAAAGGCTCGTCCTTCTGCACCACCGCCTTGAAACGGTCGCCGAAGATTTCGACCTCGACCGCCGTGCCGGGCTCGGTCAGGTCGGAACGCAGCATGCCGAGCGCGATCGACTTATCGACGCGATGGCCCCAGCCGCCCGACGTCGTCTCGCCGACAATCTTGCCGTCATGCCAGAGCGTCGACATATAGGGCGCGTCGCAATCGCTGGGGCTTTCCACGACCAGCGTGACGAAGCGCTTCTTCACGCCCTGCTGCCTTTCGTTGAGCAGCGCCGCCTTGCCGCGGAAGTCGGGCTTGTCCCATTTGACGAAGCGTTCGAGCCCGCCCTGCAGGATCGAATAGTCGGTCGAGAGGTCGCCTTTCCAGGCGCGGTAGCCTTTTTCCAGCCGAAGCGAATCCAGCGCGTACATGCCGAAGGGCTTTAGGCCATGCCTCTGGCCGGCGGCCCAAACCGCGTCGAAGACGGTAGCCGTGTCCGCGACCTTGGTGTGGATCTCCCAACCGAGCTCGCCGGCGAAGGAGACGCGCACCAGCTTCGCCCAGCGGCCGACGATGGTCGTCTCCTGATGCGTCAGCCAAGGCAGGGAGAGATCGGCGTCGCAGACGTCAGCAAGGATAGCGCGCGAGTTCGGGCCGGCGAGAATCTGGGTTGAGTATTCCTCCGTGCGATCGGTCAGCCTGAAGGCCGCATCGGCCGGCATGCGCGACTTCAACCATTCGAAGTCATGCCACTGCGCGACGGCCGCGGTGATTAGCGTCATCTGGTCCTCGCCATGGCGCACGACCGACATTTCGGTAACGATGCGGCCCTTATCGTCGGCGAAATAAACCAGGCCGATGCGGCCGGCCTTCGGCACGAGGCCGGTGACCTGCAGGGCCAGCCACTCGGCGGCGCCTTCACCTTCGAGATTGAAGCGCGAGAAGCCGGGCAAATCGAGGATGCCGGCTGCGTCGCGCACAGCCAGGCATTCCTCGCGAACGCGCTGCTGCCATGGCCCGTCGCGGCGGAAAGTCAGCGTTGATTCTTCCGAAATGTCGTCGCCCGGTTGCGCGTACCAGGTGGCGCGCTCCCAGCCGTTATAAGCGTCGAACTGGCCACCCCGCGCTTTGACGCGCTCATGCAGCGGCGAGTGCTTGCGGTCGCGGCCGGCCGGCCAGGCGTGGCGCGGGAACTGGATGGCGTATTCGTTGCCGTAGATCTCCATGCCCTTGGCAACGCAATAGTCGGGTGCCGAAGCAAAGGCGGTGAAGCGGCGCGGATCGCAGGACCACATGTCCCATTCGGTCTGGCCCTCGGTCACCCATTCGGCCAGCACCTTGCCGGCGCCGCCACCTTGCGCAATGCCGAAGGTGAAGACGCAGGCCTCGAAAGCATTCGGCACGCCGGGCATCGGACCGATCAGCGGATTGCCGTCCGGCGCATAAGGGATCGGCCCGTTGATCACCTTGGAAAGGCCTGCGGTGCCGAGGATCGGCACACGGGCTACGGCGTCGGCAAGGTAATGCTCGAGACGGTCGAGATCGTCCGGGAAAAGCTGGAATGAAAAATCCTCCGGCATCGGATCGTTGTGGCCGACCCAATGCGCGCGGCAATTGCGCTCATAGGGACCGAGATTCATGCCGGTCTTTTCCTGGCGCAGGTAGTAGGAGGTGTCGACGTCGCGCAGCAACGGCAGTTTCTTGCCCTGTTCCTTGGTCCATGCGGCCAGCTCGGGGATTTCCTCGAACAGGATATATTGATGGCTCATCACCATCATCGGCACTTCGCGGCCGAACATTTTTCCAACTTCGGCGGCGCGATAGCCGGCGGCATTGATCACGATCTCGCAGCGGATCTCGCCCTGCGGCGTCGCCACCACCCATTCGCCGTTTTCGCGGCGAACGCCGGTGACCGGGCAGAAGCGGATGATTTTCGCGCCCATGTCGCGCGCACCCTTGGCAAGCGCCTGCGTCAATTGCGCGGGATCGATGTCGCCGTCGCTCGGGTCGTAGAGCGCGCCTTTCAGCTCATGCGTCTCGATGAAGGGGTAACGGCGCTTGATCTCGTCGAGGCCGACGAGGTCGATGTCCATGCCTTGATAGCGGCCCATGCCTTTGGCGCGCTGGAACTCCTGCATGCGCTCCTTGGTGTGGGCGAGCCGCAACGAGCCGGTGACATGGTAGTTCATCGGATAGTCGACCGCGTCGGCGAGGCCCCGGTAGAGCTCGGTAGAATAGCGCTGCATGTTCATCAGCGACCAGGACGACGAGAAGGTCGGCACGTTGCCGGCCGCGTGCCAAGTCGAGCCGGAGGTCAGCTCGTTCTTTTCCAAGAGCACGCAGTCGGTCCAGCCCGCCTTGCAAAGGTGGTAAAGTGAGGAGGCGCCAACGACGCCGCCTCCGATGATCACCACGCGTGCCGTGGTCGGCAAACCGGCCATGTTCTCCTCCAACGTCCAAAGCGCGTCAGGACGCGCTTTTGATTCTTTGTTTCATGCAGGCCTTGTCCCAAAAACCGCGGCACAGTTTTGGGCGGCATGCATTGGTTCAGTACACCGGTGGCGAAACCACCCAGATGACGACCGCCGGGTCGGCGCCAGGATTGCGCCAGCGGAACGGCTTGCCTTCGAAGCGGAACGAGTCGCCTTCGCTGAGCCGATGCCAGACGCCGCCGATCTCGAGCTCGAAAGTGCCCGACGCGACGTAGCCCGCTTCCTCGGTCGGGCGGCGCGCTTCGGTCTTCAATTCCGCGCCCGGCGCGAAGACCGAGCGCAGCATCTCGAAGCTACCGCCAAGATCGGGCGACAGAAGCTCCTCCACGAGGCCCGATTCGCTTGTGCCAAGCGAGCGGCGGCTGCCGGCGCGCACAACCACGCCGCGCTCCTCTTCGGCAGGCACGTCATGGCTGAAGAACAGGCTGAGCGGCACGCCGAAGAGTTCGGCGAAGGCCCGCAGGTCACCAAGCGAAGGGATCGACAAGCCGCGCTCGACCTGGCTGACCCAGCCTACCGAGCGGTCGAGCTTCAGAGCAATCTCGGCAAGCGTCAACCCGCGGGCCTTGCGCAGCGCACGAATGTCGCCGGCCAGCAGCCGCTCGCCATTGTCCTGCTCCGATCTGATGGCGGTCGAGGTCACCCGCTCCTCGTGAAAAAATCTGCTCAAATTTCATGAGAAAGCAAGTGCATGAAAAAATCAAGTGAATTTTCATGCAACGCAAGATTTGCTTGCGCCATTTTGGCGGTTGATGCAAAGCCTCGCCATCGAATCGCGAGTGGGGCGTCCGGTCGAGGACCAGTTAGTTATTTGTGTCTGCCTATGGTCGTTGCGGGAATCGGGTTGCCGGGTCCAGCCATGCGTGAAGGGACGGCCCATGCTGGAGAAGAATGACCGGAGCACGCTCGACGCAGCGATCGTCGATGAGGCGATCATGTCGCGCCGGTCGGTGCGCGCGTTTTTGCCCGACATGGTCGACGACAGCACAATCCGCGCCATCCTGACGGTCGCGGCAAGGGCACCCTCGGGCACCAACATGCAGCCCTGGCGTGTCTATGTGACCAAGGGCGAGGTGAAGCGGCGCATCAGCGACGCCATCCTCAATTCGGGCATCCGCGCCGAAAAGGCCGAATGGGACGAGTACCGTTACTATCCCGACCAGTTCTTCGAGCCCTATCTCAGCCGGCGTCGCGCCAACGGTTTCGGTCTCTACGGCGCGATCGGCATCGGCCGGCGCGAAGTCGACAGGATGCGGGCGCAGCACGACCGCAACTTCGTCTTCTTCGACGCGCCGGTCGGCCTGATCTTCACGGTCGACCGGCGGCTGAACAAGGGCTCGTGGATCGACTACGGCATGTTTCTGCAGAACATCATGGTCGCGGCACGGGGCAGGGGCCTGCATACCTGTCCGCAGGCGGCTTTCGCGCCCTATCACCGGCAGATCCGCCCGGTGCTCGACATACCAGACGAGGAGATCGTGGTCTGCGGCATGGCGCTTGGTTATGAGGACACGTCCAAGCCCGAGAACGAATTCCGCACCGACCGCGCGCCGCTCGAAGACTGGGTGACGTTCGCGACATAGCTCTCCGGCGCGGATCGCAGCCCGATGTGCTAATCCGTGCCGATATGCCCGCCATGGCCGCTGACATGGGCACCGTCCTGCGGGGTGAGCCTGAAATAGGCGAGCAGCGCGCAAAGCGTGATCAAGCCTTCGACAACGAACAGGAGCCGGTAGTCGTTGACGCTCGCCTGGCCGCCGCCGGCGAGCAGCGAGAGCATGGCAGCGGCCAGACCGACGCTGATTGCCACCGCCAGCTGCCAAAGGATGTAGTACAGGGCGCTGAAGCGCGAGAGCTGCTCGGGCGCGATGTCCGAGTAGGCGAGGTTGCCGGTCGAGGCCCACTGCACCGAACGGAAAAGGCCGAAGGCGAAGATGTAGGCAAGCACGATGCAGGTAGGCGTGCTTTCCTGCATCAAGGCAAAACCGGCGACCAGCAGGGCGGCGATCGGCGTGTTGACGATCAGAACCCGCTTGAAGCCGAAGCGGTTCAAGATGCGCGGCATGAAGAAGCGCATCAGCAGCGAGCCGATCGCCGCGACGAAGGTCAGCGATCCGGCCTGCACCGCGCTCATGCCGAAGCCGAGCTGGAACATCAGCGGCAGCAGGAAGACAACGGAGCTTAGCCCTATCGTGTCGAGCCCGCCGCCGGTCAGAAAGCTGATGCGGAAGGTGCGGATGCGCAGCAGATTGAGGTCGAGCAACGGATTGCGGGCCCCCAGACAATAGAAGGCCGCGACAGTGAGGATGGCGATTGCCAGGCCGAGCTCGACGCCGATGATGCTGGCGGCGACGTCCTTCGCGGCAAGCGAATCCATGCCGAAGACGAGCAGCGCCATGCCGCCGCCGACTAGCAGGAAGCCGGGAAAATCGAAGGGCGTGCGGACCGGCTTGGTGGTCGTGGGGAACAGCGAGGCCGCGAGCAACGCGGCCGTCAGCGCGATCGGTATGTTGATGTAGAAGATCCACCGCCACGAGACGTAAGTGGTCAGCGCGCCACCGACGAGGGGCCCGACCAGCGGGCCGGACTGGCCGGCGAGCGAAATATACATGTTGATCCTGAGCGTGCGGTCGCGCGGAAAGCTCGACAGGATTACGACCTGACCGAGGGTGCCCATCAGCGCACCGCCGAAGCCCTGCAGCGCGCGCGAGCCGACCAGCATCCAGATGTTTTCCGACAGGCCGCACAGGCCCGAGGCGCTGGCGAAGACCAGCAGCGCAAAGCAATAGACGTTGCGCAGGCCGAAGCGGTCGGCCAGCCAGCCGCCGAGCGGCATCGTGACGATGAGGCTCGCGACATAGACGGTGATCAAAAGCCCGAGCTGGCTCGGCGGGCGGCCCAGGCTTTCGCCGATGCCGGGCAGCGCGGTCACAATGACATTCTGGTCGAGGCTGGTCATGAACACGCCGAAGGCGACGGTCGCCGGCAACAGCAGCGACGGGTCACCCGCCGGAGCAAAGCGGGTCGTGGCTGTCGCCGTAGTCTCTGCGGTCATGGAAGGATGTTGTCGAACCGGTTGCCTGAGGGCTCCGAGAGCCGCGTTCCTTGTCTATCGTCTTCGCTGGCCCAAGGCTCAAGCGGCAGTTGTGGCCGTCGATAGTGCCACGCGCCGGCTGAACCAATCCCCGAGTGCTGCCTGCTTAGAGGCAAATTCGGCACGGAAAACCGCCGCGCAGTTTCCTGGAATTGCGCTTAGTGCACCTCGTAGCCGACTTCCTCGCTCGCGTGGCACAAGGCCTTCCAAAAGGAGCGCGCGAAGGAGCGGAACACATAGATGTCGAATTGGTCGCCACCGGTGCGCTGGATCTGTGCAAAGACATCGTGGTGGTTGGTCGAGCGGCCGGCGCCGAGCGGGAAGGCCGGCAAGGCGAAGTCGATAGCGAAGAATTTCGCCATCACCCACTCCGCTTTCGGCCCGGCGATGCGAATCGCGGTGCGGCCATGCGAGAGATCGGTAATCGTGCCGATGGACGGCGTGATCAGGCCGGTGAACGCGGAAGCCAGGCCCTCGGCCTCGTCAACCACGGTGAATTTGCCCGGCGCGAATCCGAACGCGGCTTTCGCGCCGTTGACGACGCCGCCGCCGGCTCCATCCGGCAGGGCAAGGCCTGTCACCTTGTATATGCCGGACATCAGCCGCTTCTCCTCGCCCGGCCATGCTGCGAGCTGCAGGATCGAGCCCGGCCGCGTTTCGGACAGGATAACGTCAACGCCATGCTCGAAATTACCGTGCGAGCCTGGATGATAGACCGGTTCAAGCGGCGACAGGCGCTCAGGCAATTGCCGCTCGGGAAGTTGTCGTTCAACCATGCATGCGGCTCCCGTCCGGATCGTAGAAATGGTTGGAGACGATCTCGACCGGCCCGAACCGGTTGCGCAGCGGATCGGAGACGAAGGCGCGCGTGCCGTGGCGCGCCTTGCCGCCTTTGACAAGCGCAAGCGCTATGTATTTGCCGAGCGCCGGCGAATAGCAGCAGGCGGTGATATGGCCGATCGAATCGTGCGGGTTCGCTTCGTCGAGTTCCTCGACGATATGTCCGCCACCGTTGAGCGCGCGGTTGTCGAGAGCGATCAAGCCGACAAGTTCCAGCCGGTCCGGGGCGATCAGGCCTTCGCGATCCATCATGGCGGAACCGATGAAGGGCTTCTTCTTCGACAGCATCCAGTCGAGATGCAGGTCGCGCGCCGTGGTGCGGCCGTCGATCTCCGCGCCGGTGACGTGGCCCTTCTCGATGCGCATGGTGCCAAGCGCCTCGAGCCCGTAGGCGACCAGGCCGAAAGGCTTGCCGGCCTCGATGAGAGCCTCCCAAACGCGCGTTCCATAGCCGGCGCCGGAATAGACCTCGAAAGCCATCTCGCCGGAGAAGGAGAGGCGGCAGATCATCACCGGCACGCCGGCGATCTCACCGTGCACAATGCCCATGAAGGGAAGCGCGGCGTTGTCGACGGCCGTGCCCTTCACGCAGGCAGCGAGGATCGCCCTGGCTTTCGGTCCGCCGATCGCGGCCCCCGCCCACTCGTCGGTGACGGAGGTGACGGTGACCTTCAGTTCCGGCCAGATCACGTCGAGGAAATACTCCAGATGCTGCATCACCTTGCCGGCATTGGCGGTGGTGGTGGTCATCAGGAAATCCTGTTCGCCAAGCCGCCATGTGGTGCCGTCGTCGAAGGCAAGCCCATCCTCGCGCAGCATCAGACCGTAGCGGGCCTTGCCGACCGCGAGGGTGGAAAACATGTTCGTGTAAACGCGGTCGAGGAATTCCGCCGCATCCGGGCCCTGAACGGCGATCTTCCCAAGCGTCGAGACATCGACGATGCCGGCGCTCTCACGCGTTGCCGCGGCCTCGCGGACATAGGCCTGCTCGACCGTCTCGCCGGCGAGACCGTAGATCATCGGGCGGTACCAGAGACCGGCCGCATACATGGTCGCGCCGTTGTCGATGTGCCAGTCGTGCATCGGCGTCAGCCGCTCGGGCTTCAGGTCGCCGAAGCGCTCGGCCGCCAGCGAGCCGATCGACACGGCCGTGTAGGGCGGCCGGAACCGCGTCGTACCGACTTCGGGGATCGGCTTGCCCAGCGCCTCGGCCATGATGGCGAGGCCCGGCACGTTGGAGTTTTTGCCCTGGTCGGTCGCCATGCCGAGCGTGGTGTAGCGCTTCAGATGCTCGACCGAGACGAAGCCCTCGCGGTGCGCGAGCCGCACATCCTCGGCGGTCACGTCGTGCTGGAAATCGACGAAGCTTTTGCCCTTGGCCTTGATCTCGAAGACCGGTGCCGGATCCGGTTCGCCGGGGACGGCCTCCACGAGGACTAGCGGAGCGGAGGACGCGCTTCCGCCGGCGGCCTGAAGGCCAGCCGCGCGGCCTTCGGCAATGGCTTCCGCGGTCGTGAAACTGCCGGTGAAGGCGCCGGCGCCGATCCAGCGCTGCGTCGGCTGCGGCGGCAGGAAGGCCTGCCTGGCAGGGTTCCATATGGCCCTGGCTCCAGCCTGGCTGGCGAGATGGATCGTCGGTGACCAGCCACCCGACATCAACAGGCAGTCGGCATGGATGCTGCGCTCATCGCCGCTCAGCGCGCCGTTCATCAATTCGAAGCGCCGCACCTTGAGACCGGTGAGCGCCTTGCCGCCTTCGGTCGCAACCACGGCATGGCCGGCAAGCAGCTCTGCTTCGGCCTGGCTCGCCAGCCTGCTCATCTCGTTCGACACGTCGCTGCGGACATCGACGATGGCGACGACGGCGGCCCCGGCCTTCTTCAGTGCAACGGCGGAACGATAGGCGCTGTCATTGTTGGTGAACAGTGCGATGCGTTCACCGGGCAGCACGCCATATTCATTGGCGTAGCGTTCGGCCGCATGCGCCAGCATGACGCCCGGACGATCGTTGCCGGGGAATACCAGCGGACGCTCGAAGGAGCCGGTGGCGAGAACCACCGTTTTGGCGCGGATCGCCCAGTAGCGCTGGCGCGGCTCGCCCTTGGCCGGAACTTCCTTGTGGTCCGTCACCCGTTCGAGCGCGGCCAGCGTGTTGCCGTCGTAATAGCCCCACACCGTCGTGCGCGGCAGAAGGCGGACATTGTCATTGCCTTCGAGCTGGCCGACGATGCGCGCCGCCCAGTCGGCTGCCGACGCCCCGTCGATGGTTTCGCCCGACCAGTTGGCGGAGCCGCCGAACTTTGCTTCGAGCTCGGCCAGGATCACGCGGGCGCCCTGGTCGGCCGCGGCCTTCGCCGCCATCAGCCCGGCCGGGCCGGAACCGACGACCAGCACGTCGCAGAAGGCGTTCATGCGCTCGTAGCGCGAGGTATCGGGCGCGGTGCCGGCTCTGCCGAGGCCGGCGGCGCGGCGGATGAAATGCTCGCAGAACATCCAGAAGCGCGTGCCTTTCAACGGGCCGATCACCGGTCCCATGAAGGTCTTGTAATAGAAGCCGGCCGACAGGAGCTTGCCGCCGAGCTGGTTGAGCGCGCCGATATCCCAGGCGAGCGAGGGGGAACGGTTCTGGCTGACCGCGACGAGCCCGTCATAGATCTCGACCATGGTGGCGGGAATGTTGGGCTCGCGCACCTCGCCGCGCAGCACCGTCACCAGAGCGTTCGGTTCCTCGACGCCGGCGGCGAGCAGGCCGCGCGGGCGATGGTATTTGAACGAACGGCCGAACAGCGTCACGCCATTGGCGAACAGCGCCGAAGCCAGCGTGTCGCCGGCGTGTCCGGTATAGCGCGCGCCGTCGAAGGTGAAGCGGATGGTGCGCAGCCGGTCGATGCGGCCGCCGGTTTCTGTGCGGCGAGGGCTCACTGGTGGCCTCCCGCTTTGTGGCCCGCGGACTTGTGTCCGCCACGGGCAAAGGCAGTGCTCAAGATTTCATGGGTTAAGGTGTTTCGCACCACCCGCAGATGCGCGCGGCAGCCGCCGGAATGCTGCCAGATCTCATTGTGGTCGCCGGCCGGGTTCAGCCGGTCGTAGACATAGGCATTCCAGGCATCGAGATCCTGCGAGGCCGGCTGCGGCCGCTCGCGGTTGCCGTCGCCCTGGTAGGTGAACTCAATGACATCGCGCGGGCCGCAATAGGGACAAGTGATCAGCATATGATTCGAAACCTAATGCAGCCGCGGCGTCGCGCCCTGGCCTTTGTCGTCGATGATGAGGCCGCGATAGAAACGGTCGAGCGTGAAGGGCGCGTTGAACTCGTGCGGCTCGTCCTTGGCGATGGTCCAGGCAAAGCACCATCCTGAGGCTGGCGTTGCCTTGAAGCCGCCATAACACCAGCCGCAATTGAGATACATGCCGGGCAGCGGGCCGGTGGTGATGATCGGCGAACCGTCCATCGTCATGTCACAAAGCCCGCCCCAGGAGCGCAGCATGCGCACCCGCGCCAGGCCCGGGAAGAGTGCCAGCATCTCGCTCATCACCTCGTCGACGACGGGCAGGCTGCCGCGCTGGGCATAGCTGTTGTAGCCGTCGAGGTCCCCGCCATAGACGAGGCCGCCCTTGTCGGATTGCGAGATGTAGAAGTGGCCCATGCCGAAGGTGAGAACGGTGCCGATGATCGGCTTCAGCGATTCCGAGACGAAGGCCTGCAGAACGTGGCTTTCGATCGGCATATGCGAAATGCCGGCAAGCTGCATGACTTGGCCAGTGCTGCCGGCCACCGCAAGCGCCACCTTCTTGGCGCGGATATCGCCGCGCGTCGTCGTCACACCGGTGATGCGGTCGCCGTCGCGCAGGAAGCCGGTTACCTCGCAATTCTCGATGATGTCGACGCCGCGCCGGTCGGCGCCGCGCGCATAGCCCCAGGCGACGGCGTCGTGGCGCGCGGTTCCGGCACGCGGCTGCATCAGCCCGCCAAGGATTGGAAATCGCGCCGAGCTCGAAACGTCCAGGGCCGGAACAAGGCGCTTGATCTCTTTGACGCTCATCAGTTCGGCGTCGACGCCGAGATGGCGCATGGCATTGCCGCGCCTTGCATAGTCGTCGAGCTGAGCCGGTGTGTGCGCGAGGTTCAGGCAGCCCCGCTGCGAAAACATGACGTTGTAGTTGAGGTCATGCGACAGGTTCTCCCACAGCTTCATCGAATGCTCGTAGAAGCGGGTGTTCTGCGGCAAAAGATAGTTGGAGCGCACTGCCGTGGTGTTGCGGCCGACATTGCCCGAGCCCAGCCAGCCTTTTTCCAGCACAGCGACATTGGTGATGCCGTGCTCCTTGGCGAGGTAATAGGCGGTCGAGAGCCCATGGCCGCCGCCGCCGATGACGATCACATCATAGGACGCCTTGGGGTCCGGCTTGCGCCAGGCCGGTTTCCAGTCCTGGTTGCCGTTGAGCGCGTTCTTGAGCAGCGAAAAGGCTGAGTATTCCGCCATTCTTCCCGTCGTCCTTTTGGTGCGAGCCGGCAGACTATAGAGCAGGCGAGAAGCGCAAAGCCAAGATTGCGCCATCGCTTTTCGACAGGCCGACTTCGATCCGCGCCGAGGCCCGCGGATGGAGACGTCTTGCCGCCTGATAGGCCGGTCTTTATCAAGGGCAGGATTTTCGAAGATTTTTCGGCCGTGAGTCGCCCGTCACGTCATGATTTTCCGACTGCTCCGCCTGATCCTGATCGCCATTGTCGCCGTCGCGGCGCAGCCCTCGCCCGGCGCGATGGCGCAGGCGATCGGCCAGGGCTCCACGCAGCTCATCGCCGACCAAACCAAGGCCATCCAGGATCTGACGGCCAAGACCGACGGACTGGAGAAGAAGTTAAGCGCCCCAGACCAGGACGACGCCGGCCTTGTCGATATCCGCTTGCAGCTCGAGGATATTTCACGGGCGGCGCTGAACAGCGCGCTCGCGTTCCGTTCACGCCTCAACGACATCAACGCGCGCATCGCGGTATTAGGGCCGCCGCCGGCCCAGGGGCAGCCGCCGGAGCCGGCGATCGTCGCCAACGAGCGCGCGGCGCTTACGGCCGAGAAGGCCGAGATCAATGCCGTGGTCGCCAGCGCGCAAAACCTGTCCATCCGCATCAGCGGGCTGGTCGACAGGATCGCCACGCTACGCAGTCAGCTTTTCCGCAGCGTTCTGACGAAACGCTACGAGTTGAGCGATGCGCTGAGCCCGCAGGCCTTTTCCGACGCGCACGACCAGTTCACCGGCCTCTATAAGGCGGTGGCGTCCTGGCTCACCTTCGCATTGAAGTTCAAGTTCCAGGCGATGCTTGCGGCGACGCTGATGGCGCTGGCGCTGGCGGCCGTGCTGCTGATCGGGGGCAGGCGTCTCTTCGGCCGCATCTTCGAGGCCGATCCTTCGGTCGAAGAGCCGTCGTACCTGAGCCGGCTTTCGGTGGCGTTCTGGTCGACGCTGCTGCCGACCGTGGCGCTCGGCGCGTTCCTCGCCTCGACCGTGTTCTTCTTCAACTATTACAACGTCCTGCGCGGCGACATCGGCGAATTCCTCAACGCGCTGCTCTCGGTCGTCGCGGTGGCGTTCTGCGTCAACCGGCTGACCAATGCCGCCCTAGAGCCGCGGCTGCCGAACTGGCGGCTTATTCCAGTCGCAACCGGACCAGCGCGTTGGCTGGTGCGGCTGGCCACCGCCATGGCCGTGGTCCTCGGCTTCAACTACTTCCTGTCCGTCGTCAACGAGAAGATGGGCTCGCCGCTGTCGCTGACGATCGCCAGGAGCTTCGTTGCCACCGTCATCGTGGGCGTCATCCTGATCCTGATGGGTGTGCTGAAGCCTTTCAGGGCGAAGGACGGCTCGTGGCGTCCGTGGCCGGCTTGGCTTCGCTTCATTGCCATCGGGCTCGGAGTCTCCACAATCGCCGCGGCACTGCTCGGCTATATCGGTCTTGCGCTTTTCGTCTCTATTCAGGTCGTCGTCACCGGCACCACGCTGATCACCGCCTATATCGGCTTTCTGTCGGCGCGGGCGATCGGCGAGGAGGGCGGCTTCGCCGACACTTCGGTCGGGCGCTGGCTGTCAGCCAATTCCAGCTATGAGGACACCGCGCTCGACCAGCTCGGCCTGGTGGTCAGCATCGCCATCAACCTGATGATCGTGCTGGTGTTCCTGCCGCTGATCCTCTTGATGTGGGGCTTCCAGCCCGGCGATATCGAAACCTGGGCCTTTAAGCTCGCAACGGGCGTGACCATCGGGTCGGTGACCATCTCGGTGCTCGGCATCCTCACCGGCATCGTCGTTTTCGCCATCGGCTATTTTCTCACGCGTTGGTTCCAGGGTTGGCTCGACGGCTCGGTCATGGCGCGCGGCAAGGTCGACACCGGCGTGCGCAATTCGATCCGGCTGGCGGTTGGCTATGCCGGCGTCGCGCTTGCAGCGCTGGTCGGCATATCGGCGGCGGGCATCGATCTTTCCAATCTGGCGCTGGTCGCCGGCGCACTTTCGCTGGGTATCGGCTTCGGCTTGCAGAACGTCGTCTCGAACTTCGTCTCCGGGCTGATCCTGCTTGCCGAGCGACCGTTCAAGGTCGGGGACTGGATCGTCGCCGGCGACATCAGCGGCACGGTCAGAAAGATAAGCGTGCGCGCCACCGAGATCGAGACGTTCCAGCGCCAGTCGGTGATCCTGCCGAACTCGAACCTCATCAACAATGCGGTCGGCAACTGGACGCACCGCAACAAGCTTGGCCGCGTCGACATCAAGGTGGGCGTCGCCTATGGCAGCGACGTCAAGCGCGTCCACGCCGTCCTGCTCGGCATTGCCCGCGCCCATCCGATGGTGCTCAAGAACCCCGAGCCCTTTGTGCTGTTTGCCAATTTCGGCCCGGCTGCACTGGAATTCGAGATCCGCGTGTTCGTGGCCGACGTGTTGAACGGCAGCATCGTCCAGAACGACATCCGATTCGCGATCTTCGACATCTTCGAAGACGAGCACATCGAGATCCCGTCGGCGCCCCGCGCCGTGGTCGAGAGCAAGAAGCATGAGCCATGGCCGATCGACGACGACAAGATCGAGGCCGAATTCGCCGAACGCGAGCGGCTGGAAGCGGAGGCCGCGGCCGAGCAGGCGCGTCTGGCTAAAACCAAGAGAAGAGGCCGCAAGCCCGACCCCGACTAGCTTTGGCGGCCGCCGAAGCCGATTGTGGCATGAATGCGGCATTCAGTTGCGGTTCACGTTCCATCTCATATAAGCTCTCACGCAAAGTGCGAGAATGCCTTGCGAAATTGAACAGAGGCGGTGTGGAAACACCGGAATTGCAATGTGGAAGTCTGTCGTTGCCGCCGTCGCTTTCCTGGCCCTTAGCGGTTCGGCTTTTGCCGCCAGCGCGGTCAACAAGGACGCCCAGACGCGGACGTTGATCGTGACCGAAGGCGGCGGCAAGACCGAGCTGGCGCTGGCCGCCGGCGAGACGGTGGAGTTCTGCCCGAATGGCTGCTTCGTCACTCTGCCCAATGGTGATCTCGAAGCGCTGACCGGTTCGGAAACGGTCGAGATCTCCGGCGGCGTCGCGCGGATCAAGTAAGAACTCCTTGAATATGATCGGCAAGGCCGGGCGTTTGTCCGGCCTTTTATCGTTCCGGTAGCCGCTGCTTAACGATAACGCCGGAAGTGTTCCCGTCGTGGTTAAGCTCAAGACTGCCAGCTGCCAGGTCGGCTTCCAGGCCGAGGACTTCGGGGCTTTCGCCTGAGCGAAATCGCATGTGGAGCCGAGCTGGCGCGCCGGGTCGCGCGGCATCCGCGACGTGTCGCAAACAGGCGGTAGCTCAATCCGCGTCCTCTGCATATTGTGGCGCAATTCGTACGGGCGCCGGCGCGCCCGCTTTAGCACTTTGGAGTCGCGGGCATGGCAGAGTTTCCGAAAAAGGCGAAGGTCGTCATCGTCGGTCTTGGCGGTATTGTCGGCGCGTCGGTCGCCCATCACCTAATCGAGCGCGGCTGGGACGACATCGTGGGCATCGACAAGTCCGGCATCCCAACCGATATCGGCTCAACCGCGCATGCCTCGGACTTCTGCTACACGACCAGCCACGATTTTCTCTCCTGCTGGACGACGCTCTATTCCATCGATTTCTACGAGAAGATGGGGCATTACGCGCGCATCGGCGGCCTCGAAGTCGCGCGCGTCGGCGACGACGGCCGCATGGACGAGATCAAGCGCAAGATTGCTTCCGCCAAGGCATTCGGCACCCGCGCGCGCCTGATCGAGCCGGCCGAGATCAAGCAGAAGTTCCCGCTGATCGAGGAGCATCTTGTGCAGGGCGGGTTGTGGGACCCCGACGCCGGTCTCGTCATCCCGCGCTCGCAGACGGTGGCCGGCAAGCTCGTCGACCAGGGTGTCGCTTCCGGCAAACTCCAGGCTTTCGCCAACACCTCGGCCAAGGACCTGATCGTCGAGAACGGCCGCATCAAGGGCGTCGCGACCGAGCGCGGCACGATCGAAGCCGATTATGTGGTCGTCTGCACCGGCATCTGGGGCCGGCTGACCGCGGCACTGGTCGGCGAAGACCTGCCGGTCATGCCGATCGACCACCCGCTGACCTTCTTCGGCCCGTATAACGAGTTCGCCGGCACCGGCAAGGAGATCGGCTGGCCGCTGCTGCGCGACCAGGGCAACTCGGCCTATATGCGCGACACCGGGGATCCCAAGACCGCGGAGGGCGGGCAGATCGAATGGGGCTATTACGAGGAGACCAATCCGCGCCTTTGCCATCCGCGCGACCTGCTGGAAAAAGACCAGGCGCGGCTCTCGCCCTCGCAGCGTGACCTCGACATGGAGCAGATCATGGCGCCACTGGAGCGCGCCATGGAACTGACGCCGATCCTCGGCGAGCTCGGTTACAATGAAGGCCATTCCTTCAACGGCCTGCTGCAGGTCACCACCGACGGCGGCCCGTCCATGGGCGAAAGCCAGAAGGTGAGGGGCCTCTGGTACGCCGTCGCCATCTGGGTCAAGGACGGCCCGGGCATGGGCAAGCTGATCGCCGACTGGATGACCGACGGCCGCACCGCGATCGATCATCACGCCATCGACTATGCGCGCTTCTACCCGCACCAGACGAAGGAAGAGTTCATCTGGGATCGCTGCACCGAGACGGCGATGAAGGTCTACAATCCGGCGGTGCATCCGCGCGAGCCGTTCTCCAAGGGCCGCAACATCCGCCGCTCGCCGTTCTGGGAGCGCGAGAAGGAACTCGGCGGCTACTTCATGGAGCTGGGCGGCTGGGAGCGCGCCCATGGCTATGCCGCCAACGAGCATCTCCTGGAAAAATACGCCAACCGCGTCCCGGTGCGCGAGAATGAGTGGGACAACCGCCATTTCTGGCGCGTCTCCAATGCCGAGCATCTGGCGATGAGCGAGGATTGCGGCATCGTCAACCTCTCGCATTTTTCGATGTACGACGTGGAGGGGCCGGACCATGTCGCGCTGCTGGAATGGCTGTGCGCGGCCAAGATCGGCGGCGACAACAATATCGGCAAGGGCATCTACACCCACTTCCTCGACGAGGAGGGCATGGTGCGCGCCGACTTCACCGTGATCCGCATGGCCGATCGCTGCCGCGTCATCGACGGCGCCGACGCCGGGCCGCGCGACTTCCGCTACATGCAGCGCACCGCGCAGGACAAAGGTTTCGATGTCACTGTCACCGATGTCACCGAAAAATACGTCACCATCGGCATCTGGGGACCTAATGCTCGCACGACGCTGCAGAAGGTGGTCGAGGACCCGAACGGGCTGACGCCGGACAATTTCCCGTTCGCGGCGATCAAGCCGATCAGGATCGGCGGAAAGGACGTCACGGCCTTCCGCATCTCCTATGTCGGCGAGCAGGGCTGGGAACTGCATATGCGCTATGAGGACGGGCTCGCCGTCTGGGACGCGCTGCGCTCGACCGGTGTGATGCCGTTCGGCGTCGAGACCTACGCCAACACGCGCCGCATGGAGAAGAGCCTGCGGCTGCAGAACGCCGACCTCTTGACCGAATACAATCTGCTCGAGGCAGATCTTGCCCGCCCGAAGGTCAAGGAGAACGACTTCTGCGGCAAGGCCAAGCACCTGGACTATCGCGCCCGCGAGCATCAGCCGGCTATGCTCTGCACGCTGGTGATGACCGAGAACACCGATTCCAAGGGCGTCGCGCGCTATCCGGTCGGCATCATGCCGGTGCAGGATCCCGCGACCGGCGAGACGCTGGTCGACGAGCTCGGCCGGCGCTCCTTCACCACGTCGGTCGCCTACGGCCCGACCATCGGCAAGAACATCGCGCTCGCCTATCTGCCCTGGGCCTACTGCCAGGAAGGTCGCAAGCTGCAGGTGGAGTATTTCGGCGAGACCTATCCGGTCGAGGTGGCCGGCGTCGGCTACAAGCCGCTTTACGACCCGGAGAATCTCAAGCCGCGCAGCTAAGCGAGCGCGCGTTCGTCCGGATTGGTGGAAGGCCCGGTCGACGCCGGGCCTTTTTGCTTTGTTCATGCGCGATTATCGCTTACCGTTGCGTCATGTCCGCTTTGGGCCGAACAAGGCATTGGCTTTCCGGCGCCACCGCGCTGGCGCTGCTCCTCGGCCTGCCCGCGCGATCGAGTGCGATAGAGCCGGTCGATGTCGAGCTGGTGCTCGCAGTCGATGTTTCGCTCTCCATGTCGCCGGCCGAACTCGAGATCCAGCGCCGTGGCTATGCGGCGGCACTGACGGATGACAACGTGCTCAAGGCCATCGCCGACGGCGTCCACGGCAAGATCGCGGTCACCTATGTCGAGTGGGCCGGCACTAGATGGCAGCGGGTCGTCGTACCGTGGACAGCGATTGCCAATCGCGCCGACGCCGAACGGGTCGTTGCGCAGATGAACGCACGTCCGCCGGACAGCGCGCGACGTACTTCGATCTCCGGCGCGCTGGCCTTCGGCAGCGACCTTTTCGCCGAAAGCGGCTTTCAGGGGACCAAGCGCGTCATCGACGTTTCGGGCGACGGACCCAACAACCAGGGCGCCCCGGTCGACATCACGCGCGACGAGGTGGTGAGGCAGGGCATCACCATCAACGGACTGCCGCTGATGACAAGGGGCGGGTACGGCGGCGCCTTCGACGTCGCCAATCTCGACCGCTACTACAGCGACTGCGTGATCGGCGGGCCGGGCGCCTTCATGATCCCGGTCAACGACTGGACGCAATTCCCGGAAGCGATCCGCCGCAAGCTGGTGCTCGAGCTCGCCGGCCCGGCCTCGCGGCAATGGGCGGCAGAAGAGGCGGCTCACCCGCCGGTCGTGCTTGCCGACGACAGGCCGGCCGCCGATTGCCTGGCCGGTGAGAAGATGTGGCGCAACCGCGGCTGGATGATGGATAGCCGGTGACGGTCGGCAAGCTCCGCCGGAGCGGGGTTCGGACTTGCTTCCTCGTGTAGCACAATGGCAAAATGTGATCGGGCCCGCGCCATCGCGCAACGCGATGAAATGAGGAAATATTGCATGAAACGTTTGGTCATCCTGGCGGCGCTTGCGTCGACAATATTTGCCGGAAGCGCCAGCGCCCAATTTTACGGCGAGGCCGCCTGCGTGCTGTTCGAGAATGCGAACTTCCGCGGACGCTCGCTTGCAATGGGTCCTGACGACGCCGTCAATTTCCGGGGCGGCTTCTGGAACGACCGCGTTTCCTCGGTGCTGGTGCGGCGGGGCTGCACGCTTGTCGCCTATGAGAATGCAGGAAGGCGCGGCCGCTCGATCGAGCTCAATCGCAGGGTCCGCGATTTCGGAGGTTCCGGCTGGAACGACCGCATCTCGTCCGCGGAGTGCTATTGCGACCGATATTGAGCTGGTCGAACCTGCCAGCGGTCATAACGCAACGCTGAAAAACAGCCCGGAATTCTCGGCGCTGAAGGCGCAGTTGACCGAAGACATCCGCATTGAGGCGATACGGACCGCACAGCCGCCGTAGGTTTTCGTAGCCTTGTCGCTTAGGCGGCCAGCAACTGCTTGCGGTCGACGCGCTCCTGCTGCGGCGACCGGGCATAGAGCTCGCGGTAGCATTTGGAGAAGTGCGAGGCCGAGACGAAACCGCAGGCGACAGCCACTTCCACGACGGGCAGCGACGACTGGATGAGCAAATGCCTGGCGCGGTCGAGCCGGATCTCGAGATAATAGCGGGCAGGCGAGCGGCCCATCTCGGTGCGGAAGAGGCGCTCGATCTGCCGGCGCGACAGATCGACATGGTCGGCGATCTCGATCAGCGACAGCGGCTCGGAGAGGTTCGCCTCCATCAATTCAATGATGGTCAGCACCTTGGAATTCTGCACACCGAGACGGGCGCGCAGCGGCAGGCGCTGGCGATCCGTCGGGCTGCGCACGCGGTCGGTCAGCACCTGCTCGCAGACGCGGTTGACGAGGCTTTCGTCAAAGTCGTCGCCGATCAGCTTCAGCATCATGTCGAGCGCCGCGGTGCCGCCTGCGCAGGTGTAGACATTCTGGTCGATCTCGAAGAGGTCGGCGAAGACATTGGCCTTGGGAAAGGCCTCCGAGAAGCCCGGCAGGTTTTCCCAATGGATGGCGCAGCGCTTGTTGGAGAGCAGGCCCGCAGCCGCCAGGATGTGCGCGCCGGTGCACAGGCCGCCCACGGCGACGCCACGGTTGTATTCCTCGCGCAGCCAGGCGAAGGCCGACTTGTTATGATAGCGCTCGACATTCATGCCGCTGCAAACGATCGCCATGTTCGGGCGGTCCGGCCCGGCCATCTTCCTGCGCTCTTCCTCGAGCGAGGTGTTGACGGCGCATTCGACGCCGTTCGAGGCGCGCACGGGCTTGCCGTCGATACTGGTCAGGCGCCAGCTATAGGCCTCGTAGCCGAGCATCCGGTTGGCCGAGCGGAGCGGGTCGAGCGCCGTTGCGAAGGCGATCATGGTGAAGTCGGGGATGAGGAAGAACACAAACGATCTCTTGATCGGGTGCTTGACGGCATTCACGGGAAACCTCACGCGGCCATGACGCGAACAGAATGTCGCTAATAGCATAGCGACATCAGGAAAAATCATTCCTGTCAATCGGCTAGACGGCTAAGCGACGATTAAATTTGCGACACGGGTCGCAAATGGGCAATCGTCGATGGCGCGAGACCGAAGGTTGCTACTTCAGGTTCCAACGAATGCGCCGTCAGAAGAAAAACGCCGCCACGGCGGAGCCGGGCGACGTTGAATTTCATTCAGCGCGACGGCAACCAGGTGCCGTTCGAAACTGCTGTGTCAGGCAACGAAGCCGAGGCGAGCGGCAGCCATGGCGCCGGTCTGGCCGGGCATGGTCTTGGCAAGACGCTGACGCTCAAGAGCGGTCGTCATGTTCATTTCGCGACGGGGGAACAGGCGGGCAAACAGCTTCATCATCATCTCCATTTGGTTGCTCAGACGGGTCGCCTTCGCTTAATGGAGTGGGGCAGCTCGTTTTTGCTGGCGGTGATATAGGCCTGCTCCAGCCAAAACTAAATCGCAAAAACGAAGCGCTTGTTATGAAAAGCGACATCCCATGCGACTTTTTTGAGCTCTGCGCTCGAAATTTACTATTAGTTACAGCGCTTTAATTCGAAACGGACGTCGCTATGCGAGTGCTTCATATGCGTCATGCGACGGCCGCATGGCTGGAAAAGTCATTTGAGTACAAACAAAAGGGCCTGCCGGTCTGACACGCGGCAGGCCCTTAGCACGTGATGCACACTTATTTACTTGGCTCCGGCCCAGGTTCCCACGCCGTAGCGCAATCCAGTCTTGGCATCGGCGGCTTCCGGCCAGCCGATATCCTTCTGCAGTTCGATCGGCAGCGCATGGATTGCGCGTTCGGTCTGGTAGCGAGCGCGGGCGGCACTGAATTCGGTCGCGAGCCGACCGATAGACGACAGGATAGACATTTTCTTTCTCCTCGATTCGGGCAGGGAGGCGCCCCGGCAATTGGTTACGTCAGGTCTGTTTCAGCTTCATTTCATGTCGAGTGCAGGCCTGTATCATGGTCGTTCGATGGCTGCTTTTGGCAGCATCCTGCATCGATCGAGTTGACTATGCGCTCGAAGTGATGTTCAATCAAACGAAATGGAATGATCATTTGCATCAGAAAAATTGAAGGCAAGCCCTGATGAACGCCCCACTCAACCATCCTTTGCCGCTGCTCGATCTCGACGTGCTGCGCACCTTCGTGGCGATCGCCGAGACCGGCAGCTTCACCACCGCCGCCAATGCGGTGTTCCGCACCCCCTCGGCCGTCTCCATGCAGATCAAGAAGCTCGAAGACATTCTCGGCCGTTCCGTCTTCGCGCGCGACGCGCGCTCGGTGACGCTGACCACGGACGGCGAGATGCTTCTCGGCTATGCCCGGCGGCTTTTGTCGATCAACCGCGAAGTGGTGTCGAAGTTCATCATTCCCGACATTGTCGGTGTGGTCAGGCTTGGCTCGCCGGACGACTATGGCGAGCGCGTGCTGCCTCACGTGTTGAAGCGCTTCGCGCAATCGCATCCGTCGATCGCCGTCGACGTCACCATCGACCAGAGCGTCAATCTGCGCCGCCGCATGGACGACCGTGCGCTCGACATCACGCTGCTCACCAATTCCTACAAGACCAGCGCGGTCGGCGCCGAGGTGCTGCTAACCGAGCCGATCGTCTGGGCCGGCGCCAAGGGCGGCTGCGCGCATCTGCGCGAACCGCTGCCGGTTTCGCTGTGGGAAGAAGGCTGCGCCTGGCGGGCCGGCGCCCTGGAAGCGCTCGGCCGAGAAGGCCGCAACTACCGCATCGCCTATATGAGCGCTCATACCGCCGGCCAGCGGGCCGCCATCATGGCCGACCTTGCCGTCGCGCCGCTGCCGAAGTCGTTCCTCGGCGATGAGATGGTTTCGCTGGGCGCGAAGGACGGCATGCCCGATATCGGCACCTACAATCTCGCCATGGTGGTGGCACCCGATGCCAGCGCGCCGGTGAAGGCGGTTGCCGACCACATCCGCGCGACCTTCGAACTGTTCCGGGAAACCGGCAAGTTCTGAGCTATTCGGCCGCCGGCACAGGTCGCGCCGCATAAGTGGTTCGGCGCGATGCATGGGCTCGCTGCGGTACGATCTCGGCTGTGAGGAAGTCGACGATGCTGTCACGTGCGCGCCGCGCTTCCGGCATATCGATCAGCGGCCAAACGTGGAACATGCCTTCCTCGTATACGACATCGACCTCGACGCCTGCGGCGCGCGCCCGTTCGGCGAAGATCAGATTGTCGGGGCTGAGCAGGTCGCGCGAGCCGGTGAGCAGCAACGTCTTCGGCAGCACCGAGAGATCGCCGTAGAGCGGGCTGATGTGCCAGTCGGAGCGGTCGATGCCGGCGCTGTAGAGCCGGATCGCCTCGAGCCCGCCGGGGATGCCCAGCCAGGGGTCGTTGCGTTCGGCTTCGAACACTTCCGGATTGGACAAGGACATATCGAGGCCGGGCGAGATCAGCACGTGGCGCGCCGGCGAGGGCAGGCCTTCCTCGGCGGCCATCATGGTGAGCACGACTGCCATGTTGCCGCCGGCGGAATCGCCCATGAAGACGATGTTCTCGGCATCGGTCTCTAGCAGCATGCGCCGGTAGACGTCGCCGACCATGCCGAACATGTCATGGAAATTGTGCTCCGGCGCGATCGGATAGATCGGCACGGTGATGCCGAAGCCCAGCCGCTCCGCCATCTCGGCAATCAGCACCCAGTGATAGGACGTGATCTGAAAGACGAAGGCGCCGCCATGCAAATAGAGGATGCGCCGGCGCTCGCCCGATTTCGGTGCGATCTCATAGACGGGGAAACCATCCACGCTGGTCTCCGCGATACCCAGCCGCGCCTTCAGAAGGGCCGGCGGATGATAGTCTTCGGTCTTGCGGGCGTAGGCGATCCAGCGCTGCAGATTCTCGGGACTGGAAAAGGCCTTCTTGCGGCTGTGCCTGAGAATGAACGAAACGACGTGGCTTTTCAAACTGGGCATACGGAACACGGATCGGTCGAGCCGACTAAGAGAAATTCCCCCTGCTATGCGAAGATTGTAGTTAGGTTGAAAATGTCAAGGTTCGCAGCGGGCACATCGGCGTGATGCGACGGCGGTCGCGTCAACGGCGCCCTGGCAGCAGCGCGGCGCGCAACTTGTTGTCGCCGATCGCCGAGGCCGCTTGCCGGCCTCGGCGCTTGCCGAGCAGCTTACATTTGTCGGCGAAGGTCATCAGCGGGCGGTTCCCAGGAGCAGCGCGTGCAGGGCTGCCTGCGGGTCGCTCGGCGGCGAAGCCGGCCAGCCGATATCCTTCTGGACATGCACGGGCAGGTCGTTGAGCGCGCGGATCGCCTTGCTCCGGGCATGAGCCTGCCTGATGGTCACGCCGAAGCGGCCGAGGTTATCGAACATCGACATAGTGGGTTCCTCCGGAAGGTCGCGCCAGCTCGAAGACATTTCGCGCCAGCCCTTCGATGGCGGGCTAAATGCGCCCGGCATGTTTCCGGCGGATTTCACGAAAACAGCGTTCCGGTTTCCGGATCGATGGACCCGGAAACATTTGCATGCATACGAACTAAAGAGAGTCGTCGGGCGAAGGGGACCTATTCGCGCCCACGCCGCGCCGCCCGTTCTTCGCGCGAGCGCCGGCGCGGGGTGGCGTCGCCTGCGGCGCCGTCCTCGCCGACCGTCTTGCGCGGCGGCAGCTTCACTGCGGCCGCGAGCTTCGGGAAAGGGTCGACCTTGTTCGGCAGCGCCATGGCGTAGACGAAGTGCTCCTGGAATTTTGGCTCCAGAGCGGTTTCGATCTTTTCGATCCTGCTCACCGTCTCCTCGATCTCACGGCGGTAGCCGCGATTGAGGAGCGCCATGCGCGCGCCGGCGCCGGCGGCGTTGCCGACGGCCGAGACCTTGTCGAGATCGCAATCGGGAATGAGCCCCAGCACCATGGCGTATTTCGGGTCGATGAAAGAACCGAAGGCACCGGCGAAATGGATGCGGTCGACATGGTCGGTGTGCTGCTTTTCCATCAATAGCTTGGTGCCGGCGTAGAGCGCCGCCTTGGCGAGCTGGATGGCGCGCACGTCGTTCTGGGTGATGGTGATCTTCGGCTCGCCGTCCTTCAGCACATAGGAGAAGGTGCGGCCGTTGGCGACGATGCGCGGCGAGCGCGCGCCAAGCGATCCGTCGACGACGCCGTCCTCGGAGATTATACCGGCGAGATACATCTCGGCCACCACTTCGATGATGCCGGACCCGCAAATGCCAGTGACGCCGGTCGCCTGCACGCTTTCGGCAAAGCCCGGCTGATCCGACCAGAGTTCCGAACCGATGACGCGGTAGCGCGGCTCAAGCGTGTCGGGATCGATGCGCACGCGCTCGATGGCGCCGGGCGCCGCGCGCTGGCCGCCGGAAATCTCGGCGCCCTCGAAGGCCGGGCCGGTGGGAGAGGAGGCCGCAACGACGCGCGTGCTGTTGCCGAGCACGATCTCGGCATTGGTGCCGACGTCGACGATCAGCATCATCTCGTCCTGGCGGTGCGGACCCTCGGAGAGCGTGACCGCGGCTGCGTCGGCGCCGACATGGCCGGCGATACAAGGGAGCATATAAAGGCGCGCGCCCTGGTTCAGTTTCAAGCCGAGATCGGAGGCTTTGATGCGCACGGCGCCGGAAACGGCGAGCGCGAACGGCGCGCCACCGAGCTCGGTCGGATCGATGCCGAGAAACAGATGATGCATTATCGGATTGCCGACGAACACCGCGTCGAGGATGTCGTTGCGCTGGACATTGCCTTCCGCACAGACCTTGTCGACCAGGCCGGAAACGGCCTCGCGCACGGCGACCGTCATGCCCTCGCGGCCGTCCGGGTTCATCATCACGTAGGAGACGCGGCTCATCAGATCCTCGCCGAAGCGGATCTGCGGATTGGAGGTGCCGGAAGAGGCGGCGACGCGGCCCGACAGCAGCGACACGAGATGCATGGCAATGGTCGTCGAGCCGATGTCGCAGGCGAGCCCGTAGGCCTCGTTCTTCAGGCCCGGCCACAGCGCGATGACGCGCGCGATGTCGCTGTCCGCATCCTTGTGGATGGCGGCGGTGGCGGTCCAATTGCCCTTGCGCAGAATGCCCTGCACCTGCGGCATGAGATAGAAGTCGAACTCGACATTCTTGAACCCCCAGTCCTTCATCAAGGCGATCTTGAGTCGGTCGAGGTCGCCGAGCGGCTTGTGCATGTCGGGCTCTTCAATCTCGACATAGCACATGCGGATTGCCGTATCGCGAGCGATCACCCTGGTGTCGGCTGCCTTGCGGATGGTCTGGGCGTTGATGACCGTGTCCTGCGGCACGTCAATGACGAGGTCGCCGAGTACCTGCGCTGAGCAGGAGAGGCGGCGGCGCTCGGGCAGGCCGCGCACGCGCTCGTAGCGCTCTTCCTTGGCGCCCTTGGGCGAGATGTGGTCGTTGGCAGAGACGATCTTGTGCTTGGCGAAATTGCCTTCCTGCACCTCGATCTGGCAGCGCCCGCAAGTGGCGCGGCCGCCGCACACGCTCTCGACATAGACGCCGAGCTGGCGCGCGGCGTCCAGCACCGGCGTGCCAACGGGAAACCGCCCGCGCTTGCCTGACGGCATGAACAGCACAAGCGGATCGGTGATGTTGGGCGGGGGATTCATGCTGGCACGCGTCTCGATGGCAATTGCCGATACCGTTTAACGGATCGTTTTACTGTTGGGTGGAGTGTACGTTGGTCCAGGGGCCAAACATGTCGGATATTCTGCTGCCCGCTTTCACCATGGTGCGCGTGCTCAAAGGCCCATGGCTGCGCAATCCGCAATATCTGGCCTCCGGAATTCTCGGCGCGATCGTCGGAGCGCTCCTGCTGCACGCATTCTGGCCCGCCTACGACGATGATGTCATCGTCGGCGGCGGCACAGGCATCTTCGGATCCTGGGCTGGAATGGCGTTGTTCGACGCCATATTGGGCGTCGCCTGACCGCAAAGCAGACTTCTCCGACCGCATCGACGATGCGACCGGATCAGGGCTGTTTGCAATGCGGCTCACGATTGCGCGCTTACCCCCTGGCCATGCGGGCTTCACGACCTCCGCGGCGACGCCCGCCGGCAGCGGCGGCGCCATCGCCAGGGGCGGTGACCGCGACCGGAGCCGCGACCGCATGGCCGCCTTCGGCCGGCTTGTAGTCCTTGTAGGTGCGGATCCAGTTGGTGCAGTTCTCGTCGGTGCCGTTGAGCACGTTGGCGCCGCGCACGGCCTCCATCTCCTGCGGGCGGACCGGATTCATGATGGCGCTCGTCATGCCGGCGCCGATCACCATCGGGATGAAGGCGGCGTTGATGCCGTGGCGATGCGGCAGGCCGAACGAGATGTTGGAAAGGCCGCAAGTGGTGTTGACCTTGAGTTCCTCGCGCAGACGGCGCAGCAGTGCGAACACCTGGCGGCCGGCATCGCCCAGCGCGCCGATCGGCATCACCAGCGGATCGACGACGACGTCATGCGCGGGAATGCCGTGATCGGCGCAGCGCTCGACGATCTTCTTGGCAACCGCGAAGCGGACGTCCGGATCCATCGAGATGCCGGTCTCGTCATTGGAGATGGCGACGACCGGTACGTTGTATTTCTTGACCAGCGGCAGGATGGCTTCAAGCTTCTCTTCCTCGCCGGTGACGGAGTTGACCAGCGGGCGGCCCTTGGCGACCTTCAGCGCCGCCTCGATCGCGGCGGTCACCGAAGAGTCGATAGACAGCGGCAGATCGACCAGGTTCTGCACGATCTCCAGCGTCTGCACCAAAAGCGCCGGCTCGGTCGCATTGGGGTCGACGGCGGTGACGCCGGCATTGACGTCGAGCATGGTGGCGCCGCAGGCGGCCTGTTCCAGCGCATCCTTGATGACGGTCTCGAAGTTGCCGGCCACCATCTCGGCGGCCAGCTTCTTGCGGCCGGTCGGGTTGATGCGCTCGCCGATCACGCAGAAGGGCTGATCGAAGCCGATGACGATTTCTCGGGTCGCCGAGGCGACGATGGTGCGGGTCATGCAATCTCTCC
Organism: Mesorhizobium sp. WSM3866; assembly: GCF_002294795.1. Classification (NCBI taxonomy): domain Bacteria; kingdom Pseudomonadati; phylum Pseudomonadota; class Alphaproteobacteria; order Hyphomicrobiales; family Phyllobacteriaceae; genus Mesorhizobium; species Mesorhizobium sp. WSM3866. The sequence goes on along the minus strand of NZ_NSGC01000010.1, from coordinate 169,126 downwards.
GTCGGGATATAAAGAGTTCTTTATATCGTTATCTGGTCTTGTTCAAGCGCACGGGTGTCGGCCGCGCCTTGGACTTTAAGTTCATGTATGTCGGTGTCCCAAAACCGGTTCCCACTTTTGGGCGACATACATCAATGCGCGGTCTTCACCATGTCGACCTGGGTTTCGGTAATCTCGTCGTGCAGTATGTGGTCGAGCCGCTCGGCGACGATCTGGTCGTCGCGGCGGATCTCCCGTTTCCAGGGTTGGCGGCCTTTCAGCACGCCGGATTCATCGACGATCTCGGCGACATACTCTTCCTGGCGGTAGGCCATCACATGGACGCCGGCGACGCCCGGAATTTCCTTCACCTCGTTGATGATGTCGATGCAGAGCTGCTTGCCTTCCTTCTTCTGGTCCTGCGCGCCTTCGAGCCGCTTGATCACCGCATCGGGGATATGGATGCCCGGCACGTTGGAGCGGATCCATTTGGCGGTCTTGGCAGAGGCGAGCGGCCCGACGCCGCACAGGATGAAGACTTTTTCGGTGTGGCCGAGGTCGCGCGCCTTTTGCATGAAGTTTCGGAACATCGGCACATCGAAGCAATATTGCGTCTGCACGAATTGCGCGCCGGCGGCAATCTTCTTGCCGAGATGGATGGGACGGAAATCGTAAGGCGGCGCGAAGGGGTTTACGGCAGCACCGAGGAAGACCTGCGGCGGCGTCGTCAGCTTGCGGCCGGACAGGAACTTGCCGTTGTCGCGCATGATGCGGATGGTTTCGAGCAGCGACATGGAATCGAGGTCGAAGACCGGCTTGGCGCCCGGCTGATCGCCGGCCTGCACGCCGTCGCCGGTGAGGCAGAGCATGTTGGCGACGCCCATTGCCGCCCCGCCCAGCACGTCGCCCTGAATGGCGATGCGGTTCTTGTCGCGGCACGCGATCTGCATGATCGGGGCGTAGCCCATGCGGGTCAAAAGCGCGCAGATGCCGACCGAAGACATGTGGCAGTTGGCGCCGGAGGCGTCGACCGCGTTGATGGCGTCGACCCAACCGTCGAAGATCTTGGCGCGGTTGTAGACGTCTTCCGGGTCGGCGCTGTCGGGCGGGTTGAGCTCGGTCGTCACCGCGAACTCGCCGCGGCGCAGCACGCGCTCCAACCGACCGCGCGACGAATGGCCGGGCAGGGGATCGAGCGGCAGGTGAACGCCGGCCGGGTTCTCGTCGCGCTGGTGGCGGATGCTCATGCTGAAGCTCCGGGGTTCTGCGGGTTCTGGGCGGCTTCACGCGCCGCGGCCGCCTGCGCGGTCACCCTGAGCCAGGCCGAGGTTTCGCGCAGCGACTGATCGACCGGCTTCTGCACGGTGAGGATCTTGTCGCCATGCTTCATGTTGCGGGAGCCTTCCCAGGCCTTGACCCAGACGCAGGGCATGTCCGGCTCGACCTCGCAATTGCCGTTGGCGCGCACGCCGCCGCACGGGCCGTTGCGCAGCTGCTTCGGGCAGTTCATCGGGCACGACATGCCAGTGGAGGAGAGCACGCACTGGCCGCACATGCGGCAGTCGAACATGAAGCCCTTGACGCGTTTCTCGACGAATTTCACCGGCGCTTCGACGCGGCCGTAGCCGATGCCCTTCCACAAAGGATGCAAGAGCAGGAAGACATCGGCGAACCTGCCATAAAACCATTCGAGCAGTCGCGAATGGCGGATGGACCACAACCTCACGGCAAAAGTGCGCTGAACGCGGCGTTGCGGCGACACGTCCGCAGGCTTGTAGTCGGACTTCGGCGCCGCCTTCTTGACCAGGGTGGCCTGGGTGACCGCCGGCTGCTTCTCAGACATTTTCTTTCCCGCCAGCCTTGACCAGAGCGACCAGCCGCTCGCGGTCATATTTCGTATCGAGTTCCTGGTAGGCCTTCTCGACCTCGGCTTCGATGTCGTCGCCGACCGGAACCGGATCGGCCTTACGCCATTCGGCGAGGTAATCGTCGGTGCCGCCGGCGCCGGTGCGCATGGCGCACATGTCGATCGCCTCGGTGAAGCGCAGCGGCAACTCGCGCTTGGCGTTCTGCCGGCCTTTCTTGACGATGACCTGCGCAGGGATATCGCGCCAATAGACGACGATCAGATCGGCCATGAATTCTCAACTCCTCGATGTTGGGAGCATTGCCGCATGCGCCCTTGTGCCGCTTGTTATGGGACGACGCGCGCGCCTTCAAAAGCGACGCTGGCGATGACGCAAAGCGAGTGCTGAATTTCCGACGCCGGCAGATTACCAGACGCGCTTCGTCAGGCCGGTCCAGAGGTAGGACCAAATCGTCGGGTGAAACCACTGTTTCGAGGGCAGGCCGGGATCGATCGTCGTAAGTTTTCCCGCCAGCGCCTCGGCCACTGCCTGGACGCAGATGTCGCGGGAAAATGCCGCCTGCCGCAGCGCGTAGCTGGCGATGGTGTCGCCGCGTTTCGACTTGCCGCGCGCCTGCTTCAGCACTCCGCCGGTGTCGACGCCGGCATCGACCAGATGCACAGTGGTGCCGAAATTCCCTCGATCACTGGAGGCCAGCGCCCAGTAGCCGCCATTCATGCCACGATATTTCGGGGCAATGCCGGCGTGACAGTTGAGCACCGGGCAAGGCATCTTCGCGAGCATATTCCTCGACAGCAGCCGGCAGCCGGCGAGGAGCACGACGCCCGGCCCGATCTTCTCAATCGCCTGAAGGCATTCCGGACCGTTGGCGGAAGGCACATGGATGATCGTCTGGGTCGGGCGAGGTTCTGTCTCGAGCTTTTCCGCGGCAATCAGCCGTGCAGCATGGCCGGCAAAGAACCGCTTGCCAAGCTTGGTCAGCACCATCGTGCCGAGCTGGCCGATGGCCGAGATCCAGCCCTGGCGGCGGGCGCGGCCGAGCAGCAAACGCTTTTTTGATTCAGGGTTTTCGAGGATGACACTCACAGGGCCGACGCGATCGGCGATGGCGTTAACGATTGCCCAGATATGCGGACCGCCTTCGGTGACGACAACAGTCCGCCGCGGACCGGATTCCGACGTTGCCATGGCAAGCACCCGCTCTCAAAGTCGGGCGCATGCTAGGGAGAGCGGGTTAACCCTTAGTGAGCCAATGGTCGCGCATGATCCTGGTCCGAAAACTCTGCAACTTTTCGGGCTCAGTCAGCGCTTGAATTCCATGATGTCGAGCTTCGATTCATAATAGGGCGCGGGGAATTCGATGCGCCACTCGGTGGCACTGTTGCGGAAGGCATAGCCCACTTGGTCGCTTTCGGCGCCGCTGCCATAGGGCTTGGCCTTTTCGTCATTGACCGAAAACGAGCCGAGATAGATGGCGCGCTTCTCACCGTCGTCGAAGAAGCGACCGGTGGTGCGCTGCGAGCCGCTGATCTTCTGCAGCCGCCAACCCGAGCCGTCCCCGGTGACCTTACACTTGAACCAGCCATAGATAACTAGCGGGCTCAAGCCGCCGGCCTTGATGGTGCGACATTTCCAGTTGCCGGTCAGATCCTTGTCGGAGAAAGCAACCAGCGGCTTGGAGAGCAGCGCATCGAGTTGCTTGACCTCAGCCGGATCGCCGGCCTTTGCCTCTTCGAGAGCCGCCTTGCGCGTTTCGCCATATTTATCCAGTCGCGCCTTGTCTGCGGCGGTGATCATGCAACTCGCCGTCGGCATAGGCGGGCAGGGCGAAGCCGATAAGGCAAAGGGCGGCAAGCAGCAGGCGAGGGATCATGGGCGTTTCCCGAATCGGTGGCTGGAATAGCTGTTTGGTCTGCTTGGGGCACAACTTACCCGTTCGCAGGCCGCTGTCATCCGGCTTGCCAGCGGAGGCGAGGGGGCTTCGTCTGCAAGTCGATCGTCCGTTCCGCTGGCCGCCGTTGAAGCAGCCCTGCTCGAGCCTCAAGCGTTGGCTGCCGCCCGCGCCAGTTCGCTCGTCAGATCGCCATAGCCGGTCGAGCGGCGCTCGTAGGCGAGGCCGAGCATGGCGGCGGCTTTCTCGGCAATCTTGTCGAGATCCGGATCGTCGGTTTGCGCGAGATAGATCAGCTTCTCGTAATTGCCGAAATAGTCCTTGATAAGCTCGGGATGCCTGTCGAGCCCGAGCGGCTTGATGAAGAAGGCGTCGAATTGGCGACAGAGGAAGTCGGTCATGTAGAACGACATCATGTCGCCGTCGGCGACCTTCGCGTAGAGGTCCATGCCCTGGTAGAAGGCGAAGCAATGCGGGCCGGCCATGCGCTCCACGCCATGCTTCTCGATCACGCGGTCGAGCATGCCGCCGGTGCCGCAATCGGCATAGCCGACGAAGATGTGTTTGTAGCCTTCCGCCTTGGCCTTTTCGATGGCCTTGTCCATGGCCGGCGCGATGCGGTCCGGATAGAAGTGGAACTCGGCCGGCAGGCAGGTCAACTCAAGGTGATCGAGCTTTAGCTGTTGCTTGACGGCCAAAACTTCGCGCGCAATCATCCCGCAGGCGATGACGAGCAGCCTGTCTGTTTGATTCGGTTTCGTTTTTTGCGTTTTGACCATGAACCAGTCGAGCCGGTTTTCGCTGCGGGGCTAATTATCTGTTGAGGGAGACACCCATGAAACTGCTACGCATCGCGCCGATTGCCATCCTTGCCTGCGCGCTTGCACTCACCGCCTGCGCCAACACCATTCGAGGCGTCGGCAAGGACGTCAAATCGACGGCGAGGGCGGTCAAAGACACTGTCGCCAACTGATCGTTCAGCCTCATCATCATCTGGGAACAAAAAAGCCGCGCTGCAAGGCGCGGCTTTTTTCAATCCATCCTGATGCCCTGGGATCAGGCGGAAGCGCGAACGTTGTGCTTGCGCTTCATGAAGTCCTTGGCGGTCTCGACCGCCACCGCGGCATCGCGGCAATAAGCGTCGGCGCCGACGGCCTTGCCGAATTCCTCGTTGAGCGGCGCACCGCCGACCAGCACGACGTAATCGTCGCGAATGCCCTTTTCCTTCATCGTGTCGATGACGACCTTCATATAGGGCATGGTCGTGGTGAGCAGCGCCGACATGCCGATGATGTCAGGCTGATGCTGCTCGATCGCTTCCAGATATTTCTCGACCGCATTGTTGATGCCGAGGTCGATGACATCGAAGCCGGCGCCTTCCATCATCATGCCGACGAGGTTCTTGCCGATGTCGTGGATGTCGCCCTTGACGGTGCCGATCACCATCTTGCCCTGCTTGGGCGCGCCGGTGGCGGCAAGCAGCGGGCGCAGGATGGCCATGCCGGCCTTCATGGCATTGGCCGAGAGCAGCACTTCCGGCACGAACAGGATGCCGTCGCGGAAATCTTCGCCGACGATGCGCATGCCTTCGACCAGCGCCTCGGTCAGCACCGTGTAGGGCTGCCAGCCGCGCTCAAGAAGGATATGCGTGCCTTCCTCGATCTCTTCCTTCAGCCCGTCATAAAGGTCGTCATGCATCTGCTGCACGAGTTCCTCGTCGGAAAGCTCGGAAAGGATGATCTCGTCGTCGGACATTTTTTCCTCGGGCTCCTTGCTGCTCGGAATGCTTGCTGCAGCTCAAAAATCGATGCGCCAATACCTAACCCGCGAGGGCAAGGTAGCCATAGCTGATTTGCGACTTCCCGCAAAAGGAAAGCGACTGAAAAGTTGGCGGTTTTCTTGTCGATTTTGCGACAGGCGTTGGCGCTGGCGGGCCGTTTCCAATAGGGTGCATGGCTACGATCCGGAAAGAAGCGGCGGCGAACCGGCCGCCAGCCAATTCAGGCCCAAATCTAAAATCTATAGGAAGAACGATCATGAGCGATAACGCGGCAGTCGAGCAGGAAGCGTCGGGCGGACGACGCGGACGCGGCGCCAGCGGCGGCGCGGCGGCCAGGCGCGCGGCGCGCGCAGGCGGCGGTCCGGGCACCCAGCTCACCTATATCAAGCGCAAGATCAACGTCTACGAGGTCCTCGACGAGGAAGGCCTGGCGCTGATCGAGAAGAACACAGACACGGTGCTGGAAGAGATCGGCATCATCTTCCGCGACGACGCCGAGGCGCTCGCGCTGTGGAAAGAGGCCGGCGCCGATGTGAAAGGCGAGCGCGTGCATTTTCCCAAGGGGCTTTGCCGCTCGCTGCTCAAGACCGCGCCTTCGATCTACACCCAGCATGCGCGCAATCCGGAGCGTTCGGTGCAGATCGGGGGCAAGGGAACAGTGTTCGCGCCGGTCTACGGCCCGCCCTTCGTGCGCGACCTCGACGGCAACCGCCGCTACGCAACGCTTGAGGATTTCCAGAATTTCGTGAAGCTCGCCTATATGGCGCCGTCGATCCACCATTCGGGCGGCACGGTATGCGAGCCGGTCGACGTGCCGGTCAATAAGCGCCATCTGGACATGATCTATTCGCATATCCGCTATTCGGACAAACCGTTCATGGGCTCGGTGACGGCGCCGGAGCGGGCCGAGGACACGGTGGCGATGGCCAAGATCGTGTTCGGCGAGGATTTCGTCGAGAACAACACGGTGCTGACCAGCCTGATCAACGCCAACTCGCCGATGGTGTTCGACGAGACCATGCTCGGCGCGCTGAAAGTCTATTCGCGCCACAACCAGGCCTGCATTGTCACGCCGTTCATCCTGGCCGGCGCGATGAGCCCGGTGACGGTTGCCGGAACGCTGACGCAGATCCTGGCCGAGGTGCTTGCCGGCGCCTCTTTCACGCAGCTGATCAGGCCCGGCGCGCCGGTGCTGTTCGGCACTTTCGCCTCATCGATCTCGATGCAGTCGGGCGCGCCGACTTTCGGCACGCCGGAACCATCGCTGGTTTCCTATGGCGCAGCGCAGCTCGCGCGCCGGCTAGGCCTGCCGTTCCGCACCGGTGGCTCGCTCTGCGCCTCGAAGGTCCCGGATGCGCAGGCGGCCTATGAGAGCGCCAACACGCTGAACTCGACCATCCTTGCCGGCACCAACTTCGTGCTGCATTCGGCCGGCTGGCTCGAGGGCGGTCTCGCCTCCTGCTACGAGAAATTCATGATGGACATCGACCAGCTCGGCATGACGCAGAAATTCGCCGAGGGCGTCGACCTGTCGGAGAACGGCCAGGCGATGGGCGCCATCCGCCAGGTCGGTCCGGGCAGCCACTATCTCGGCTGCGACCACACGCAGGCGAATTTCCAGACCGCCTTCTACCGCTCCAACATCGCCGACAACAATTCCTATGAGCAGTGGCTGGCCGAAGGCGAAAAGACAGCGCCGCAGCGCGCCAACGAGCTCGCCCGCCGCTGGCTGGAAAGCTACGAGGCACCGCATCTCGATCCGGCGATCGACGAGGCACTGAAGGATTTCATCGACAGGAAGAAGGCCTCGATGGCCGACGCCTTCACTTGAAAGGAGCCCGAGTCAGGCCGGGCTAAAGTCGCCAACATCATCCATAAGGAAGTCTGGCGGAGCGCGTTCTCCGACCCGGACAAGAAGGGATGACTTTTTCGCGCGGCACGATCGAAGGGACCGCGGCCGCGCTTGCCGCCCACGGCCTGATCCTTCGGGGCGGCTTTCGCTTCGCTAGTGATGAAGCCGTGCCTGCGGGGCTTTCAGGCGCGCCTGCGAAGTCCGCCCTCTTAGTTGGGCAGGCCGGCGCCGCACCCTGGCCGCACTTCCAGCGCTGGCTCGGGCAGCGGGCCAGCGGGATCGTCAACCCGCTCGACACCTGGTCGCGGGAGGTGATCGGCGCGGTGGCGCAAGCGTTCGGCGCTCGCGCCGTGTCGCCCTCCGACAGGCCCTATCTGCCGTTCCAGCAATGGGCGATGCGGGCGGAAGGGTTGAAGCCGTCGCCGCTCGGCATCCTCATGCATCCGCAGTATGGGTTGTGGCATGCCTATCGCGGCGCGCTGCTGTTCGAGGAAGAGATTTTCCTCCCCGAACCTCGAGAAGCGATTCATCTCTGCGACACGTGCGTCGAAAAACCCTGCATGAATTCCTGTCCGGTCGATGCCTATTCCGAGCAGGGTTTTGCCCATGAAGCCTGTCTTGGGCATGTGCGCGGCCCCGGAGGCGGCCTGTGCCGCACGAGCGGCTGCCTCGACCGCAACGCATGTCCCTACGGGGCGGACTATCGCTATCCGCCAGAGGTGCAGGCCTTTCATATGGCGGCCTTTGCTCGGCTGTAAGATGAAGGCCAACCGCACGAAATCTTGAACGCCAGGCTCCGGGATTGTCTTGCCGGGCCGCTCCAGCCGGATATCTATCGCGCGGACAGACGACGGAGAGCAGCATGGCCAAGCAAGAGATCGAGATCGAAACCCGGGACGGGAAGGCCAAGGCCGGGCTGTTCCGACCGGCGGCGGCGGCCAGGGCCGGCGTCATCCTCTACATGGATATTTTCGGCCCGCGGCCGACGCTCGACCAGATGGCCGAACGCCTCGCAGGGCATGGCTATGCCGTGCTGTTGCCCGATCTGTTCTATCGCAGCGTGCCCTATGGACCGTTCGACCCTAAGACTGCGTTTGCTGAGGATAAGACCAGGGCTCAACTGACGGCGCTGAGCGGTGGCACCACGCAAGAGATGACCATCCGCGACAGCGCGGCCTTCCTCGATGCGCTCACTGCCGAAGGCCTGGACGGGCCGGTCGGCGTCGTCGGCTATTGCATGGGCGGCGCTCGGGCTCTCAATGCGGCCGCGGCCTATCCCGACCGCATTGCTGCCGCGGCCAGCTTCCACGGCGGCAATCTGGCAAGTGATGCGCCCGACAGCCCGCACCGGAAGGCAGCGTCGATCAAGGCACGCATCTACGTCGGGGTCGCCGGCGTGGACCGCAGCTTTCCGCCGGAGCAATCAGCCCGGCTGGCAGAGGCGCTCAGGGTCGCCGAAGTCGACCACACGATCGAGAACTATGTCGGCGTCGGTCATGGCTGGTGCGTCAAGGACCACAGCGTCTATGACGAAGCGGGCGCCGAGCGCCATTGGAAGCGGCTCATCACGCTGTTCGCCGAAACCTTGGGGTAGGGTGCGGAGGCTGCCGCAAAAAAATCTTTCCATCGCCCCAAGGAATCGCCATTAGCCTTCGTCCAACAGGCAAATGACGGCGATGATGCTGGACGACAGCGAAGCCTCCGATGCCGAATTGATCGGGCGGGCGAGGGGCGGAGACCGGGGGGCTTTCGGCAAACTGCTCGAAAGGCACTATGGCTTCGTCTATCGCGCCGCCTATCGCTGGTGCGGCCGCAAGGCCGATGCCGAAGACATCGCCCAGGATGTCTGCGTGCGGCTCGGCCGGGCAATCCGCGACTATCAGGGCAATGGCGTGTTCACGACCTGGCTCTACGCCATGACACTGAACGCTTCGCGCGACATGATGCGCAAGCGCGCCCGCGACAGCGCCAAGACCGAGGCCTTCGGCACGTATGCGCTGATCGCGGGGGAGGGCTCGGCGGAAGCCCAGGACCCGGCCGAGGCGCTGTGGGCGGCGGTGCGCATGCTGCCGGACAAGCAGCGCGACGCGGTGCTGCTCGTCTATGGCGAAGGGTTGAGCCACGCGGCTGCGGCCGAGGTGATGGCGATCTCGGAGGCGACGGTTTCCTGGCACATCCATGAAGCGAAGAAACGGCTGAAGCTGCTCATGCGCTCAGCCGGGGAAGTGTGACCATGGTCGACGACAACGAACTCGAAAGGCTGCGCAATCTGGCAGTTCCGGCGCCGGACAGCGAAGCGCAAACGCGTGCGTTGGCCGCCGCGATGCACGCCTTCGACTTGAACGAAAAAATTTCGACCGCCCCCCAAGGATCGCCGGCAGGTCTTCGTCTCACGGAGCGAGCACAAAGGCTCTGGAGAGAGATCATGCAACGGAAACTCATTGCCACCCCGGCCCTGACCGCGCTGGTCGCGCTGCCTATCGCCGGCTATGCCGCTTTTGAGATGCTGAGGGAGCAGCCGCCCGTTATTTCAAACGGGAAGGTCACCGAAACGGTGGCCGACAAGCCGGTTGCGCAGAAGCCGATACCGAACCAGCCCGCGATCAGCGAGCCGCTGGCGGCCGCGCCTGCCAAGGAGAAGAAGACCGGCGCCGACAGCGAGAGGCGGGTCGAAGACGAGGCGCAGGTCGCACCGGCATCGCCGCCGAAAACTGAATCGAGCCGATCCGATGATCGGACCAGGCAGGAATATGGGGCGTTGAAGGACTTTGCCAAGCAAGTACCACAGGCGCTGCCTGCGCCGCCGCCTGCACCTGCGGAGGTTGACCAGCTGGCCGCCGGCGGACGCGCGAATGCCCAGGCGCCGGCAACCGCCATGCAGCCTGCAGAGATGCCGGCTGGCGCCGTCGCTGGTTTCGGGCCGATGGTTCAGCCGGCGCCCATGCCGGCCGATCAAATGCAGCCGCAAGAGCAAAACCGCGACCGCATCGAGACCTTCAAGACCAATCCGGTGCACCAAGCTGCCCAGGATCCGGTGTCGACCTTCTCGATCGATGTCGACACGGCGTCCTATTCCTTCGTCCGCCGCTCGCTGAAGGAAGGTATTCTGCCCGACCCAGGCACGGTCCGGGTCGAAGAGATGATCAACTACTTCCCTTATGACTGGAAGGGGCCAGACTCGGCCGCGACGCCGTTCAATTCGACTGTCACCGTCATGCCGACGCCCTGGAACGAGCGCACCAAGCTGATGCATGTTGCGATCAAGGGTTTTGACGTGAAGCCGGTCGAGGCGCCGAAGGCAAACCTGGTGTTCCTGATCGATGTTTCGGGTTCGATGGACGAGCCGGACAAGCTGCCGCTCTTGAAGTCGGCGTTCCGGTTGCTGGTCAGCAAGCTCAAGGCCGACGACACCGTCTCCATCGTCACCTATGCCGGCAATGCCGGCACGGTGCTGATGCCGACAAAGGCCGCGGAAAGGCAGAAGATTCTTGCAGCGATAGACAATCTGGAGCCAGGCGGTTCGACCGCCGGCGAGGCAGGCATCAAGGAAGCCTACAAACTTGCGCAGCAGTCTTTCGTCAAGGACGGCATCAACCGCGTGATGCTTGCCACCGACGGCGATTTCAACGTCGGCCAGACCGATGACGACGACCTCAAACGGTTGATCGAGAAGGAGCGCAAGACCGGCGTGTTTCTCTCGGTGTTCGGCTTCGGCCGCGGAAATCTCAACGACCAGATGATGCAGACCATCGCCCAGAACGGCAATGGCACGGCCGCCTATATCGACACGCTTGCCGAGGCCGAGAAGGTGCTGGTCGAGGACGCGTCCTCGACGCTGTTCACCATTGCCAAGGATGTGAAAATCCAAGTCGAGTTCAACCCGGCCAAGGTCTCGGAATACCGGCTGGTCGGCTATGAGACGCGGGCGCTCAAGCGCGAGGATTTCAACAATGACCGCGTCGACGCCGGCGATATCGGTTCCGGCCATTCGGTGACGGCGATCTACGAGGTCACGCCCAAGGGAAGCGGCGCCGAGCAGGTCGATCCGTTGCGCTATGGCGAGGCGAAGGTCGACAATGGCGGCGTTGCCAATGCGGGCGAATATGCCTTCGTAAAAATCCGCTACAAGCTGCCGAACGAGAATGTCTCGAAACTGATCACGACACCGGTGACCGCGGCCAACGAGGTGCCGTCCTTCGATGAAGCCGGCGTCGACCAGCGCTTTTCGGTCGCGGTCGCGGCTTTCGGGCAGAAGCTGCGCGACGCGGATCAGACGGCGAATTTCGGCTACGACCGGATCCTGGAGATCGCCAACGCCGCGCGCGGCGCTGATCCGTTCGGCTACAGGGCGGAATTCCTGTCGCTGGTGCGGCTAGCCTCGTCGCTGGGCACCAACAGATAGGGCGGGTGCCGTCCATGGAACAAAAAGCCGGCGGAGGACCTGCCGGCTTTTGCCGATCGTTAAATTGCGCGGCTTTTCCGGAACTTGATCGCAATGCCCTCCTGTTAGTCAAAGCTGATAGAAGTGAGGGGCTGGAATTGCATATCACCGGCAACGTGACGCCGACTGCGGGCAATCTTCAGACGCGAGCACCGTCCGCTCCGTCGGCGGAATCCGCGCGGATCAGGAATAATGTCGATGCGGCCCGCGACACGGCGCTCTCTGCGCTCAACAACGACCGCTTTCGCGTGATGCTGGAGCAGATCAGCGACCCGCGCGCGTCCGGCGCGTTGATGACGATGGGCGGCGACGGCAAGAACAGCGCCGCCACCGATCTCGGTACGGCGCTGTCGCGCTACGCTGAAAACAGCGAATAGAGCAGGCCAACTTCAGGCGCGGCTGCGCCGGCGTTCGCGACGGCCTTCGCCTGCCTCGGCAGCGCTCGCTATCTTGTTGCGCATCGGCCCGATGCGCTCGACGATGGACTCGACCGTCGGACGCGCCGACTTGGTGTGCGCGTCGAGCGCCTTGCGCATCGCGGCAAGGTGAGCGAACGAGGTGCCGCAGCAGCCGCCGACGATCTTGGCGCCCGCATCGACTGCCAGCCGGACATAGTCGGCCATCAGTTCGGGCGTGCCGGAATAGTGGATCTCGCTGCCGCGGAATTCCGGAATGCCGCAATTGCCCTTGACGATCACGGTGGCTTCCGGCTTCGCGTCGGTCATGTCGAGCAGCGAGGCCAGGATGTCGGCTGCGCCGACGCCGCAATTGGCGCCCACCCCAAGCGGAGCCTGCGACAGTCCATCCGCAACGCCGTGGATATCCTTGGGCAACAGCCCCATCATGGTGCGGCCGGCCGTATCGAAGGAACCGGTATAGGTGTAGGGCAGGCCGACGCGGATCGCGGCTTCGGCCGCGGCGCGGATCTCATCCGGCGCCGACATGGTCTCGATCCATGCGACTTCGGCTCCGCCGGCCTTCAAGCCCTCGATCTGCTCGGCAAAGGCATCGACCGCTTCCTCATAGGACATAGCGCCGAGCGGCACCAAAAGCTCGCCGGTCGGGCCGACGGAGCCGGCAACGATCACCTTGCGGCCTGCCTTGTCGGACACCGAACGGGCAATTTCGGCGGCGCGCTTGTTCAAGTCATGCACGCGGTCCTGAGCGTGATGCAGCTTCAGCCGATGACGGGTGCCGCCGAACGAATTGGTCAGGATGATGTCGGCGCCGGCATCGACGAAATTCTGATGCAGCGCGGCGATGGTGTCGGGCGCCGTCTCGTTGAGCAGCTCGGGGGCTTCGCCGGCCTCAAGTCCCATCGCGAATAAATTGGTGCCGGTGGCGCCGTCGGCCAGCAGCACGCCTTTTTCGGCAAGCAATGCGTCGATCGGATTGGTGGCGGTCATGGCTCTGGCTTTCGTATCCTGAATTCAAATAACGATATAAAGAAGTCTTTATATCTAGTCAACGAATATGAGGCCCGCTCTTGCGTGAGTTTCCTAAAACGACGGTCGGCCAGGTTGGTCGCCGCATGCCAGCATTGCGATAGCGGCCGCGTTCAGACAAAGCCTGAGGTGAAGGCGATGCCGGCCAGTTTCTGCGTGAAGCTCGCAGCCTCATGCGCGTTGACATCGGCGGCTCGGATCAGATTGTCGAAGTGGCTGGTCAGGGTACGGACCGGCTGGGTGGCGTTCAACACCAGATACATATCGCCGACATAGATTGCGGCGCGGTACGGCCCGAAGATCGTATAAGGGATCGAATAGCGCATGCGGCCGTCATAGAGGAACAGGCGGAAGGTCGGGTAAAGGTCGTCGAGGAGCGTTGCCATGTGCAGCAATTGCCGGCGGCGCTCGGCTTCCGGGAACCGGTCCCAGACGCCGAGCCCGCGTGCGAAAATCTCCAGCGTATGGCGCGGCATGCAGACCTCCATGTCGGTCTCGGGCCGCCTGTTGTAGTCGATGCGGTATTGCGTTTCGCCGGCCTGCGCCTCGCGGCTCTTGTTGGTAATGCCGGCCTCGTATTCGACAAGGGCCTCGGTGCGCAGGAGGTCCGGAATGCCCGCTGGCACGTAGCGGATCTTGGTGCCGACCGCCTCGGCGTGCCATTTGGCAAGTAGCGTGCGGTCAAAGCCGTCCGGCGCCTCCTCGATCTCGAGGCTTTCGCGAATCTCGCCGGTGACGCCTTCGTCCTGGCTAAGGCCCAGCAGCCAGTCGAGCGATACCTTGAACTCGGCGGCAATGTTGAGAAGCGTCTCGGCGCGGGGCAGGCGCGTCGAGGCGCCCGACAGGAGTTGCGACAGCGCCGAACGATCGATGCCGACGGCGCTCGCGAAGGCCGACTGGTTCAAGTCCGAGCGTGTCAAGAGCAATTTCAGGCGCTCTCGGAAGACCGTCGACAGATCACGCTTGTCCATCACGCCGCTCCTTTCCAGTGGAGGAAAAATTTGCGCCCAGGCCTGCTGGTTAGGTGCTCAGGCGCAAATGAATCCCCAAATCTGTTTACAATATATAACATCTGCAGCTAAAAATGCGCATTCGCAACAGATTGTTCACTTTGTCGCGTTGCGACAACGACAGGCTCCTGACACAATGCTGTCAGGAATCAAAGTGGTTCCGGCGACTGGAAGGCAGTGGTCGATAGCATGACTGGCATACGCAAGAGACATAGCAGCACACCGGCCGTGGAATGGCCGACAGTATTCCTCACACTGTTCTGTTATGGCGCCTGGCTTGCCACCGGCTTCCTGCTTTGGCCTTCCTATCCGCTGCTGGCCCTTGTCGCCTTGGCCTTGATACTGGCCCTGCAATCCTCGCTGATGCACGAAGTGCTGCATGGCCATCCGACCCGCAACGCCAGCATCAACGAAGCCTTCGTCATCCTGCCGATCGGGCTGGTCTGGCCGTTCCGCCGATTCAAGGCGATCCATCTTCGCCACCACGCCGACGAGCGGCTGACCGACCCGCTCGACGATCCGGAAAGCTATTACCAGGCGCTCTGGATGCATGCGGAAATGCCGCCGGCGATGAAGGTCCTGCTCAAGATCAACAACACAATGGTCGGCCGCTTCGTTCTCGGACCTTGGCTGTCGTCGATCGGCTTCTTCCTCGAAGACGCTAGACAGATGGCCGCCGGCGACAAGGCGATCCGCAAAGCCTGGCTGCTGCATGCGGTCGGACTTGCAGTGGTCGTGCCGATCGTAACCTTCGGCTTCGGCATCCCGCTCTGGCTCTACATACTGGGGCCGGTGTGGCTCGGCCAGTCCCTGATTTCGGTGCGCACCTATGCCGAGCATCAGTGGTCGGAACACCCGGAGGGCCGCACGATCATCGTCGAGCGGTCGCCGCTCTCCTTCCTGTTCCTCAACAACAACCTGCATTTCGTGCACCACAAGAGCCCGACCGTCGCCTGGTACAGACTGCCGAAGATGTTTCGCGATCGCCGCGAAGAATGGCTGCGGATGAACAACGGCTACGTCTATCCGAATTATTTCGCGCTGATCAAATCATTTGCCTTCAAGGCCAAGGAGCCGGTGGTGCATCCGGTGCTGCGCCGCGCGCCCGAACCCGGCCGTGCCTTCAAGCCGCGCATCAGAGCGCGTAATGTGAGTGGACTTGGCACGGCTCCGGTGCCAGCTGAGCCGCCGAAAGAGTAATTTCGAACTTTCGCGACTGCTTTATCGCCGCGGAATTCAGGCGCCGATGACCGCCTGTTTTGAAAGCTGTTCGTCATGAGCAAGTTGATTGCGGCTCTGCCGATGTATGACTGGCCGGAAGTTCGCGGCGAGATCGACGCGCAATGGGCGCAGCTCCGCGACGCTTTTCGACGGAGGGGTATCGACGCGCCGGAAAGAATGGCGCGCAGCAATCGCGACCTGCCGCCGGTGTCCGGCGGCATCCAAGACGGCGCCGGGAAGCTGATAGCGCCCGACCCCGCGACATTGCCCCCGGACGAGTTCGATTTTCACCAGCTCTGGCTGAGCCCGGCGCTGCTTTTCGGACAGACCTGCTGGGGGCCGATGGAGCTCGGCCTTGCCAGGCATGTGCAGGTGGTCGCTCAGCCAAGCTATGACGCCTTCGAGGGCGGGCAGGGCGAGCTCTATTCCAGCGCGCTGGTGATGCCGGCTGATGGCGGGACGTCGGTTGGCTCGCCCGAGGACGGCAAGGCCGTCATCCCGCTCGATCTCATCCGCGGCAAGCGCTTCATCTTCAACAATCCGGATTCGATGTCCGGGCTGCTCGGGCTGACGCGCGACCTGGAGGCGATCAGCGAAAGTCTGGGCGTCTTCGCCTCGTGCGGCGAAAGCGGCGGCCACCGGTCGTCGATCGTCGCCATCGCCGAGGGCAGGGCCGATATCGCCGCCATCGACTGCCAGAGCTGGGCATTGGCGCAGCGATTCGAGCCGGCGGCGCGGCGCGTGAAAGTGGTCGGCTGGACGACCAGGCGGAAGGGATTGCCGTTTATCTCGGCCAGGGCCACATCGGCGGACGTCGTTGCGTGCATGCGCGAGGCCATCGCCGAGCTTGGCTTGGACGGGTCAGTTGCCAAGCAGCTTTTCGTCGAGCGGGTAGGCTGAGAGTTTTTCGTTGCCGGTCTCGGTGATGAGGATCTGCTCCTCGATCTTGACGCCCTCGCGGCCGCCGAGCCTGCCGATATAGCTTTCCACGCACAGCACCATGCCGGGTTCCAGGACGCCATCCGGCGTGTCGTCCGTCCAGTCGCTGGCATGCGGCAGGGTCGGATATTCGTCCGCCAGACCGACGCCGTGGTAGAGCACGCCGTAGCGCGCCGGGAAGCAGTCTCCCGGCGGCACGGCGGAGCGTTCGACGAGATCGCGAAAGGAAATGCCCGGCCGCATCAATGCTGTGTTGTGGGCGATCTGGTCGGCGGCGATGCGGAACAGGTCATGCTGCTCGTCGGACGGCCGGCCATCGCCGCAGAGCCAGGTGCGCGAGAGGTCGGCGCAGAATCCATAGGGACCGATGAGGTCGGTGTCGAAGGCGACGAGATCGCCGTCCTCGACGATGCGCGACGAGCATTCCTGGAACCAGGGGTTGGTGCGCGGCCCGGACGACAGAAGCCGGGTCTCGATCCATTCGCCGCCGCGCGCGATGTTGCCGCGATGCAGTTCCGCCCAGAGTTCGTTCTCGGAAATGCCCGCCTTCAGCGCCGCTTCCATCTCGCCCATCGCCGCCTCGCAGGCGACAATGGTGCGGCGCATGGCGAGGATCTCGTCGGGCGACTTTATGAGGCGCGCATTCTCCATCACCGCCTCGCCATTGCCGACCGTGATGCCGTGGCGGGCAAGCTCTTCGACGCCTTCCGGGTTGACGTGGTCGACGGCGATCCGCCGATTGCCGCCGCCCTGCTCGGCAAGGAGCTCGGCGATGCCGGCTGCCCAGCGACGGACCTTCTTGTCGGTCAGCTCGCCGCTATAAAGATACATCCACGACACCGCCGGCCGCACCTCGTCGACGACGCCGGCGTGATCCGACAAATGCTCGCAGGAGAAATAGTCGAACAGCACCACAGGACCTTCTGTGGCGACGAAACAGTGGCGGGTCGGATTGTGCGCGACCCAGAGCTGCATGTTGGTCGAATCCGTCGCGTAGCGGATGTTGACCGGGTCGTAGAGCAGGGCGCCCGCATAGTCGCGGCGCCTGAGCTCAGCGCGGATGCGCTCGAGCCGATAGCTTCGCATGGCAGGCAGGTCTGGAGCGGCGATGCCTGCCGCCGCCCATTCGGCTTCGGCTACCGCGCCAAAGCCCAGAGCGTGCTGGTTGAGCGCGGCAGCCTTCTCGCGGGAGGCGGCGCGCAGCGCCTCGACGGAGCCGGGTTCGAACGGCATGATCTTGCGGTGGCGGCCGAAACGTTGTGTGTCCATGCGGTCCCCCTGGCTGTCTATTGCGGCGTCATCTTGTGCAGCCTGGTGATCGTGACCTGGCGCGGTGCGTTCCCCAACTGCGGCACCGCGATGCGCCGATGGACGGTGTCCATCACATAGCCGGCCTCGGTGATCCTCTTGAAGATGACGGAAGCCGGCTCCTCGTCATCCGTGAGCACAAGCACCGCGGGCTCGCGGATCGATTTGGCGAAATCGGGTATCTCGTCGTCGAGCACGATGAGATCGGGATCGACGAGGCGGAGATTGCCGATCCAGAACCAGCTTGAGACCACAGTGCCGACCGGTCCGTCGACTGTCAGCTGACGATGGAGCGAAGCGTAGTCCATGCGCACGATGCTGCCGCGGTTGTCGCCGCCGTGGACCTGCATGTACCAGCTTACCGGAAGCACCAGGATGGCCATCACGGCGCCGACGAAGACGATTGTAGCCTGCGTCTTCCTGCCCCTTTCCCCCATCGCGTCCAGCCGCATGGCAATGGCGACCGGCAACAGCACGAATACGGGCAGCATCCAGCGATCGCGAAACTGTGTGATGCCTCCCGCCAGCACCACCACGAGCGTGATCAGCAAGGCGAAGCCTATCGCTCGCCAGACCAGCGTCTCTGGCCACGGTGCGGCCTCGGGCGGTGGTGCGGATTGCTTGCGCGCCAGGAAAAACGCGACGGCAAAGATCGTGGCCGGCAGCCCGGCGAAATTGAGTATCGCATTGCCCAAGCCGCGGATGCCGCGAGACAGGGTCTTTGCCGCGCTGCCCCCCTCGGCGACGCCCAGGCCACCGCTGTGCGCCAGCAGGTCTCCCAGATGCGTGAGGCTCCAGTAGAATGTGGGCAGGCAGGCGAGGATCGCCACAACCACACTGATCAGGAAACGGCGATCGAAGATCGCCTCACGTGTTTCGCGGACGGACAGCGCCGCAAGGAACAGCGCAGCGAGAAAGATCACCTCATTGTATTTCGACAGCATTGCGGCGGCGGTCGCCAAGCCAAGCAGCACATACGCGGTAGTCGAGCGCCGTTTCTGCAACTCGGCGACTGCCAGGAGCAGCAGCGATGAAAAGCAAAAAACCGCGACCGAGTGGGTGAGGGCATGCTGCATCTCCCATACGATCTGTGGAAACAGCAGCAGGCCGAACATGGCGGCGGTCGCCGCGCGGGCTGAGTAGCCCAGGCGGCGCACTGTGGCGAAGGACGCGACCAATCCACCGGCCAGCAGCGTGTATTTGACGATCTTGAGCGCGAGAATGCTGGTTCCAACCAGCGAGGCCGTGAGGATGCCGAACCAGGTGTATAAAGGCGGCTGCGAGCCGCCATAGCCGGCCGCGAGGAAGCGCATCGCCATCAACTGTTCGGCGTCGTCGACGCCGACGCCGGTGCCCACGAAATGGGACGAGAGCGGCATAACCACGATCTGGACCAGGCAATAGGCAAGTGCAAACGCGATTGCGGCACTGAAAGGACCAACCCGGTCATCGCAGAGCCAGTCGGTCCATTTCTCCAGCTGCCGCAAGGGTCGTCTTCTCATCTGATGCATTGGTGGCCGGTTGCTATATAGCCGGCCACCAACACGATCCGAAAGCGGTACATTGCGGCTTCCTGGAATCAGGTGCGCATCTTCTCGCCGCTCGGGTCGAAGGGCGGTTCGACGTTGATGCGGGCCGGGCGGCGGTGGCCGAGGATCTCGATCTCGAACAGGCCGGCGCTCTCGTCGTCGGCAAGGGCCGCCGGCACATAGCCCTGCGCCATCGACTTTTGCACATAGTGCGCATAGCCGCCCGAGGTGACCCAGCCGACAACGCGCCACTCGCCATCGACGATGCCGCGCACGGCCGAAGCGCCTTCGGCGGCTTCGGAGCCGCGCACTTCCTCGCCCGTCTCGTTGAAGCGCGGCGCGCCGTAGCCATGCGGCTTCTCCACCGTGCCATAATCCTTGCTGACCTTGGCCCAGATCGGCTCGTCGCCCATCACGTCGGCGTCGGCAGCATCGACGATGAAGGAGACGCGGCGCAGCTTCGGCCCTTGCGCCTGCTCCCTGGCAGCCGCCTCGCGGCCAATGAAGTCGTTCTTCTCCAGCTTGATGAAGCGGTCCATCGAGCCTTCGAACGGCCCGTAGATCGGACGCAACTCGCGGAACCAGGTTGGGAAGTTCTTTTCGAGACGCATCGACAGCAGCGCGCGCATGCCGAAATCGACGAGGCCGAATTCCTCGCCTGCTTCCTTGATCGCCTTGTAGACGAGGCGCTGATAGGCGGGGGCCATCCAGATCTCGTAGCCGAGGTCGCCGGTATAGGTGATGCGGTTGACCATGCAGGGCGCGCCGCCGACCGCCATCTCGCGGAAGTCCATGAAGCGGAAGGCCTTGGTCGAGACGTCGACGTCCACGAGTTTCTGCAGCAAATTCCGCGAGCTCGGTCCGGCGATGGACAGGCCGACCAGCGTCTGGTCGAAGCGGTGGATGCGCACAGAACCATCCTTGGGCAGGTGCTTCTCGAACCAGCGCATATGGAATTTCTGCGCGGCCGAAGAGCCCCAGATCATGAAACGGTCCTCACCGGTCTTGGCGATGGTGAAGTCGCCGATCAGCCTGCCGAACTCGTTGACCATCGGGGTGAGCACAATGCGGCCGGTCTTCGGCATCCGGTTGGTCATCAGCCGGTTGAGGAAATCCTCGGCGCCCGGCCCGGAAACTTCGTACTTGGCAAAGTTGGCGATCTCGGTGACGCCGACCCGTTCGCGCGTCGCGCGAACTTCCTCGCCGATCGGGCCGAAATCGTTGGAGCGGTGGAAGGAGACGATGTCCTTTGGCTCGGTGCCCTTTGGCGCGAACCAGAGCGGGGTTTCCAGTCCCCACGAGTCGCCCATGACCGCATTGTTGGCGAGCATCGTGTCGTAGAGCGGCGTCGTCTGCGCCGGCCGGGCGGCCGGCAGTTCCTCGTTCGGGAAGCGGATCGAGAAGCGCCGCGAATAATTCTCGCGCACCTTGGCGTTGGTGTAGCGCAGCGTCGCCCATTCGCCGAAGCGGGCGACATCCATGCCCCAGACGTCGAAGCCCGGATCGCCGTGCACCATCCAGTTGGACAGCGCCAGGCCAACGCCGCCGCCCTGGCTGAAGCCGGCCATGACGGCGCAGGCACACCAGAAGTTGGTCAGGCCCTGGACTGGGCCGACCAGCGGGTTGCCGTCGAGCGCGAAGGTGAAGGGGCCGTTGATGATCTGTTTGATGCCGGCCTTCTCGATGCCGGGGAAATGCTTGAAGCCGATCTCCAGCGACGGCGCGATGCGATCGATGTCGGGTGGCAAGAGTTCATGCCCGAAATCCCAGGGCGTGTTGACCGGCGACCACGGCTTGCAGGCCTTTTCATAGGTGCCGAGCAGGATGCCGTTGCGCTCCTGGCGGGTGTAAATCTCGCCCTTGAAGTCAAGCACGCCGATCATCTCCCGGCCGGTCGATCTGTTGAATTCCTCGACCTCCGGCATCGGCTCGGTGAGCAGGTACATGTGCTCCATCGCCAGCACCGGCAGCTCGACGCCGACCATGCGGCCGATCTCGCGCGCCCACAGCCCGCCGCAATTGACGACATGCTCGGCTTTCACCGTGCCTTGCTCGGTGACGACGTTCCAGGTGCCGTCGGCTTCCTGCGTCAGCTCGACGACGCGGTTGCGCAGCACGATCTCAGCGCCGAGTTTTCGCGCGGCCTTGGCGTAGGCGTGGGTCGTGCCGGAGGGGTCGAGATGGCCTTCGACGGGATCCCACATGGCGCCGACGAAATTCTTCTCGTCCATCAGCGGGAACATCGCCTTGGCTTCGAACGGCGTAATCAGCTCGGTATCCATGCCGAGATAGCGGCCCTTGGCGTGGGCGAGCCGCAGGAAATCCATGCGCTCGGGGGTATCGGCCATCATCACGCCGCCGGTCAGATGCAGCGAGCAGGACTGGCCGGAAAGCTCCTCGATCTCCTTGTAGAGCTGGACGGTATAAGCCTGCAGCTTGGCGACGTTCGGGTCGCCGTTCAGGGTGTGGAAGCCGCCCGCCGCGTGCCAGGACGAGCCGGAGGTCAGCTCCGAGCGCTCGATCAGCATGATGTCGGTCCAGCCGGCCTTGGCGAGGTGGTAGAGCACCGAGCAGCCGACGACACCGCCGCCGATGACAACCGCTTTAACATGGGATTTCATGAAGATAGGTCCGTTCTTGCAGAGACTGAATCGAGTGAGCGGGGCGTGAAAGATCAAAAATCGGTCGGCGCGCCGCCTTCGGCGCGGCGCTTCTCGACGAAGTCGTTGAGCTCCTCGCGGATGGCAGGGTCCATATAGGGCTCTTCGTATGCCGCGAGGCGCTCCTTCCACACCTTGTTGGTGCGTTCCAGCGCCGTCGGCGAGCCCGCCTCGGTCCAGGTCTCGAAATTGCGCCAGTCGGAGACGATCGGCGAGTAGAAGGCTGTCTTGTAGCGCTCCTGCGTGTGCTGGGTGCCGAAGAAATGGCCGCCCGGGCCGACCGACTGGATGGCGTCGAAGCCGAGCGCGTCTTCGGAGAGATCAAGCGGGGTGAGAAATTCGGCCACCATCTGCAGGAGGTCGATGTCGAGGATGGTCTTTTCGTAGGAGCAGCGCAGGCCGCCTTCCAGCCAGCCGGCGCCGTGCATCATCAGATTGCCGCCGCCCTGGATGGCGCCCCAGAGCGAAAAGACGCTTTCATAGGCCGCCTGCGCGTCGACCGTGTTGGCGGCGCAGGTATTTGAGGTGCGGTAGGGGATATTGTAACGGCGGGCGAGCTGGCCGCCGGCGAGCTGCGCCTTCATGTATTCGGGCGTGCCGAAGGCCGGTGCGCCCGACTTCATGTCGACATTGGAGGTGAAGCCGCCATAGCCGACCGGCGCGCCCTTCTTCACCATCTGGGCAAAGGCGATGCCGGAGAGCGCCTCGGCATTCTGCTGCACCAGCGCGCCGGCGATGGTGACGGGTGCCATGGCGCCGGAGAGCGTGAATGGCGTGACGATCACCGCCTGGCCCATGCTGGCCATTTGGATGATGCCTTCCATCATCGGCACGTCGAGCTTGAGCGGCGAATTGGTGTTGATGATGGTGAAGACCGACGGCTCCTCCATCAGCTGCTCGCGGCTGACGCCGCGCGCGATGCGGGCGATCTCGATGCCGTCGACATTGCGTTCCTTGCCGAGCGAATAGATGTGGAAGACCTTGTCGGTCAGCGTGGCGAGGTCGCGGATGCATTCGAGATGCCGGACCGAGGGATGGATGTCGATCGGCTCGACCGGATAGCCGCCGGTGCACTGCAGGATGTTGTGCATCTGCGCCAGGCGCAGGAAATTGCGGTAGTCGACCTGGTTGCCGGGGCGGCGGCCGCGGTCGAGGTCGGAGCAGTTCGGCGCCGAGGCCATCATCGACAGGATGACGTTGTTGCCGCCGAAGCGCAGATTGTGCGCCGGGTTGCGGGCGTGCAGCGTGAACTCCGGCGGACAGTACGCGATGAGCTCGAGGATCATGTCGCTTTCGAAGCGCACGCGCTCGCTGCCTTCGCGAACGTCGGCGCCATGCGCCTTCATGATGCGGCGGGCTTCCTCATGCAGCACGTCGACGCCGATCTCCTTCAAAACGCGCAGCGAGGCGAGGTGGATCGATTCCAGTTCGTCGTCGGACACCAGCCTGGTGGGCACCAGCGGGTTCTTAAGCTGCCGGAACGGCGGCTGCTCGAAGGCTGCCGATCCGCCGGCGCGTTTGCCAGCACGGCCGCCGCGGCGGGCGCGATCTGTTGCCAATGCCGGTTCGGCGGGGTGAAGGGCGGCAGTCATGAGAGGCCTCGTGGGGATGCGAAAGTGGTCGGCATAATGGACCGGCGGCAATGCTGCCGGTAAGGAGGCGGCGACCACTAGGGCGAGGGAAGCGACATGACGGAAGGGCAGATTGGCCCGCCGAATTGCCGCCGCCAAAGCATTCCCTGCCGGCGTTCCTGACAAGGATTGGCTGGAACATGCGCCCTTGCCGTCAGTTGGCCCTTACGGCTGTCGCCGGCAGCGGCTAAGCCTGCGTTGAATGGAGCAGGAATGATGGCTCTGGCGAAATCAGAGACCGGCGAGACGGTGCAGTGGGCCGCGATTACCGGCGTGATCGCGACCGTGTCGGTGTTCGCCATCGCGCAGGGGCTTTCCTATCCGCTGCTGAGCTTCATCCTGCAGCGTCAGGGCGTGTCGCCGGTGGTGATCGGCCTGTCGGCCGCGATGACGCCGGTCGGTTTCATCCTGTCCTCGCCGCTGATCCCGGGGCTGGCGCGCCGGTTCGGAGCGGGGCGGACTGCGCTCATCTGCGCCGGGCTCTCGGCCCTGGTGCTGGCGCTGATCGGCTGGACCCAGGACGTCTATTTGTGGTTCCCACTGCGCTTCCTGGTCGGCGTGGTCACCAATCCGCTTTATGTGCTCAGCGAAATCTGGGTGATCGCGCTGGCGCCGCCGTCGCGGCGCGGGCGCGTCATGGGCATCTATTCGACCATCATCTCGGCTGGGTTCGCGGCCGGACCGCTCTGCCTGCTGGCGGTCGGCACGGAGGGTTGGCCGCCTTTTCTGGTCGGCATCTTTGCTTTTCTTTTCTGCGGCGCCTGCCTGGCGGTCGTGGTGAAACGCCTGCCTAGGGTCGACGAGGCAGGTGAAAAAGTTTCTGTGCTGGGCTTCATGCCGCTCGCCTGGCTGCTCCTGTCGGCGGTCGTCGCCGCCGCCGGTTTCGAGCAGTCGGTGCTGGCGCTGCTTCCCGTCTATGGCACCCACTTCGACATTCCCGAGACGCGCATGTCGGCGCTGCTGTCGACGATGATCGCCGGCAACATCGCCATGCAGGTGCCGCTCGGCCTGCTCGCCGAAAGACTGACGGCGCGCCTCGTGCGATTCGGCTGTGTCTCGGTGACGGTTCTTGGCTGCGCGCTCTTGCCGGCGCTCATCGAGACGCCGCTGATCTGGCCTTGCGTCTTCATCTGGGGCGCGGTGTCCTACGGGATCTATACGATGTCGATCATCGAGCTCGGCGCGCGTTTTACCGGCTCGGCGCTGGTCGCGGGCAATGCCTCCTTCTCCTTGATGTGGGGCGTCGGTGGCATCCTCGTGCCGCCGCTGACCGGCGGTGTGATGGACCTGATCGGCGCCGCAGGGCTTCCGGTGACGCTCGGCGCGATCTGCGCGGCGCTGGCTGTAGCCACCGTCATTCGCCGGCGGGTGATGTAGGGCCGGCTGGCTGAGCGCAGGCAGCGCTGCTCTTGAATGTTGGCACGGCGAACGCGATGTAGGCAGGGCCGCCAGACCCGGAGACCAGCATGACCAGCCCGATGACCCAAACCCAGCCTGAATTGCCGGTCGAGGATCCTTTCCTGTGGCTGGAGGATCGCAACGGCAAGGAAGCGCTTGAGTGGGTCCATCGCCAGAATGCGACGACTGTCGCCGAACTGCAGGGCGATCCATCCTATCAGGCGGCATTCGAGACCGCGCTCGACCTGATGACGGCCGAGGACAATATCCCGGTCGGATCGGCGCTCGCCGGTTACGTCTACAATTTTTGGCAGGACAAGACCAACGCGCTGGGCTTGTGGCGCCGCACGACGGTCGCCTCCTACAAGACCGACAAGCCGGATTGGGAAACGATCCTCGATTTCGATCAGCTCTCGGCC
Organism: Mesorhizobium sp. WSM3866; assembly: GCF_002294795.1. NCBI lineage: Bacteria > Pseudomonadati > Pseudomonadota > Alphaproteobacteria > Hyphomicrobiales > Phyllobacteriaceae > Mesorhizobium > Mesorhizobium sp. WSM3866. The sequence goes on along the minus strand of NZ_NSGC01000010.1, from coordinate 143,755 downwards.
AAGGAAGGCGTGAAATGGGTGTTCGGCGGCGCGAGCCGGCTCTATCCCGATTTCGACCGCTGCCTGCTGTTCATGTCGCCGGACGGCGGCGACGCCAGCGAGATGCGCGAGTTCGACATTGCGAAGAAATCCTTCGTCGAGGACGGGTTCCGGGCACCGGCTTCGAAGTCGGGGTTTTCCTGGCTGGACAGGGATACGGTGATCGTCTCGGCGGCTTTCGAGGACGAGGACAAAACTCAGTCAGGCTATCCGCGGGTGATCAAGCTCTGGCGGCGTGGCACGAAGCTGGAGGAGGCGACGCCGATCTTCGAGGGCGAAAAAAATCATCTCGCGGTCGGCGGCGGCGTGGAGTTCGATGGCGACAAGAAACATGTCATGCTCGGCAAGACCATCGACTTCTTCACCTCGCACAGTTTCCTTCGGCTGGCTTCGGGCGAGAACCGGCGTATCCCGCTGCCCGACGACGCGACCGACACCGCGATCTTCAAGGGAGAGCTCGTCTTTGGCGTCCGCAGTGCGTGGACGGCGCCGGACGGCACGCGCTGCCTGCCGGATGGGCTCTATTCCGTGGATTTCGACCGCTGGATTGAAACCGGTTCGTTCGAACCGGTCGAGACGCTGCTCAAACCGGAGCCCCGCGTTTCAATCGCAGGTCTCGCGAGGACGCAGGACCGGCTGTTCATCAACCTGATGGACAATGTGCGCGGCAAGGTCGTCGTTTGCGACCGCACCGGCAATGGCTGGTCGGTGAAGCCGGTCGACCTGCCCGACAAGGGCAATGTCGGCATCAGCCATGCCGAGCATTTCGGCTCCAGCGTCTCCTTCTCCTTCACCGATTTCCTGACGCCGAGCTCGATCATATGGTCGGACGACAATGGCGACACACTTCAAACCGTGAAATCGCAGCCGGCGCGCTTCGATGCATCGCCCTATGTTTCGGAGCAGTTCGAGGCGCGCTCGAAGGACGGCACGATGATCCCGTATTTCGTCGTCAGGCGGCGCGACCAGACGGGACCGGTGCCGGCGCTGCTCTATGGCTATGGCGGCTTCGAAGTGCCGCTCTTGCCCGGCTATGCCGGGATCCGCGGCAGGCTCTGGCTGGACAAGGGCCATGCCTATGTGCAGGCCAATATCCGCGGCGGCGGCGAGTTCGGCCCGGCCTGGCATCAGGCGGCGCTCAAGGGCAAGCGCCAGAAAGCGTTCGATGATTTCGCCGCGGTCGCCGAGGATGTGGTCAGGCGCGGCATCACCACGGCGGCACAACTCGGCATCCAGGGCGGCTCGAATGGCGGCCTGCTGACCGGCGTCTCGCTGACGCAGCGTCCGGAGCTGTTCGGCGCCGTCATCATCGACGTGCCGCTGCTCGACATGCTGCGCTACACCGAACTGCCGCCCGGTGCCTCGTGGATGGCGGAATATGGCGATCCGTCAAAGCCGGAGGAGGCTGCATGGCTCGCCGCCTATTCACCCTATCAGCGTGTGGCGACCAGTGCCGTTTATCCGCCGGTGCTGCTGATGACCTCGACCGCGGACGACCGCGTCCATCCGGGGCATGCGCGCAAGATGGCGGCGCGGCTCCAGGCCGCCGGTCACGGCAAGACGCTGTTCTTCGAGGAGACCGAAGGCGGCCATGGCGGGCGCGGCGATCGCCGGCCCCAGGCCGCGCAAACGGCGATGCGCTACGTCTTTCTGCAGCGCACGCTTGCCGGTCCAGCTTGAATTGCTGGCCGTTGGCGGCTTAAGGTGCCGCCATGGTCCGCATCAGCACATCAGGCGCCTTCGGGGTCGCGGTGACGCCGTCACCGCGCACGCTGCGCGCCGAGCTTTTGCGGCTGTGCGCCCGCATCGGCTATTCGCCGCCCCGTTTCCTCTGACGAATCCGCCCCGGCCACCGCCGGATTGATTCAAGAGGAAAGACAAACCCATGACCTATCAGAACTATTCGCTGAAGCAGCTTCAGCAGATCGATGCCGCGCATCACCTTCATCCCTTCACCGACCATAAGGAACTGCGTGAAGCGGGCTCTCGCATCATCACCCACGCCAAAGGGCCGTTCATCTATGATTCCGACGGAACGGAAATCCTCGACGGCATGGCGGGCCTCTGGTGCGTCAATGTCGGCTACGGCCGCGACGAACTGGCGGAGGCCGCCTGCGCCCAGATGAAGGAGCTGCCCTACTACAACTCCTTCTTCAAGTGTTCGACGCCTACACCGGTGCTGCTGTCGCAGAAGCTGGCGGAACTGGCGCCGGAGCATGTCGGTCAGGTCTTCTACGGCTCGTCCGGTTCCGAGGCCAACGACACAGCGCTGCGGCTCGTGCGCCACTATTGGGCGCTCGAAGGCAAGCCTGAGAAGAACCGGATCATCTCGCGCAAGATGGCCTATCACGGCTCGACGATCGCCGGCACCTCGCTCGGCGGCATGGAGCCCATGCACAAGCAGCTCGGCGGCGCGGTGCCGAACATCGTCCATGTGATGATGCCCTATGCCTATGAGCTCGCGCTGGCCGGCGAAAGCGACCACGATTTCGGCCTGCGCGCCGCCAAGGCCGTCGAGGACGCCATCCTCGAAGCCGGCGCCGACAAGGTCGCCGCCTTTATCGGCGAGCCGGTGATGGGTGCGGGCGGTGTGAAAATCCCGCCGATCAGCTACTGGCCGGAGGTGCAGCGCATCTGCCGCAAATACGATGTGCTCTTGATGCTCGACGAGGTGATTACCGGCTATGGCCGCACCGGCGAATGGTTCGCGGCGCAGACCTTTGACGTCCAGCCCGACACCATCACCACCGCCAAGGCGCTGACCTCCGGCTACCAGCCGCTGTCGGCGCTCCTGGTCGGCGACCGCATCAGCAGGACGCTCGTCGAAAAGGGCGGCGAGTTCTACCACGGCTACACCTATTCCGGTCACCCGGTCGCGTGCGCGGTGGCCCTGAAGAACCTCGAGATCATTGAACGGGAAGGTCTGGTCGAGCGCGTCAGGACCGACACCGGTCCCTATTTCGCGCAGGCGCTGCAGGAGCGCATCGCCGGCCACAGGCTGGTCGGCGAGGTGCGCTCGATCGGTCTTATGGGTGCGATAGAGATCGTCAAGGACAAGGCGACCAAGGAACGATACCTGCCGTCGGGAAGTGCGGCGGTCGTCGTGCGCGATCACGCGATCTCGCAGGGCATGATGCTGCGCGCCACCGGCGACACGATGATACTGTCGCCGCCGCTGATCTGGACGCGCGACACCATCGACATGGCCTGCGAGCGCATCGCCAAGGCGCTCGACCTTGCCGAGGCGGATTTGCGAAAGCGCTGAGAAAACACAGCCGGGCGCCCTTGCTGGAGGGTGCCCGGCGACCCGAATCTGCAGCGAAGCCTTGCCCAGACGCAAAAACCGCGTCCCAGAAGGGAACGCGGCTTTGCCAGATACGCATGGCGTTTCGCTACTCGAGACCTGCGAAACTTACGGGCTCCGGTACGCGAGACCTGATCCGGAGCGCCGGGCGGTTGCGATGTCCGCCTCGCAGTCCGTTTTAAAGGCACATCGTTACCGGTGAGTTAGCGAGACCTTAAGCAAATCTAAATTTGCCGGATTTCTGTCGAAAAAATTTGCTAATAACCCTTTGCAAGCAGCTGCTTAGGTTTGATCGCCGCGCAGGAAATTTATGATGCCGGAAAAGTCGGCGCCTGCGTTGCCCTGCGCATTGAACAGCGCGTAGAGCTGCGTCGCCTCGGCGCCCAGAGGCGTCACGGCGCCGGCGCTTTGCGCGGCTTCCTGCGACAATTTCAGGTCCTTGAGCATGAGGGCGGCAGCAAAACCCGGCTTGTAGTCGCGGTTGGCGGGCGACGCCGGAACAGGGCCGGGCACCGGGCAGTAAGCGGTCAGTGACCAGCACTGGCCGGAGGAGGTGGAGGCGACGTCGAACAGCGCCTGGTGCGACAGGCCGAGTTTCTCGGCGAGCACAAAGGCTTCGGCGACGCCGATCATCGAAATGCCGAGAATCATGTTGTTGCAGATCTTGGCGGCCTGGCCGGCGCCGTCACCGCCGCAATGAACGATGCGGCCGGCCATCGGCTTCAGGATCGGCTCGGCAGAGGCGAATGCTGCATCCGACCCGCCGGCCATGAAAGTGAGCGTGCCGGCGGTGGCGCCGCCGGTGCCGCCGGACACAGGCGCGTCGATCGAAGGCAAGCCGTGCCTGGCGGCAATGGCGTGAGCCTTGCGTGCCGATTCGACATCGATGGTCGAGGAATCGATCAGCAAGGCGCCTTTCTTCGCCTTGGGCGCGATGTCCTCGTAGACCGACAACACATGCTTGCCGGCGGGAAGCATGGTGATCACCACGTCGGCGTCCTTCACTGCAGCGACGGCATTGGCCATGACGGTGACGCCATGCTCTTTTGCGATCGTGAGGTTCTCCGGCACGAGGTCGAAGCCTTGCACCGCAAACCCCGCCTTTACGAGGTTGGCAGCCATTGGGTTGCCCATATTGCCAAGGCCGATGAAGGCGATCGTTGCCATCGTTGTCTCCCGAAATTTGCTGCTTCAGCGGCCGATCAGCGTACGCGCGATGATGACGCGCATGATCTCGTTGGTGCCTTCGAGGATCTGGTGGACGCGCAGATCACGCACCAGCTTCTCGATGCCGTAATCGTGCAGATAGCCGTAGCCGCCATGCAACTGCAGCGCCTCGTTGGCGACGTCGAAGCCGATGTCGGTGACAAAGCGCTTGGCCATCGCCGACCATTTGCCGGCATCCGGCGCCTTGCGATCGAGCTTCGAGGCGGCGGCATAGAGGAAGATGCGGGCCGCCTGCAGCTCCGTCTCCATGTCGGCCAGCCTGAACTGCAGGGCCTGGAACTGGTTGATCTTCGATCCGAAGGCCTTGCGCTCGCTCGTGTAGGCGAGCGCCTTGTCGAGCGCCGACTGCGCGCCGCCCAGCGAGCAGGCGGCGATGTTGAGCCGGCCGCCGTCGAGCCCGGCCATGGCGATGCCGAAGCCCGCGCCTTCGGTGGCAAGCAGGTTCTCGGCCGGCACCTTGCAATCCTCGAAGATGACCTGGCGGGTCGACTGCATATGCCAACCCATCTTGTGCTCATTGGCGCCGAAGGAGAGGCCGGGCACATCCTTGGGCACCACCAGGGTCGAAATGCCTTTGGGCCCGTCGCCGCCGGTGCGCGCCATGACGACATAGAGGTCGGTGTCGCCAGCGCCGGAGATGAACTGCTTGGCGCCGTTCAAGACATAGTCGCCGCCGCTCCTCACCGCTCTCGTCTTCAAGGCGGCGGCATCGGAGCCGGAGCCGGGCTCGGTCAGGCAATAGCTCGCCAGCCATTCCATGGAGGTCAGCTTCGGCAGGAAGCGCCGGCGTTGCTCGTCGCTGCCGAAGCGGTCGATCATCGACGCCGCCATGTTGTGGATGGAGATGAAGGAGGAGAAGGCCGGATCGGCATGCGCCAGCGCCTCGAAGATCAGCACCGCATCCAGCCGACCGAGCGCCGAGCCGCCGACATCGTCGCGGACATAGATGCCGCCCAGGCCGAGCGGCCCGGTCTCGCGGATCACGTCGGCCGGAAAGTGCTTTGCCCGGTCCCAGTCGAGCGCGTTCGGCGCGACCCGATCGGCCGCGAAGGCCTCAGCCATCTCCTTCATGGCGCGCTGTTGCTCGGTGAGTTCGAATTGGCCAGTGCCCGCATCGACTGCCGCGTCCATGGCGTGCTCCCTGTCGTTTCAGGCCTTGTGGCCTGTCGTTTTTGGCTTTGCGCAGCGATCAATCTAGACCAATGATGCCGCCGCGCAACCCAGCCCGCCGCGGACCGGCTGTGCATGGATTGATCAACGGAGTCTTGCGTGCCGACAATTTTCGATCAGCTGCTGGACCGGTTCCACTTCTATCTCGCCGGCATCGACAGCGATCTGGTTGCGGACGCCGTCGCGCGCATCGGTTGGCACATGCCCTCTCGTTCGCGCGAACCACGTGCGCTTCGTTGCCTTCGCCATCTCGATCGGATTGCGGAGCTTGCGCCGCGGGACGCCGGGCCGCTGACGCGGTTCATCGCGGACCATCGCAATGAGCTGTGCTGGGGCCAGACTTATACCGCTGCCGATTTCGGACAGCTCTTCATCGACAATTACGGCTGGCTGGAGGTGTTCGGCACGCGGGGGCATTTCGCCAATGACGAGGTCGCGGGCGGCCTGCTGATCCTCGGGCCCGACAGTGTCTACCCAGACCACCACCACACCGCCGAGGAGATCTACATTCCGCTGACCGGCAGCACCGAGTGGCGCATGGGCGGGGCCGGCTTTCGGGTTCGAGCGGCGGGCGAAATCATCCACCATGCGTCCAACGTCAATCACGCCATGCGTACCGGCAAGGAGCCACTGATGGCGCTCTATATCTGGCGAGGTGGACCGCTCGCGCAGAAATCGATCATCGGCGCGGAGGGCAGGGGCTGATGGCCAGGGCGATCATGCTGCAAGGCACCGGCTCGGATGTCGGCAAGACGGTGCTGGTGGCGGGGCTCTGCCGGGCAGCAAAAAAACGCGGACTGAAGGTCAGGCCGTTCAAGCCGCAGAACATGTCCAACAACGCCGCCGTCGCCGACATCCCCGGCAACAACAAGACCGGCGGCGGCGAGATCGGCCGCGGGCAGTGGCTGCAGGCGCTGGCCTGCGGGGTGAGGCCGACCGTGCACATGAACCCGGTGCTGCTCAAGCCGCAAAGCGACATCGGCTCGCAAGTGGTGGTGCAGGGCAAGGTTTTTGGCGAGGCGCGGGCGCGCGACTATCAGGCAATGAAGGCCAGGCTGATGGATGCGGTGCTCGATTCCTGGGCGAAGGTCGGCGAGGACGCCGACCTCGTCATCGTCGAGGGCGCCGGCTCGCCGGCCGAGATCAACCTTAGAAGCCGCGACATCGCCAATATGGGCTTTGCCACGCGTGCCAACGTCCCGGTGGTGCTTATCGGCGACATCGACCGCGGCGGCGTCATTGCTTCCGTCGCCGGCACGCATCTGATCCTGCCGGAGGAAGACCGGCGCATGATCGCCGGCTATCTCATCAACAAGTTCCGCGGCGATGTCTCGCTGTTCGACGATGGGGTCAGCGCCATCGGCAAGTTTACCGGCTGGCGCTGTTTCGGCGTCGTGCCCTGGCTGAAGTCCGCGGCAAGGCTGCCGTCCGAAGATTCGGTTGTGCTCGAGCGACTTGCCTCGGGCGAAAGGCGGGCGCTGAAGGTGGCGGTGCCCATGCTGGCGCGGATCGCCAACTTCGACGATCTCGATCCGCTCAAGGCCGAGCCGCAGGTCGAGGTGGTGTTCGTGCCGCCGGGAAAGCCGCTCCCGGAAGATGCCGGGCTGGTGGTCATTCCGGGCTCGAAATCGACCATCGGCGATCTGATAAAATTCCGCGAGAATGGCTGGGATCGCGACCTTGCCGCGCACCGCAAACGCGGCGGCCATGTCGTCGGCATCTGCGGCGGATATCAGATGCTCGGCCGCAAGGTTCGCGACCCCGATGGCATCGAAGGCAGCGTCATCGAGACGGAGGGCCTTGGCCTGCTCGACATCGAGACGGTGATGGAACCGGAAAAGACGGTGCGCAACTCGAGCGCTCATTCGGTGCAATTCGGCCTGCCGCTCGAAGGCTACGAGATCCATCTTGGCCGCACCACCGGCCCGGACGCCGCGCGGCCTTCGGCGATCATCAACGGCCTCGAGGACGGCGCGGTCTCCGCCGATGGCAAGGTTATCGGTACCTATCTGCATGGGCTGTTTGCAGCGGACGCTTTTCGCGCGGCCTACCTTGCGAGCCTCGGGGTCAAGGATGGGGGCATCGACTATCGCGCCGAGGTCGAGAAGGCGCTGGACGAGGTCGCGGCCGAGCTGGAGAAGCATCTCGACTGCGATGCGATTTTCGGGCTGGCGCGGTAGGTCCTCCCGTCGATGCGCATACGCTTGCCATTAGCGAAAGCTTCCGCCGCATCGTCATCCACGGGCGGAGCAAGGAGCGAAGCGACGCGGCGCAGACCCGAGGATCCATTCCGTGACGGTAAGGCGTTGCTACCGTGCAGAATTCTGCTCCTCTGCGCCCTTCGATCGAGGTCACGGAATGAATCCTCGGGTCTTCGCGTCCGCTTCGCTCCCGCTCCGCCCGTGGATGACGAAGTTCAGGCGTTTTCGCCAGCCGCAAATGCCGGCGCGGATAGCAACTACGCCTTCTCGCCCGCCTTCGGCCAGTAGGTGCCGAAGGACCAGACATTGCCTTCGGGGTCGAGGCAGATGAACTCGCGACTGCCATAGTCGCGGTCGACCAGTTCCTGGGTGATCCTGGCGCCGGCCTTCTTCGCCTTGGCATAGGCGGCATCGGCGTCATCGACGGCAATGTAGATGGACTTGCCGCCGCCACCGCCGGGCTCGCCGACCATCTTGCCGTAATCGTCGTCGCGCGCGGTGCCCAGCATGATCATCGAGGACCGAAAGGTCAGTTCCGCGTGGTGAACGATGTCGCCATCGCCATAACGGGCGCGCAGTTCGAAGCCGAAGGCCTCGCTGAGCCAGTCGATCATCCTAGCGGCGTTCCTGTATCGCAGGGCTGGATAGAGACGGGGTGCTTCGTTTGTTGCTGGCATGACAATATCCCTGTGCTGGTTGAATGGATGCCAGTCTGTGCGAAGGCGGTTTCCACGTCTTGAAGAAATGTTACCTCGCCTGAAGCTTAGATCCACGTGGCGAGCCCGGATGGCGTTTCGCCGGCAAGCTGACGGAATTCGCGCACCAGATGCGCCTGGTCGGCGTAGCCGCAATCGGCGGCAATGCCGGCCCAGTTGTCGTCCTGCCGCTTCGACAGCGACAGCGCGCGGTTGAAGCGCACGATGCGTGACAATGTCTTCGGGCCGATGCCGGTCGCGTCGGTGAATTTCGCCGCCAGATGCTTGCGGCTCCAGCCGATCTCGCTGGCGAGCGCCAAAATGCGGGTGCGGCCGCCCGATGCGATGACCGTCCGGTAGGCCCAGGCGATTTCGGGCGAAAGCGCATGCGCGTCCGCGAGTCGGCCTGCGATGAAACCCTCGGCAATGTCGAAGCGCTTGTCCCAATCCGACGCTTCGCCGAGCTGTTCGCGCAGCGCGATGCCATCAAAGCCCATCGCATCGTCCAACCCGACCATGCGGTCGCGCAACTCACTCATCGGCAGGCCGAAGAATTGCCTGGCGCCAAGCGGCGTGAAATTGACCTGGACACAGCAGGCGGCGCCGAAGGATTCGATCATGACCGGGCCGGCATAGAGACCGGCGGCGAAGCTGGCGTAGCGATCGTTGTCGCCCGGGCTGCGGCCGAGCCCGATGGCGAAGGCTTCGGCGAAGCTGATCACCAGGGGTACGGTCAGCGAGGCATATTCGACCATGCGGAAATGGCCGGGCAATATTTCCCGATAGCCGCAGATATCCGTGACGATGCCTGCGAGCGGGGCGGCGGGTTTGCGCCGCACCATCTCGGAATGGAGGGCGGGAGAGCGAGTATCCTCCCGATGGCGCTCCGTCTCGTCGGACATGCCGCAAGCCTAGCAGAACACGCTCGCAAAAATCAAAAGCGCCCGGCAGGGCCGGGCGCTCCGAGTTGCTCCACACTTTTCCTGGATTGCTTTAGGCGCCGCGCATCAGGCAGCCGCCGGCGAGCACGACATAGGCGATGAGCATGATCCACACCGACGCGAGAGGAATGAACGCAAGAAGGCCGAGAGCGGCGAGAAGGCCGATGGCGGCGATGACCAACGAAATAATGAACACGATCTGCGTGGGCGCACTAAGATTCATGTCTGGTCCCTCCAACATGATTCGCAACACCCGAATTCTACCAGCAGGACAGTCACACACCAATGAGTTGGCGTAGGGGATTGGCCGGGTCGGCAAGCAGCTTCACCGCCAGCGCTACACACACGATCACCAGCAGCGGCTTGATCAGTCTTGCGCCGATTTTGATGGCGAGGCCTGCGCCGAGGCGGGCGCCCAGAAACTGGGCGACACCCATCATCAGACCGATCTTCCAGTCGATGACGCCGACGGCGGCGAAGACGACGAAGCCGCCGATGTTGGAGGCGAAATTGAGCAGCTTGGTGTGCGCGGTCGCCTTGAGCAGACCATAGCCGGCAAGGCTGACGAAGGCGAGCATAAGGAACGAGCCCGTGCCTGGGCCGAACAGACCGTCGTACAAGCCGATGGCAGGCACAATCGTTAGGCCGAAGAGGAGCGGCGACAGACGTTCTGCGCGGTCAACGTCGTTCATGTTGGGTTTGAACGCGAAGTAGAGAGCGATCGCGATCAGGAGAACCGGCAAAAGGGCACGCAGGAAGTCGCCGGGGACGATCGTCGCCAGCAGGGCGCCGATGGCGCCGCCAACAAGGGCCAGCAGCGCGGAAGGCAATTGTCGGCGCAGATCGACCTGGCCGTTCGCGGCATAGTGCATCGTGGCCGAGCCGGACCCGAACATGCCCTGCAGCTTGTTGGTGCCGAGCGCTGCCACCGGAGAGAAGCCCGCCAGAAGCAGCGCCGGGATGGTGATCAGGCCGCCGCCGCCGGCGATCGAATCGACGAAGCCCGCCGCGAAGGCGGCAGCGGTGAGCATGAAGACAGTCTGCAAGGTAAGGTCGATCATCGGGCTGTGGGTCAAGGCGGGGGACGGCTGCTTCCATCATGCTTACACAGTTTGCGCAAGACCGATTCCACGCTAACAATTTCAACGGAATTGCAAGGGGAGGCTTACGGCGATGGCGCTGCTCGATCAGATACGCTCGATCTTCGACGGCGACCCCGGCGTGCGCAAGGTAGCGGACGATCCGGTGCTGTCGGCCGAGCTTCTGATGCTGTTCCGGATGATCCTGGCCGACGGCGCGGTGTCGGAGAGCGAGATGGTCGCCTTCCGGCACATCTGCAAGGAAGCCTTCGGCATTCCCGAAGCCTCGATCGACAGCGTCGTCGAATATCTCAACGACTACGGCTACGAGACCAACGGCTCACAAGCGATCGCGCTGTTCCGCGACCTCGATGTCGAGCGGCGAAAGCTGCTTGCGCGTCACATGGCCGAGATCGCGAAGGCGGATTCCAAGCTTGCCGAGAGCGAGGTGAAGCTGCTGCGTCGCACGCTCGACCTACTCGACATCAGCCCGGTGGATTTGGTCAAACCGGAGGGCTGAGCTCGGGCTCGCCGCTTACCCTTGTTCCTGCATGCGTCGCGCGATCGCACGGTGAAGGTCCGGCGCCGCCGCGACCAGCGCCTGCGCGGCTTCCGAGCGCGGGCTGTCGAGCACATCGGCCGTCCTGCCGCGCTCGACTATCTTGCCCTCATGCATGACCAGCACCTCGTCCGACATGGCGCGGGCAACCGTCAGGTCATGGGTGATGAACAGATAGGCGATGCCGAGCTTCTGGTTAAGCTCGGCGAAGAGGTCGAGGATCTGGGCGCGGATCGACACATCCAGCGCCGAGACCGGCTCGTCGGCGACGACCAGTTTCGGGCGGGTGATGATGGCGCGGGCGATCGACAGGCGCTGGCGCTGGCCGCCCGAGAATTCATGCGGGTATTTGTCCATGTCGCGCGGGCCGAGTCCGACCTCATGCAGCGCATGCGCGACCATCTCGCGCCGCTCGGCTTTCAACGGCTGGGTCTCCAGGAGATGCAACGGCTCGGCGACCAGCTTCTCGACCTTCTGGCGTGGATCGAAGGAGCCGTAAGGGTCCTGGAAGACCACCTGCATGTCGCGCCTGGCCGGCTTCAGCTCGGCCTCTGATTTGCCGGTGATGGTTTGGCCGCGAAAGCGGATTGAGCCCGCCGTCGACTTGTCCAATGCCAGGATCATGCGGGCGAGCGTGGATTTGCCGCAGCCGGAACGGCCAACGAGGGCTACCGACTGGGCCGGCTCGATGGTTAGCGATACATCGTCGACGGCGCGGATCGGCTCTGCCGCCCGGAACAGGGATTTGCGCCGACCCGGATAGTCGCGGCTCAGGCCTTCGACTTCGAGCAGCGGCTTTGCCGAACCGGCAAGGTGTTTTTTGGGCCGCGCCGGCACATGCATGGAAGCCAGCGCCAGCTCGCGCGTGTAGGGGTGGTGTTGTGCCGACAGCGTGCGCGCGGTGTCGCCGGCTTCCATCACTTCGCCACCGCGCAGGATGGTCAGGCGGTCGGCCATCTCGGTCACTACCGCAAGGTCGTGCGAGATGAGCAGCAGGCCCATGCGGTTTTCGCTGACCAGATCGCGCAGCAGGTCGAGGATCTGCGCCTGCAGCACCACATCGAGCGCCGTGGTCGGCTCGTCGGCAATCAGCAATTTTGGCTTCAGCGCGCAGGCGATGGCGATGACGACGCGCTGGCGCTGCCCGCCGGAGAGCTCATGCGGGTAGCGCGACAGTGGGAACTTGGCTTCCGGCAGGCCGACACGGTCGAGCATTTTTCGCGCGCGATCCTCGGCCTCGGCGCGGCCCGCCCTGGTGTGCCAGCGAATGCCCTCGGCCACCTGCTCGCCGATGGTCTTGACTGGATTGAGCGCCGTCATCGGCTCCTGGAAAACCATGCCGATGTCGTCGCCGCGCAGCGCGCACATCTGGTCCTCGCTCGCTGCAAGGAGGTCGATGCCGTCGAAAGTGACGCGTCCGCTGGTTTGAGCTAGATGCGGCAGCAGGCTCATGATCGTCAGCGCCGTCATCGATTTCCCGGAACCGGATTCGCCGACCAGGCCGACCACCTCGCCAGGCGCAATCGCAAGCTCGACCTGCTTCAGGATCCGCGTTCCGCCGATGACAAGCGACAGGTTCTCGATCTGGAGCAGGCTCATCGCCGCCGCCGCGATTTCGGATCGAGGATGTCGGCGATGCCGTCGCCGAGCAGGTTGAGCCCAAGCACGGTCACGATGATCGCCATGCCGGGAAAGATTGCCATCCACGGCGCCGTCACCATCCGCGTCTGCGCGTCGAACAGCATGCGGCCCCAGCTCGGCATTGGCGGCTGCGCGCCCAGGCCCACATAGGAAAGCCCCGCTTCGGCGAGGATGCCCAGCGCAAACTGGATCGTGCCCTGTACCAGCAGCAGCGTCGCGATGTTGGGCAGGATGTGCTCGACAGAAATCTGCGTCATGCCCTTGCCGGCAGCGCGCGCGGCGAGGATGAATTCGCGCGGCCAGATCGCCAAGGCGCCGGCGCGGGCGACGCGCGCGAAGACCGGGATGTTGAAGATGCCAATGGCGATGATGGCGTTGACGGCGCCCGGCCCGAAGATGGCGGTGATCATGATCGCCGACAGTAGTGCCGGGAAGGCGAAGACGAGATCGTTGATGCGCATCAGCGCCTCGTCGGCAAGGCCGCCCCGCGCCGCCGCGAAGGCGCCGAGCGGCACGCCGATGCCCATGCCGATGCCGACCGCCACCAGCGCTACCGCGATCGAGTTGCGTGCGCCGACCATGATCATCGAAAGGATGTCGCGACCGAAATGGTCGGTGCCGAACCAATGCGTCCACGAGGGCGCCTGCGTCTTGTCTGCGATGACCAGCTTGGTGACGTCGTAGGGCGTCCATACAAAGGAGAGCAGCGCAATCGCGGCCACCAGCAGCGTGATGGCGAAGCCGATCAGAAAAGAGCGGTTGCCGAAGGCTTTGGCCAGAACCCCGGCAAGCGTTTCCTCGGGCAGGTCGACGCGCATTATCATTGCCGGCCCCTGAGCCGCGGATCGACAACGGCGTAGGAGAAGTCGACCAGCAGATTGACGGCGATCACGGCGGCGACCAGCAGCATGACGACGCTCTCGACGACGATCAGGTCGCGCTGGGTGATGGCTTGGAAAACCAGCCGTCCAAGCCCCGGCAGATAGAAGACATTCTCGATGATGATGGTGCCGGCAAGCAGGAACGCGAATTGCAGGCCGAGAATGGTGAGCACCGGGATCATGGCGTTGCGCAGCGCGTGGCGCCAGAGCACGGCGCGGTAGGGCAGGCCTTTGGCGCGGGCGGTGCGGATATAGTCTTCGTTGAGCACCTCGATCAGCGCCGAGCGGGCGACGCGCGCCAGGATCGCCGCCTGCGGCAGCGCCAGCGCCACCGCCGGCAGCAGCAGCGATTTTACCGCCGGCCAGATCCCGGCGCCCCAGCCAGGAAACCCACCCGCCGGCACCAGCCGCAGCCAGACGGCGAAGAGATAGATCAGCATCAGCGCGAACCAGAAATTCGGCACGGCAACGCCGAGTTGGGCAGCACCCATGGCGACTGTGTCGCCGGCCCGGCCCTGGCGGCCGGCGGAAAACACCCCGACCGGAATGGCTATGACGGTCGACAGCGCCAGCGCGATTAGCGCCAGCGGCAGAGAAACGACGACGCGCTCACCCACGAGGTCGATGACGGGAACCGAATAGGTGTAGGAGCGACCGAAATCGAGGCTGAGCAACCCGCCCGCCCAGTGCAGGTAGCGCAGGACAAGCGGCGCGTTCAGGCCCATCTGGTTGCGCAACAGCTCGACCTGGTCGGCGCTGGCGTTGAAGCCCAGCATCAGGCGCGCCGGGTCGCCAGGCAGGATTTCCATCACCGCAAACACCACCATCGAGGCCAGCACCAGCGTGATGGTCGCGATGATGAGGCGCTTGAGGAGATAGGTGGCCATGGGAGGCGATCAGGCGACCGCGCCGGCCGTCAATCCGTCCACTTCACCTTGGTAAGGTCATTGGCCTGAATCGGTGCATTCTCCCACAGGCCCTGCAGCTTCGCGTCCCAGACCCCGACCTTCGGCAGCTCGTAAAGGAAGCCGACCACGGCGTCGTCGGCGAGGATCTTCTGCGCCTCTGCCAGCAGCTCTTTCCGCTTCGCCTCGTCCGAGGTCAGGTTGAGCTTGGCGATGATGGCGTCGAAGGCCGGGTTGTCGTAGTTGAAGTAATAGTCCTTGCGCGAATAGATATCGATGTCGTTCGGCTCGGTGTGGGAGACGATGGTGAGGTCGTAGTCCTTCTTGGTGAAGACCTGATCCAGCCATTGCGCCCATTCGACGGGGATGATCTCCAGATCGATGCCGACATCGCGCAGCTCGGACGCGATGATCTCGCCGCCAAGCCGCGCATAGGACGGCGGCGGCAGCTTCAGCGTCGCCTTGAAGCCTTTCTCGAGACCGGCTTCCTTCAGCAGTTCCTTGGCCTTGTCGACATTGTGCGGATAGAGGCCGGTGAGGTCGACATAATCTTTGTTGGCGGGCGACATATGCGAGCCGATCGGCACGCCGAGGCCCGCCGAGGCGCCGTCGATGATCGCCTTGCGGTCGAGCGCGAAGGAGATGGCCTGGCGCACCTGGAGCTTGTCGAAGGGCGGCTTCTTGTTGTTTATCGAAAGAATCGTCTCGCCTTCGGTGGAGCCGATCACCACCTTGAAACGCGGATCGTCCTTGACCTGAGAGACGCTGTCGGGATCGAAGAAGGGGAAGGCCTGGATGTCGCCGGAAAGCAGCGCCGGCACGGCGGCGGCGGCGTCGGGTACGATGCGGAACTCGACCTTGTCGAGCGCAACCGGGGCACCCCAGTAATTGTCCGACTTCACAAGCGTGATCGACGAGCCCTTGGCCCAGTTCTGGAACTTGAAGGGGCCGGTGCCGACCGGCTTTTCCTTGTTGGTGTCGGCCGATTTCGGCGACACCATCACCGCGTCGCCCCAGCCCATATTGTACAGGAAGGAGCCTTGCGGGTTTTTCAGCGTGACCTTCACCGTCGCCGGATCGACGACATCGACCTTGTCGATCTGCGCGAACAGCCCCTTTTGGGCGTTGACCGAATTGTCGGCCCGGGCACGGTCGAGAGAGAATTTCACGTCGTCGGCGCTGAAATCGCTGCCGTCGTGGAATTTCACGCCGGTGTGCAGCTTGAAAGTGTAGATCTTGCCGTCATCCGAGATGGTCCAGCTTTCGGCAAGGTCGGGGATCACCTCGCCGTTCGGACCGATGCGGGTGAGACCTTCGAAGACATTGGCGTAGAGCACCTCGTCGATGGCGGCGGCGGCGCCCGCGGTCGGATCGAGATGCGGGGGTTCGAGCGGAATGCCGATGACGAGGTCGGTACGGGCCGAAAATGCCGACGTGGCGGCCGCGAAAGTAAGCACAGCGGCGGCCAAAATGGTCTTCCACAATCTCATTGCCGAACTCCCATGCGGTCAAACGGACAAGCCAAGCGGATAGAAGCGTGATTTGGCCTATGAGTAAATTGCGTTTCGTGCTGCCGGGTGGCGCCAAGCGAAATGTTTTTCCCGATCAGCCGGTCGTACCGCGCAGCAGCACGTCGAGGCCGATCGCCATCACCTTGGCCGCGTCCACCATGTCGGCGATGCCCACCCATTCGTCCGGCCGATGCGCGAGATCGAGGATGCCGGGGCCATAAGCGATGCAGTCGTAGATCTGGCCAATGCGGACAACATGCTTCTGGTCGTAGGTACCGGGCGAAATGACGTATTCCGGCTCGCGGTCGAAGATTTCCATGATGCCCTTGGCGACGGCTTTCACCACCGGCGCGTCGCGCTCGGTCATCAGCGGCAGCACCTCCATCAGGTCGCGGATCTCGTAGTCGAACTTTTCTCGCTCGCGCTTCAGCCGGTCGAGGATGCCGGTGACTTCACCCTTGACGGTGGTGAGGTCTTCCTCGAGCAGGAAGCGGCGGTCGATGGTCAGCCGGCAGGAATCCGGCACGTTGGGCGAGGGCAGTCCCGGCCGGAAATCCTCGGTCTGGCCGCCATGGACGGAATTGATGTTCATGGTCGAGCGCCGGGCGCCCTCGGGCACCACCGGCATGCGCGTCACCTTGCGGTCGAGCGCCGGGAAAAGCTCGTCCTCGAAGGCCTGCACGACGGCACCCATATGGCGCACCGCGTTGTCGCCGAGGAACGGCATCGAGCCATGCGCGATCTCGCCCTTGGTCTCGATCTCGGCCCACCAGACCCCGCGATGGCCAAGGCAGATGCGGTCCTTGTTCAGCGGCTCGGGGATGATGACGTGGTCGACCTTCGGCTTCGAGAAATAGCCGAGCTTCGCCAGATGGGCGACGCCGCCGAACCCGCCGGATTCCTCGTCGACCGTGCCGGATATCTCTATGGCGCCGGGAAAGTCGGGATAGACCTCCATGAAGGCTTCGGCGGCAATGACAGAAGCCGCCAGCCCGCCTTTCATGTCGCAGGCGCCGCGGCCGTAGACCCTACCTTCCTTCACCAGGCCGGCGAAAGGATCGACGGTCCAGCCTTCGCCGGCCTCGACCACGTCGATATGCGAGTTGAAATGGACGCAGGCACCGGGCGAGCGGCCGTCGAAGCGGGCGACGACATTGACGCGCGGGTAGCGGTCGGTGTCGCCGGGCGTGCCTTCTGCGCGAATGAATTCGGTTTCGAAGCCGAGCTTCTTGAGGCGTGCGCCAAGATACTCGGCACATGGCCGGTAGGCCTCGCCGGGCGGATTGACGGTCGGAAAGCGGATGAGCTCGGCGGTCAGCGCGATCAGGTCGTCGACCCGGTCATCGACGGCCCGGAGGAGTCGTTCATTCATCCTGCTGATTGAAGAAGCAACGCGGCGCTTTTGCAAGCTGCCTTTCGCGGTTGCCGGACAATGATTGAGGGCAGGCTCGCGCTCAAACCGTTGAGAGTGGGCGGCGGCCCAGCAACTATGACGGGAAATCATTCAAATTCGCGAAATCGAATTGGCGAATTTGTCAAGGAGTGTGTGGTACTTAACGCACCTGCCGGCGAAAATGATGGAAAAGAGACCACGTGATGGCAGGGGGCAATCGAAGGGGTTCATCGCATGAAAAAATCCAGCCTCATGGCGGCCGTGCTGGCAACCACGTTGCTCGGCACGTCGATCGCAAGCCGGGCGGCTTCGCTGGTCGCCAATATCGACGTCTCGACGCAGACGATGACCGTCAGCAGATACGGCCAGGTGCTGTATCGCTGGAATGTATCGACGGCCCGCAGGGGCTACTTCACACCGCGCGGCAGCTACCGGCCGCAATGGACCGCGCGGATGTGGTACTCGCGCAAGTATGACAATTCGCCGATGCCGTATTCGGTGTTCTTCCGCGGCGGCTACGCCATTCACGGCACCGGCGCCGTGAAATATCTCGGGCGTCCGGCCTCGCATGGCTGCGTGCGCCTGCATACGGCCAATGCCGCGACTTTCTATTCGATGGTGAAGGAAGCCGGCTACGGCAACACGCGAATCGTCGTCACCGATTGAAACGGGCCGGAGAGGGCTGCCTAGGCCGCAGGCAGCATTTCATGGCTGCGCCTGCTCGGAGCGTTGCAGCAATGCCGCACATGCTTCGAAAACAAACAGCTTATACTAGCGTGAGCATCGCCGAAGCTGGTTTGCATGACGGCGCAGTGGTAAGTACGAAGCGTTGTTCTGGCTGCTTGGGGACTTTAATGTATCGATTTCTATTGAGCGCTGCGATCGCGGCAACCGCAACCTCGGCTTTTGCTGCCGATGCACCCGTTCTTCTGGACCAGGAACTCGCGCAGCCGCATATATCAGGTTATGGCGAAATCTATCTCGGAGGTCTCTATTTCGCGACCCCCGGGGACGACTCGGATGGCACGACTGCCGGCGGCGCCGTTCGGGTGAATTTCCCGATCGACGCCCGCTGGAACATCCAGACCGACGCGGTGATCGATTCGCTTTGGGTCGAAGGCACGAACATCTACAGCTACGGCGGTGCGATCCACGGTTACTGGCGCGATCCGAGCTCATATGCGCTGGGTGGATTTGCTACGATAAACGGATTTGGCGGCGATAACGGCATCGGTGACGCAGACCTTTACACTTTCACCGTCGGCCCGGAGGCACAGGCCTATTTCGGCAACGTGACGATCTACGGCCAAATTTATTATGGCCAGTTGCGGGCCAGCGGCTTTTCGGAGCATTTGGACAACTGGGGCGGCCGTGGAGTGGTGCGCTTCTTCGCCCAGGACAATCTCCGTTTCGATGGCGAACTCGGGTTCTCGAGGCTTTCCGCGGATGGTGGCCACCTCGATACTGTCACAGCCGCCTTGCAGGCTACATACAGGTTCGATGGGACGCCGTGGTCGGTATTCGGGCGCTACCAGTTGGATCACCTGACCATCTCGGAGGCTTCAGGCAGCGTGAACATCCACAAATACGTGGTTGGCCTGCGGGCAAGCTTCGGCTCGGACACACTGCTTTCCGAGGATCGCAACGGTGCCACGATGGATACGTTCCGGCCGAACTTCACCATCCCCGCTCCGCTTTGAGACAGCAGAACCTGGAGCCGCGTGGACTTAGTCCTCGCGGCCCTTCGTTGCGCATGGCACGCAACACGGCTAGCAGAAAGTTATCTCCTAGCGGTTTAGCGTTTGATCCAGACGAAAGCGATCTGAACGTTCTGGGCCGCTTTAGCTGATCTTGGCCCGCTCACGCCGCTTACGTCGCCGGCCGCTCATCTCCCAGCGCTTGTGGAACCACATCCACTGTCCGGGATCCTCGCGCACCCAGCGCTCAACGACGTCGGCGAGCAGCTGCGTGGTGGCGTGAACATCGACGCTGCCGGTTTCGGTGCGCGGCAAGTCGAGCTTGTCTTCGATTTCCAATCGGAAACGGTTTCCCGGCAGCCTGACGCAGCGCGCCGGATAGACATCACAGTCATAGTGGCGGGCGAGCATCCCCAGCACGGGATTGCTCTGGCAGGGGCGACCAAAGAAGGTCGTCTCGACGCCGTTCGTGAATTTCTGATCGACCAGCACGCCGATATTGCCGCCGTTTTCCAGGATGGCGGCAAGGGCGAACGATGCGCCGGTCGAGGACGGCAGCAGGCCTCCCATGCTCGAGCGGCGTGTCGAGTGGATGTAGTCGGCAAGGTAGGGATTGTTGGGCGGGCGGAACAGTGCCGTGATGTTCATGCCGAAGGTGGCGGCGGCGACCGGCAAAAGCTCGAAATTGCCGAGATGGCCGGTGAACAGGATGTGCGGCTTCTTTTCGCCTGCGATTTCGACGAAATGCTCGATACCGCTGACCTCGACCCGGCCCGGCTTGGCGGCATTCGGGTCAAAATCGAAGAGGGCATCGAGGAAGATGTATTCGGCGGCAAGCCGGGCCATGTTGCCCCACATGTCGGACGCGATGGCCTCGATTTCGGCATCGCTCTTTTGCGGATAGGCAAGGCGCAGATTGTTGACGGCTACCCTGTGCCGTCCGACCATCGGCCCGATGCGGCGGGCGACGCGGTCGGCGAAGTTGAGCGCGCTGTCAGGCGGCAAAAGGCGCAGCAGGCCGATGATCGCCATGGCAAGCCGCGCCACCAGCCAGTGCTCCATTTGGCGTAGCCGCCGGCCATAGCGGAACATGAAGTCCCGGCGGGCTTTCTTGAGTACCTTGCCGACCATCTTGTCTTAGGAAACGCGAAGAATGATCTTGCCGAAGACGTCGCGGCCTTCCATGCGCTTCAGCGCGGCGTCGATGTCGTCGAAGCCGACTTCGGTGTCGATCACGGGCGCGACGAGACCGGCCGCCATTTTCTGCATGGCATCGGCCATGTTCTTCATGCGGCAGCCGAAGGAGCCGAGCAGCTTCAGCTGTTGCTGGAAAAGCTGCATCAGGTTGACCTGCGTCGAGACGCCGGAGGTCGAGCCGCAGGTGACGAGGCGGCCGCCGCGCCTCAGGCATAGCATCGAACCTGCAAAAGTGTCGGCGCCGACATGTTCGAACACGACATCGACGCCCTTTTTCTTCGTCAGCTTGCGCACCACGCCTTCGAAGCGATCCTCGCGATAGTTGATGACATGGTCGGCGCCAAGCGCCTTCGCCTTGTCGATCTTGTCGTTCGAGCCGACCGTAGTGATGACCGTGCAGCCCATGCGCTTCGCCAATTGGATGGCTGCGGTGCCGATGCCGGAGCCGCCGGCATGGACGAGGATGGTTTCACCGGGCTCCAGTTTCGCGTTGTCGAACAGCATATGCTCGACCGTGCCGAAGGTGACGGGTGCGACGGCAGCGCCGATCTCTGAGACACCGGGCGGCGCAGGCACCAGGAGACGGGCAGGCAGGTTGATCTTTTCCTGCGCGAAGCCGTCGAGATGAAAACCGTGGACGCCGGAGACGTGCTCGCAAAGATTGTCGCGGCCCTCGCGGCAGGCACGGCAGAGCCCGCAGGTTCGCGCGCCGTAGATCGACACCAGTTGCCCCGGCAGGAGGGTGGAGACGCCTGGCCCGACAGCCTCGACCTCGCCCGAGGCTTCGGCGCCGACGACCAGCGGCAGCTTGCGCTTGGCGAAGGCCATGCCGCGCCAGCCCCAGACGTCGATATGGTTGAGCGCCACCGCCTTGATGCGGAGCGTCACTTCACCTTGCGAAGGCGGCGGGGGAGGCGGAAGGTCCACCGTTTCAAGGCGGCGGTCCTCGATAAGTTGCAATGCGCGCATTTGGCCTGTCGGTACTTTGGAAGCGGGAAAACGTCCGCTTAGACCGGTTCCCGCGCCATGACAAGGCAGGTGTTCTGGCCGCCGAAACCGAAGGAATTCGACAGAACCGTGCCGACCTCTGCGTTGCGCTTCTTGTTTGGCACCACGTCGAGCACGATTGCCGGATCAGGATTGTCGTAATTGATGGTCGGCGGGATGACGCTTTCGCGCATGGTCATCAGCGAGAACGCGGCCTCGACCGCGCCGGCAGCGGACAGCGTGTGGCCGATCATCGACTTGTTCGACGAGATCGGCATCGAGCCGATCCGCTCGCCGAACACGGTCGACAGCGACAGATGCTCCATCTTGTCGTTTTCCGGCGTCGAGGTGCCGTGCGCGTTGACGTAGTCGATCTCGTCCTCGCTCAAGCCGGCATCCGCAAGGGCGGCGCGTACCGCGGCGATGGCCGGCGAACCGTCAGGCTTGGAGCGGGTGCGGTGGAAGTCGTCGGCGCGCTCGCCGCAGCCGCGCATGATGCCGAGGATGGTGGCTCCCCGGGTAAGTGCCGCCTCCAGCGACTCCAGCACCAGCGCGCCGGAACCTTCGGCAAGGACAAAACCGTCGCGGTCCTTGGAGAAGGGTTTCGAGGCCTTTTCGGGAATGTCGTTGTGGGTGGAAAGCGCCGAGAGCAGCGAGAAGCGGATCAGGGCTTCGGCCGTGGCGGAGCCGTCGGCGCCGATCGACAGCGCCTTGTCGCATTCGCCGCGGCGGATCGCCTCGACACCGAGCTGGATGGCGGTGGCGCCTGACGCGCAGGCTGTCGACAGCGTGATCGGCAGGCCGCGCGTGCCAAAACGATCGGCCAGGCGATCGGCGATCGAGCCGAACTGGGTGGTCTCGAAAATGCCGAGCTCCTTCAGTCCGCGCGCCACGCGCAGCAGTCTCTCGGAACCGCTTTCCTTCTTGTCGGAATTGTAGAGCGAGAAGCGGTCGGCCCAATCGAGCTCGACCGGCGGCGAGGCGAGAAAGAGCGGGCCGCCGAAATCGCCGGAATCGAGGCCGGCCTCCGACACCGCTTCCTGGGCGGCCGTCTCGGCCAGCTCGTAGGTGAGGGGACTGGCACCCTTGGAGCTCGACGGCAGGAAATCGACCATGCCGGAGATGCGGGTGTTCAGATGATCGACGGGAAAACGGGTGATCGGATGGATGCCGGATTTGCCTGAGGTCAGCGCCGCCCAGTTGTCGGCCTTGCCGACGCCAAGCGAAGTCACCACGCCGATGCCGGTCACGGCGACGATAGGCCTGCCCATGTGATCGCGGAGATTGGCCATGTTCTGTCTGTCTCGCTCTAAGCGGCCTTGATCAGCCCCAGGCCCTCGAATTGGTGATAGCCGATCGCCGTTGCAAGGACGGAGCTGGGGGCGCCTTCGAATGGTTGCTCCACTGTGGCATCGAAGACAGGGTAGGGGGCCTTGCGGTCGACGGCGAGCGCGGCAAGCGCCACGGCGAAGGGGAACTGGGCTTCCTTCATGTGGCCGGTGAGCGTCGAGAAGGCGCGCACTGCAAGCGCCGGGTTGGCATCGAGTGCCACCTTTTCGGCCGCCGTGGCGGCATGGGCGCCGGAGGCACCGGAAATGGTCAGCAATTCGCCGGCGGGCAGCGCCGCCTGCTTCAGCAAAGCGGCGATTTCGGCATTCAGCTCGCCGCGCCGGCGCCTCGCCCGGCCGGAAACCACAGGACCGAGCTCAGCATAGATCTTGCGACCCCGGCTCTGCGCATGCTCGCGCTGTTCGAGCACCAAGAAAGCGCCGCCCGAGCCCGTCACCACGCCGCCGCCTTCCGCGCCCTGTCTTTGCCAGACCGGTCTCCACGGGCCGCGATGCAGATAACCGGCGAGCTCATAGCCGAGCAGCATGTCTGAGTGCTCGGTCTGGAAGGCGCCGCCGACCAGCACATGGGTCGACTGGCCGGAGCGGATGCGCGCGGCGGCCGTCTCAACGGCAGAGACGCCGGCGCCTTCCTCGCCCATGAAGGTACGAGACGAGCCGGTGACCTTGTGCACGATGGAGATGTTGCCGGCGAGCAGATTGGAAAGCTGGGCGAGGAACAGCGTCGGCCGCAATTCCGTGGTCAGCTTCTCGTTGAGCAGCACGTCGCGGTCGTTGCGGCTCTCGGACGCCGCCAGGATCGCGCTGTCCACGGCCTCGTCGCGCTCGCCGCCGCCGGCCGCCACAACCATGTCCATGGTCGCGCAAAGCTCGTCATTGCCCTTGATGCCGGCGTCGTCCAGCGCCAGGCCGGCGACATAGGTGCCGAGCCGCTGCCAGGTCTCCATCTGGCGCTGGTCCCCGCGCTTGGCGATCTGCAGGTTCCAGTCGATCTCGGGCAGGGGATGAATTGTGTAGGGCGCAAAGCGCGTCGCATCGAGCACCGGCTCAACGCCCGGCCGGGTCAGCTTCTGCCAATGCGCGTCTGGTCCTTCTCCCAGGGAAGAGACAAGGCCGATGCCGGTGATGACGACGTCGCGCGGGCTGCTCATGAGCGGCTTTGCTGGTCAGGCTGGAGGCGGGGCAAGGTCGCGCTCTTCAGGCGGCCTTGGCCGCGACCAGCGCGTCGATCTTGGCGCACAGGTTCTGCATGACGAAGTAGTCGTCGGTCGAAGCCTTGCCGTCATTAACCTCTTGCGTCCACTTCTCGAGCGGCACCTTGATGCCGAATTCCTTGTCGATGGCAAAGACGATGTCGAGGAAATCGAGGCTGTCGATGCCGAGATCGTCGATGGTATGGCTTTCGGGCGTGATGGTGTCGATATCGATCTCGCTGGTGTCGGCAATGATCTTGGCGACTTTCTCGAACGTGGTGGACAAGGGCTCTTCCTTCGGTTGCGGGCGGAATCTGTCCGCATCTTGTTTTGGCGCTGTCTAATCGGTTTTTCCGGGCAGGAAAAGGCCTGACACGCCGGGCGCAGATGGGATGCCGGCTTTGTGGACGCAAGAAGGGCCGCCGGGCAACCGGCGGCCCTTCCCATTTTACGTGGCGTAAGCTCAGCCTTCGCGGAGCTTGACCAGATCGTTGAGCAGCCCGCCCGTCCCGTTGTGGACAGTCAGGCGCTCGACCTTGCCGGCGATGGCCTCGAGAGCCTCGAGTTCCTTCAGCCGCAGCATCACCGGATTCTCGGCCATCACCTTGGCCGTGTTGAGCAGCGAACGCGTGGCGTTCGTCTCCTCGCGGCGGCGGATGACGTTGGCCTCGGCCTGCTTCTCGGCCGAAACCACCTGGTTGAGGATCTCGCGCATCTCGCCCGGCAGGATCACATCCTTGAGCGCGATATCGCTGACCTCGAGGCCGATCGCGGCCATGTCGGAACGCACCTTGGCGGCTGCCTCCTCATCGACCGTGATCTTCTTGTCGAGGATCTGGTCGAGGGTGAGCGCGCCGAGCGTCTTGCGGAAGGCGTACTGCAGGGCGCGGTAGAGGGCTTCCGAGAAGTCCTTCACCATGCTCACCGCCGTCACCGGATCGACGACCCGGTATTCGGCGGCGATGTTGACGCGGATCGTCACGCGATCCTTGGTCAGCACTTCCTGCCCGTTGACATCAAGCGACTGCCGCTTGAGATCGACGACCTTCACCTGGACCATGCGCCCGACATTCCAGAAGGCGTGCACCCCCGCGACAAGCGTGCGGGTGTAGACGCCGTCCACGAACAGCAGACCGACCTGACCGTCCACGACCGGATGCAGGAACATGTGTTCCGTCTTCTGGGCCTGGCCGATCCGGCGCATCAAGGCCGGATCGGCGGCCAGATCGGCCGCCGCGTCGACGGAGGTCACCGCCCACGGGCCGGCATCCGTCCACAGCACGAGCTTGCGATCCGGAGCGAGAACGGCATGAAGGGCGCCGTCGCGCTCGATCACGGCAATGTCGGTGCGCCCGGTGCGAACCACGGTGAAGTGACGCGCGGCCACATCCGGGAGCTTGTCGAACAATGCCTTCTCGTAGGCCGAAACGAATTCCGGGTTCTTCAGGTCGTGCCTGGAGATTTCCAGGTTTCCGCGCCGGTTGTCGAGCCAATGTTCGCCCGGCATCAGGACAGCCTGGATCTCGCCCTTGTAGAGGGCAACGGCACGTTCATTTTCCTTCACGAGGACGCGCTGGCGTCCCAGAACCTTTTCGAGAATGGTCTTCATTGTCTTTACTCCTGTCGGGCATGGCCCCATGTGAGGCGTCACGTCATGCGTCGATCGTCCTTTCGTTTCTCGTTTCGTTTCCCGGCACGAATGATCCGGAGACCGGTGGCATCGCCAGGCGGCGGGCCTTCGGGAGCGGATCGCGGGGCGGCAAGGCGGGCGCCGGCGCCCGAAGGCTCCTTTGCCGGCATTGCCGCGCCTTGATCGTCACCGCGAGCCTGGCCGCGAGCCGATGGCATCGGACCGTTCGATACGGCCTCGGCCCGAAGGCTTAGCCGTCCGTCAGGTCTTCTGCATTCCGGTCCCCGGACCGTTTTGGATAACACCACCCAAAGGTGTCGGCTTAACAGGCCGTTGGAGAAGGAATCGAACCTTCGACAATCAGATTATGAGTCTGACGCTCTAACCAAACTGAGCTATCCGTGGTGCTGATGAAGGGACTCGAACCCCTGACCTCCGGACCAAATCCGGCGCTCTTCCTCTGAGCTACATCGGCGATCCCAACACTCCGAAACGGCGCCGTACACAGCGCGGCAAAGCCGGCTGCGCGGGCGGAGACGAAAGCTCCAACCGTTGTGCTCGCTTCGGTTTTCGTGACCGGGAGCGCGCCTATAGACCCTGCGACGGCTTGTCGCAAGCGGCATTATCGCGGGGGCTTGCGGCTTCTTGCGGCTGTGGCATTTCGGCCACAGTGCTGAGCTGGGCAGACCTATGCCGTCAGAAGGTGACGCGGCCGAGCACTTTGAGGCCGTCTCCATTAGGCGCCACGACCACGGCCTCGCCCTCGCGCGGCGAGACGCCGGTGAGCGCCTGGATGTTTTCCAGATGCGTGACCAGCACCAGAGCCGGAATAGCCCCGGATCTCCTTCATCACCGCCTCCATCTGAGCGGCCTTCTCAGCCGAATCGGTCTTGAGCAAGTCGAGCGGCGCAAATGGTTTCGGTTCGGCCTCGAAAGCGATGCGGGCGGTATCAAGGCAGCGGCAGTAGCGGCTGGAGAGCACACGCTCGATGGGCGCCGCGCGCGCCGCAAACAGCGCCCCGATGCGGCTTGACTGCTGCTTGCCGCGCTCGGACAGGTTGAGCTGGGTGGCGCAATTGCCGATGTCGAAATTCGCCGGATCGGTGGTCCCGGTGACGAAGGCATGCCTAAGCAGGACGATATGGCCGCCATCGCGCAGCAGCGCCCAGCCGGCGTCGGTTGCGTGGGCGAGGGTGGGAACGGCAAGCAGGAAAAGCGCCAGGGCAAGTCGCAGCATGTGAAGTCCTTATGGCGGCCGGGAGAGGCCGGGGCCATGATCGGCATATAGGGACCGCAAAGCCGGCTGAAAAACAAGCAGAGGACCAACGGTCGGCCGGAGAACGGCCGATTGCACGGCGCTCGGGGCTTGCCTATCACGGGAAAGATGTCTCCGCCCGAACAATGACGCCGCTCACCGAAACCGTCCTCTTCGTCTTCAGTCTCGTTGCGCTCGGCTATTTCGCCGGCCTTACCGGCTATCTGAAGCCGGTGAGTGGTGAGGGCATATCCGAGTTCGCCGTAAACGTGGCTATGCCGCTGCTCTTGTTCCAGACGATGGTGAAGTCCGATTTCCATGGCGTGGCGCCATGGTCGCTGTGGAGCGCCTATTTTGCGGCGGTTGCCGTCACCTGGTCCGCCGGGCACTTGGTCATGACGCGCCTCTTCGGCCGCGATGCCCGCGCCGGCATCGTCGGCGGCGTGTCCTCGGCCTATTCCAATGTCGTGCTGCTTGGCGCGCCCTTCATCCTCGGCATATTCGGCACCAGCGGCTTCGAGGTGCTGTCGCTGCTGGTCTCGATCCACCTGCCTGTCATGATGATGGCGTCAATCGTGCTGTTCGAGATGTTCGGTCGTCGCGACGACGAGTCTGTGCATCCGTTGCGCGTCATCCGGAATTTCCTCAGGCGGCTGTTCGTCAACCCGCTGATCATCGGCATTCTCGCGGGGCTCGCCTGGCGCTTCATCGGCGCGCCGCTGCCGCCGCTGATCGAGCGGCTGGTCGACGCGCTGGCCGATACGGCCGGGCCGGTGGCGCTGTTTGCGATGGGGCTCAGCCTGCGCCGCTTCGGCATTTCCGGCAACGTGCGCCCAGCGCTCGCGCTGTCGGCGCTGAAACTCTTCCTGATGCCGGCCTTGGTGCTGCTCGCGGTCTGGCTGCTCGGCCTGCCGCCGCTGACGGCAAAGGTCGCCGTGGTCGTGGCGGCGCTGCCTTCCGGCATCAATTCCTATCTCATCGCCGTTCAGTTCAACACCGGACAAGCGCTGGCGTCCAACCAGATGACGATCGCCACGGCCAGCGCGGTGCTCACCACATCCTTCTGGCTGACGGTGGTCCTGCATGTGTTCGGCTAGCGCTCGTCTTTGCTGGCCCAACCCCTATATGCCATCTTGTGATTGCTTGCCGGGCTTTCCCTAGGTAAGAGCAATGCGCCAGCGTGCAGCCTTGCACGCCCCCGAATATCCAGAAAAACGGCCGATCAGCGCGCCGAAACGGAGGCCAGACCATGCTTCAGAAAACCAGTCATTTCATGCGCCAGGCCAATCTCATCAACGGCGAATGGGTGCAGGCCGACAGCGGCCAGACCATCGACGTCAACAATCCGGCGACCGGCCTGAAGATCGGCACCGTGCCGAAGGCCGGCAAGACCGAAACCCGCCGCGCCATCGAGGCCGCCGATGAAGCATTCAAGAGCTGGCGCAAGACAACCGCGCTCGAGCGCTCGAAGCTTCTGCGCAAGCTGCACGACGCAATGATGGACAATCAGGACGTGCTGGCCGAGTTGCTCACCATCGAGCAGGGCAAGTCGCTGTTCGAATCCAAGGGCGAGATCGGCTCGGCCGCGAGCTATATCCTCTGGTTCGCCGAGGAAGGCCGCCGCACCTATGGCGACATCGTGCCGTCGCCCTGGGGCGACCGCCGCATCCTGGTGACGAAGGAGCCGGTCGGCGTCATTGCCGCCATCACGCCATGGAACTTCCCGTCCTCGATGCTCGCCCGCAAGCTCGGACCGGCGCTGGCCGCGGGCTGCACGGCCGTGGTCAAACCGGCCTCGCAGACGCCTTATTCGGGTCTCGCCTGGGGCGCGCTCGCCGAAGAGGTCGGCTTCCCCAAGGGCGTCATCAACATCCTGACCGGTTCGGCCGGCGAGATCGGCGACGAGATCTGCGCCAACCCGCTGGTCAAGAAGATCACCTTCACCGGCTCGACCGAGGTCGGCAAGATCCTGATTCAGAAGTCGTCGACGACGGTCAAGAAAGTGTCGATGGAACTCGGCGGCAATGCGCCGTTCCTGGTCTTCGACGATGCCGACATCGATCGCGCCGTCACCGGCGCCATCACCGCGAAGTACCGCAATTCCGGCCAGACCTGCGTCTGCACCAACCGCTTCCTCGTCCAGGCGGGTATCTATGACAAGTTCGTCGAGAAGCTGGCCGCTGCCAGCAACAGTCTGAAGGTCGGCTCCGGCCTGGAAGAAGGCGTGCAGCAGGGGCCGCTGATCGACGAGAAAGCGGTCGAGAAGGTCGAGGAACTGATCGCCGATGCCACCTCGAAGGGCGGCAAGGTCGTTGCCGGCGGCAATCGCCATGCGCTCGGCGGCTCGTTCTTCCAGCCGACGGTCATCGCCGACGCCACGCCCAAGATGCGCTTCATGAAGGAAGAGATCTTCGGGCCGGTCGCCCCCGTGTTCAAGTTCGAGACCGAGGAAGAAGCAATCGCATTGGCCAACGACACCGAGTTCGGCCTCGCCTGCTATTTCTACACCGGCGATCTCGGCCGCGCCTTCCGCGTCATGGAAGGGCTGAAATACGGCATGGTCGGCGTCAATGAAGGCCTGATCACCACGCCCGAGGCGCCGTTCGGCGGCGTCAAGGAATCGGGCCTCGGCAAGGAAGGCGGACATCAGGGCATCGAGGACTATCTCGACACCAAATATGTCTGCCTCGGCGGCCTCGGCCTCTGACACCGCTCGACTGGTGAGGCAGGCATCAGGCCTGCCCTTGCCGGAGACGGCCGGCGTAGTCCACAGATCAATGAACTGACGTTTTCGGGCACAGCGATGAAGGACGGCGAGGTCTTCGGCACGACGCAGGCGGGCGAGGCTGTTCGCCGCTTCACCATCCGTGGCGGTGGTCTCACGGCCAACATCATCGGGCTTGGCGCGATCATCCAGGATCTGCGGCTCGCCGGCCATGATGCGCCGCTGGTGTTGGGCTACGACCAGTTCGAGCCCTATGAGACCGACCGCGCCTATTTCGGCGCCGTCGTCGGCCGCTTCGCCAACCGCATTCGCGACGGTCGCTTCACCATCGCCGGCAAGCGCTACCAGACCGAGCGCAATTTTCTAGGGAAACACACGCTGCATGGCGGCTCGCAGGGCTATTTCCACCGGCCATGGTCGGTCTCGCTGCACGGGCGCGATTTCGTGACGCTGACACTGCACGATCCCGACGGCACGATGGGCTTTCCAGGCGCGCTGGACGTCACCTGCACCTATCGGCTGAAGATCCCCGGCACGCTCAGCATGGAACTGACCGCCACATGCGAGGAGCCGACGCTCTGTAATCTTGCGCAGCACTCCTACTTCAATCTCGACGACGGGGGCGCGGGCGACATTCTCGACCACCGGCTGATGCTCAATGCCGGCGCTTATACGCCCGTCGACGCAGAGATAATCCCGACCGGCGCGGTGAAGCCCGTCGACGGCACGCCCTATGACTTCCGCCAGGCGCGGCCGCTGCGCATGGAATCGGAAGGCGAGCAGCTTCCCTACGATCTGAATTACTGCCTCGCCTCCAGCCGTGGACCGCTGCACCAGGCAGCCTGGGTGCAGGGCGCCAGTTCCGGCGTCGAAATGGAAGTCTGGACCACCGAGCCCGGCCTGCAGCTCTATATCGGCCAGTATGTCGCGCCGTCCTCCCCTGGGCTGGACGGGCGCGGCTACAAAGCCTTTTCAGGCTTCTGCCTCGAAGCTCAGACCTGGCCCGACGCGCCGAACCGGCCCTATTTCCCACAGGCCACGCTTTGGCCGGGCCAGATCTACCATCAGGTGACGGAATACAGGTTCCGGCTCCCTAACTAGATCCCAAAGGCTGTTCTTAGAATCTCGAACGGCGCGAGCGCGCCGCGCACCTGTACGACGGCCGCAGCCACCCGATGCGCGCGTCGAACCGCGTCGACTGGGGCGTGACCGGCAAGCCGGGTGGCGAGATAGCCGCCGTTGAAGGAATCGCCGGCGCCGGTTGTATCGACAGGCGAGGCGACAGGCACTGCCTCGATTGTTTCCGAGGCGCCGTCCATGGCAATCAATGCCGGCTGCTCGCCGTTCTTGACGACAACCTCGCCAACCACTCCTCCGAGACGCCTGGCAGTTGTTTCCGGCGCCTCATCGCCAAACAGCATCTGCTCATCCGGAAAAGTGGGCAATGCGATATCCGCGACGGCGAGCGCTTCCAAGATCGCAGCCTGCGCGGTTTCACGGCTCGGCCACAGCCTGGGACGGTAATTCGGGTCAAAGGCGACCAGCGAACCCGCCGCGCGTGCTGTCGCGACGGCCGAAAGCAGGGTTTTGCGCGCGGCATCATCCAGAATTGCCAAAGTGATTCCGGAAAAATAGACAAGCGCCTGGTTTTCAAGACTTTTCGCCAGTGCCGCTGCATCGGAGGCAAGCTGGCGCGCGGCAGCATCGCTTCGCCAGTAAGTGAAGGCGCGCTCGGCTCCAGTGAGCGTGATGGCGTAAAGGCCCGGTCTTGCGCCGGCAATGACCGGGCTGCTGCCGATACCGATGCCGTTCTGGGCTAAGAACGCGATCTGATCGCGGGAAAAAGGGTCGTCGCCGAAGGCCGAGACATAGGTCGCGGGCCGGCCGGGGCTGAGCGCATGCAGCGCCCATAGCGTATTGAAGGTGTCGCCGGCAAAGCCCATACGCCAGTTCGGTCCTGCCTGGCCCGACAGTTCGAGCATGCATTCGCCGATCGACGCGACACCATTGGCTTCCATATGACTTGTCCTCCTAAAGCTTTGGTGCTGTAGCTTTTTGCAGCCGGCAGCGCCATGCTTGGCGCAGGCCGATTTTTGCGCCAGAAGCGATTTCCCACAGGCGGGAGGGATGCTGCGCGCAGCCCGTGACGTTATCAGCCGAAGAGGAGCCGGTTTGGCATCGATATGGCGTTACATTCTTGCGGGTCTCGGTCTTGCTGCCCTGCTGGTCGGCATTCTGACTGTCGTGTACCTGACGGCGCCGCATTCGGCACCGGGTCCCGATACGTCGCGTTCGAAAAAGACGGCGAGCGGCCTGTTCGTTGCGAGCTTCGAGCCGGAGCGCGGCGTCATCCGGCAGGGCGAGCTG
The DNA here is from genome assembly GCF_002294795.1 of Mesorhizobium sp. WSM3866. Classification (NCBI taxonomy): domain Bacteria; kingdom Pseudomonadati; phylum Pseudomonadota; class Alphaproteobacteria; order Hyphomicrobiales; family Phyllobacteriaceae; genus Mesorhizobium; species Mesorhizobium sp. WSM3866. The sequence continues at coordinate 111,809 of NZ_NSGC01000010.1, read as the reverse complement.
CAATCCTGGCTGCTGACACTGAAGACCTCCGCCGGCGCTCCGGTGGAGGGCGCCGCGATCACCGTTTCCGGCGGCATGCCGCAGCACAATCACGGCCTGCCGACCAGCCCGCAGGCGACCGACTATATGGGGGCGGGACGCTACCGCATCGACGGCGTGAAATTCACCATGAGCGGCTGGTGGCAATTGCGCTTCGCGATCTCCGCGGCGGCGGGTTCCGATTCCGTCGTCTTCAACATCGTGTTGTGAGCGGCCGATGAAGCGTCTTCTCCGCCTCGCAAGCCTGTCCGCTCTGGCTGCGCTCGCTTGGCTTGGCGGTTGCGGCGAGCCCGAGCTCAGCGACGCCGAGAAGAAGACCATCGCCTCGCTGGCGTTGAACACGCTGCCGGCTCTCAAAGCGGACACGACGAACCAGTATGCCGATGTGCCGGCCGCTGCGGCGCTCGGATCGACGCTGTTCTTCGATGTCGGCATGAGCCGCGGCGGCACCGTGTCCTGCTCGACCTGCCACAAGATCGACCGTCAGTTCCAGGACGACCTGCCGCGGGCGGTCGGCGCCGGCCACACCAATCGCCGAACCATGCCGCTGGCCGGCGTGGCGCGCGATCCTTGGTTCTTCTGGGACGGACGCCGCGACAGTTTGTGGGCGCAAGCGCTGACGCCGCTCGAAAACCCGCTGGAGCAGGCCGGCAACCGCGCGGCCTTCGCGCATTACATCAAGGAGCGGTTCGGCGAGCGCTATGAGCGCATTTTCGGGCCGCTGCCCGATCTTTCCACCGTGCCGGCCAATGCCAGCCCGCTCGGCACCGAGGCCGAAAAGGCGGCATGGAACGCCATGCCCGCCAGGCAGGCCGAAGACGTCAACCGCGTCTTTGCCAATATCGGCAAGGCAATCGCGGCCTTCGAGCGCTCGATCGAACCTGGGCAGACGCGTTTCGACCGCTTCGCGATCGACCTCGCGACCGGCACCAAGCCGCAAGGCGATGCTGCCTTCTCGCCGGAAGAGATCCTCGGGCTGAAGCTGTTCATCGGCAAGGCCAATTGCGTGACCTGCCATAACGGGCCGCGCTTCACCGACAATTCGTTCCACAACACCGGCGTGCCGCCGGTCAAGGATCTGCCGCCCGACCGCGGCCGGGTCGATGCCGTGGCTCAAGTGCAGGCGGACCCGTTCAACTGCTTCGGCAAGTTCCGCGACGGCGATGAAAGCGCCTGCCGCGAATTGCGCTTCATGGTGAAGGACGGGCAGCAACTCGTGCGCGCCTACAAGACGCCGTCGCTCAGGGGGGCAGCTACGCGTGCGCCCTACATGCATGCCGGGCAGTTCTCGACCCTCGACGAGGTGGTGGCGCATTATTCGAAAGCGGCGTCCAGCGTTGAAGGCGTTTCGGAGATCCACCCGCTCGAGCTCTCCGATCGCGAGCGCGCCGCTCTGGTGGCGTTTCTGAAGACTCTGTCGGAGTAGAGTCTTAATTTTGTGCAATTCCGGACGGAAAACGGCTGCGCACTTTTCCTGGAACTGCGCTAGCGATCCTTCACCGTTTCCATCGCCACGAAGGTGGAAGTCTGTGCCACGTGGGGAAGGGCCGAAATGCGCTCGCCGAGCACGCGGCGGTAGGCGGCGATATCGGTGGTGCGGACCTTCAGGAGATAGTCGAAGCTCGACGCCATCATATGGCACTGCTCGATCTCCGGCACGCCCTGCACCGCGCGGTTGAACGCGTCGAGCGCCGCCGAGCGCGTATCCGACAGCTTCACCTGGACGAAGGCGACATGTCCTTCGCCCATGCGCTCCCGGTCGATAATCGCGCGATAGCCTCTGATGTAGCCCTCCTTCTCAAGACGCTTCACACGGGCCTGCACCGGGGTCTTCGACAGCCCGACCTTCAAAGCCAGCTCGGACATTGAAAGCCGGCCGTCGCGCCCGAGCGCGGCCAGGATGTTGCGGTCAATGCGGTCCAATTGGTCTTCGCTCATCGGTCTTACGGTCAAAATGGCGGGAGCTAAGCCTATACGATAGCTCGAATGGACTGTCTCGTCGATTTCTTTGGACCGACCTGGGCTCCCAGCTGTGCTAGCTTGCGCCAATCGGTCCGGCGACCGCCAGACCTGCTCGCTAACGCTTGCTCTCATGGATCCGACATGCCGCTCGATGCCATCCGCCAGCAGATCCGCGCCAACTATTTGCCCGACGAAGACGAGGCGGTGAGGCGGCTGTCCGCGGCTGCCGGGCTTTCGGCGGAAGAGCGCAAGGCGATCTCGGCGCGTGCGGCCGATCTGGTGCGCGCGGTGCGCGGCTCGACCGACCCTCGGCTGATGGAGGTTTTTCTTTCGGCCTATGGCCTGTCGACCAAGGAAGGCGTGGCGCTGATGTGTCTCGCCGAGGCGCTGCTGCGCGTTCCCGATGCCGAGACGATGGACGATCTCATCGCCGACAAGATCGCGCCGCACGACTGGTCGGCGCATTCGGGCAGCTCGAGTTCCATTTTCGTCAACGCCTCGACCTGGGCGCTGATGCTGACCGGCCGCGTACTCGATGAAGGCGAGGGCGGCATCGAAGGCACGCTGCGCGCCATGGTGCGCAGGCTCGGCGAGCCGGTCATCCGCAAGGCCGTGGCGGCGGCGATGCGCGAAATGGGCGAGCAGTTCGTGCTCGGCCGCACCATCGCCGAGGCGGTCAAGCGCGGCCGTCCGATGACGCAGAAGGGCTATCTCTATTCCTTCGACATGCTGGGTGAGGCGGCCCGCACCGAGGCTGATGCGTTGCGCTATCACCGCGCCTATGCGGATGCGATTTCCTCGCTCGACGCGGGGTCCAATGGCCCGGACATTCGCTACAACCACGGCATTTCGGTCAAGCTTTCGGCACTGCATCCACGCTACGAGGTGGCGCAGAAGGAGAAGATGCTGCCGGTAATGGCCGAGCGGCTGTTGTCGCTGGCGCTTGCCGCGCGGCATTCGCGCATGGGCCTCAACATCGATGCCGAAGAGGCCGACCGGCTCGATTTGTCGCTCGACGTCATCGAACGCGTGCTCGCCGAACCGGAGCTTGCCGGCTGGGATGGTTTCGGCGTCGTCGTCCAGGCCTATGGCCCGCGCGCGGCCTTCGTCATCGACTGGCTCTATGCGCTTGCCAAAAAATACGACCGCAAGATCATGGTGCGGCTGGTGAAGGGCGCCTATTGGGACACCGAGATCAAGCGGGCACAGACGCTTGGGCTTGCCGGCTATCCGGTCTTCACCCGCAAGACCAACACCGACGTCTCGTATGTGGCCTGCGCGCGAAAACTGCTGTCGATGACCGACCGCATCTATCCGCAATTCGCCAGCCACAACGCGCACACGGTGGCTGCCATCCTGTCGATGGCGAAGGATCGCGACTCCTTCGAATTCCAGCGTCTGCACGGTATGGGCGAATCGCTGCACGAGACGGTGCGCAAGGCCGAAAGGACGCGCTGCCGCATCTACGCGCCGGTCGGTGCGCATTCCGACCTGCTCGCCTATCTGGTGCGGCGGCTCTTGGAAAACGGCGCCAACTCCTCTTTCGTCCACCAGTTGACTGACGAGGAGGTCGAGCCGGAAGAAATCGCCCGCGACCCGCTGGAGGCTGTAGAGAAACAAGGCCCCGCCGCCAATCCGGCGATCGCGCGGCCCGCCGCGATCTTCGGCGCCCACCGGCGCAATTCAAAAGGGTTCGACATCAGTGATGCGGTGACTCTTGCAGCCATCGACAGGGCGCGGGCGGAATTCGCGGGAGCGGATCGCTGGCATGCCAAGCCGATCACGCGCGCCGCCGGCTACGGCAAGCCGCGCCAGATCGTCAACCCGGCCAAGCCCGATGAGGTCGTCGGCACCGTGCATGAGGCGGCGGCCAAGCAGGTCGCGACGGCCGTTCGCATCGCTGTGGAGGCGCAGCCGGCCTGGGCAAAACGCCCGGTTGCCGAGCGCGCCGCGATCCTCAACCGCGCCGCCGACCTCTACGAGGCCAATGCCGCCGAGTTCTTCGCTTTGGCCACTCGAGAGGCCGGCAAGTCTTTGGCCGACGGCATCGCCGAAGTGCGCGAGGCGGTCGATTTCCTGCGTTACTATGCGGCCGAGGCGGCGAATGCCGAAGCGGGCACTGAAGCCCGTGGCGCGATCGTCTGCATCTCGCCGTGGAATTTCCCGCTGGCCATCTTCACCGGCCAGATCGCGGCGGCGCTCGTCACCGGCAATTCGGTGATCGCGAAGCCCGCCGAGCAGACGCCGCTGATCGCCTTCCGCGCCGTCGAGATGCTGCGCGAGGCCGGCGTGCCGGAGGATATCATCCAGCTCCTGCCGGGTGACGGTGCGTCGGTCGGAGCGCCGCTCACCGCCGACCCGCGCATCGCAGGTGTCTGCTTTACCGGCTCGACCGAGGTCGCCAAGCTGATCGAAAAACAGCTGGCCGAAACGGCGGCGCCCGATGCCATGCTGATTGCCGAGACGGGTGGGCTGAACGCCATGATCGTCGATTCCACGGCGCTTCCCGAGCAGGCGGTGCGCGACATCCTCGCCTCCGCCTTCCAGAGCGCCGGGCAGCGCTGCTCGGCGCTGCGCGTGCTCTACGTGCAGAAGGATGTCGAGAAGAAGATGCTGGCCATGCTGAAGGGCGCGATGGAAGCCCTCAATGTCGGCGATCCGTGGCTGATCTCGACCGATGTCGGCCCGGTCATCGACGATGAGGCGCAGGCCTCGATCGGCGACTACTGCAAGAAAAAGGGGCTGGAGGGGCGCCTCATCGCCAAGCTCGAAGCGCCGGCTGCCGGCCGCTTCGTCGCGCCGCATGTCTTTCGGGTCAAAGGCATCGAGGAGATGGAGCGCGAAGTGTTCGGTCCGGTGCTGCATGTCGCCACCTTCGACGCCGACGACATCGACGCGGTGATTGCCGGCATCAATCGCAAGGGCTACGGCCTGACCTTCGGCCTGCACACCCGCATCGAGGGCCGCGTCCAGCATTTCGTCGACGGCATCCATGCCGGCAACATCTATGTCAACCGAAACCAGATCGGCGCCGTCGTCGGCTCGCAGCCCTTCGGCGGCGAGGGTCTGTCCGGCACCGGGCCGAAGGCCGGCGGGCCACATTATCTGCGCCGCTTCCGCAAGGGCCCGCAAGCCGGAACGGAAGTCGGCGACGGCCACAAGGTGACGGCGACGGAACTCGCGGACAATCTGCCGGACCCGACGCTTGGCGGTTGGTCGACGCGACCCGATCGCGTGGCGATTCTGAGAAAACATCTGCGCGGCAAGGGGGCTGCGGCCATCGCCGCCGCAGCGGGCCTCGATTTCGGGCAGGTCGACCTGCCGGGCCCGACCGGCGAGGCCAACACGCTGTCGCTGGCGCCGCGCGGACGGGTGCTCTGCCTCGGGCCGGATGCCGAGACGCTGCTTGCGCAGACAATCCAGGCTTTAGCCGCCGGCAATGCCGTTCTGGCAGTGGCGCCAGGCGCGCCGGCGGCGCTGTCGGCGCTGACCGGCAAGGGCCTGCCACTGGCGGCGATCGACGGTCGGCCGGACCCGGTCGAGGCGCGCTCGCTGCGCGTCGACGTCGTTGCCTTCTCCGGCACGCCGGAAGCGGCGCGCATCGTGCGCAAGGTGGTTGCCGAGCGCGCCGGGCCGATCGTGCCGCTGGTCAGCGAAGTGCTTAATCCGGCGGCTTATGCGCATGAGCGCGCGGTCTGCGTTGACACGACGGCGGCCGGCGGCAATGCCAGCCTGCTCGCGGCAGCCTAATCAGGTGCGGGAAGGCCGCCGCGTAGCGGCGGTCAGGCGCCCTCGACGACCAAAAACCCTTCGAACTCGGGGTGGCCAAGATAATGCACCTTGGCGGTGCCGGCGTTGCGATGGGCGGCGCGGAAGTTCTCCGACTTCGTCCAGGCGATGAAATCGCGGAGGCTTTAAAAAGGGCCGATCCGCGCCTTGAACACCCAACTTGATTTGCCGGTCTCGGGTGGAATGGGAGGGAACGGGGCTTGCTTGCGCACCAGCGTCAAAGCGAACTGATCGAGCTCGGCGGACCCTGAACTTTCAGTGAGCTGCAGGTCGCTGACGCTGCCGTCGGCCGCGACGACGAAAACCACCCTGGCGTTGTTGCGAGCCTTGGCCTGGATCGATTTCGAAACGCGACGGTTGGCGCGCGCAAGTTTCTTCTGGATTTCACCGCTGTAGTGGGATTCCAGGGCATTGCCGGCAGCGACCTGTTTCTTGCCTTTGCTGGCGGCAACAGGCGCGTCGCGTGTATCGCCATCCGCCGTGCCGCCGGTTGCATTGGTCTGGTCTGCCGCTGCCGATGGGGCTGGGCCGCTCGATGTCGCACTGGGGACCGGTGGCTGTTGAGGCTCGGCAAGGGGCGCTTCAGCGCTTTGCAGTTCGGTCGCGGGCGTAGGTTTGCTGTCGTCGGGGACAGTCTGGTCATCCTGGCGTGGGCTGGTGGCCGCCACGATATCCGGCGCGGAAGCGGCTTCCTTGACGGCTTGCGGCGGAAGCTGAGGCGTCGAGGGTTCGCTTGCTGGTTGCTGCGCTTCGACCGGCGGTGCGGGCTGCGCGGCCTGGCGTTTCACCGGCTGCAGTTCGGGCACCAAGGTGACATCCACGGCGCCGGACGACTGGTCGTCCAGGGCGCTGCCGGTGACGTTGGCGCCGGACTGATCTGTGCCCTCGGCCCGAATCGCGTCCATGGAGTCGAATATCCCGGCAGGCGCGAACAGGAACGCGGCCGCCGCAGCGCCATGGAGCAGGCCGGAAGCGATGATCGCCACCGGCCATTTGCGATGCCCGGCCGAGTGCCGCGGCTGCATGAGCGGCTCGGCCGGCGTGATCGCCGGTTCGCTGCCTGCATCGGAGGAGTGATTGATGTCCTGCATGTCTCGCGCCGAGACCTGCTGTACGCGATAAGAAATTGTCAAATCAAGATCGGTTGCCGCCTATGGCCCACGCCATGGCGTCTCCTGGCGGGCCGGATGCAATCCCCACCTCTATACGCCGAAGGCGATGGCGGTTTTAGTCGAGGTCGTCAGGTCGCGCATGCAGGCCGTCGGCTCGACGCCGGTTCCAGCGCATTCCGTCGCGCTGTTGATCAGCACGCGGCCGAGCTTGCCGCAGTCGGCGCCCGCGAGATCGAAGCGCGTGACTTTCGTCTTGCCGACCGGCAGGTCCTTGAAATCGAGCACGGTGAGGCGGTCGACAACGCCGGACTCATTGAACAGCGCGATTTCGAAAGCGGACTTCGACAGGTCGGCGCCGAGCGCGTTGTTGACGACGAAGGTCAGCCGGCAGCCCTTGTCCGAAGGCTGCACGGCGTTGAGTTCGAGATTAAGGGCCGGCGCTGGCGCGGACTGGCCGCGCGCCGGCACCGGGCCGAGCGACATCGCCAGCGCCGAGGTCAAGAGACAGAGCGATGTCGTCAAGTTCATGGTTCTCAGCCTCCAAAGCGCATGGTTGCCGCAAGCTTCAGCGTGACGCCCGGTTCATAGAGGACGGCAGTCGTGCTTGCGTTGAGCGGATTGGTGTATTTGACATCGAACAGATTGTCGGCGCGGACGTCGAGCTTGAGGTTGTCGGTCGCCTGGTAACTGGCAAAGGCATTGACCAGCGTATAGTCCTTGGCCACCGGATTGCCCTTGGGCTTGCCGTTATATTGCACTTCACCGCCGACGGTGAGCCTGTCCTCGAGGAAGCGAAGGCCGAGCTGCGCCGTCACCTGCGAGGAGGGAATGGTGGCAAGGTCGGCCCGCTCGCCCTCATACGAGATGGTGTGGCCGTTGATGATCGAGGCCGAGAAGCCCGCATAGCCCCAGCCGGCGTCATAGACGCTTTCCAGTTCAAAACCGTTGATCTTGGCCTTGGCGAAGTTCTGATACTGGAAGCAGATCGGGATGCCGGGGCCGAACGGGCAGCCGCTGGTCGGGTCGAAGGCCGACAGCGTGACGCCGTCGATATAGTCTTCGACATTGTTGTTGAAATAGGCGGCCTTGAGCCGCAGAGCGTCGCCGCCTTCGAAAATGTCGTTCTGCTTGAAGTTGACGCCGAACTCGACGGTCTTGCCGGTCTCAGGCTTGAGATTTGGATTGGGCAGGAAGGGGAAGGTGACGCCGGCCGGATGGTTACCGCTGATCAGCGTCTCCGTCAGCGAGGGTGAGCGGTAGCCTTCCGCATAGGTGCCGTAAAACTGCAGGCCGGCGAGGTCAGCGCTTTCGAAGGGCGATACGCCGACGGTGATGCGCGGCGACAGCCGGTCGCCTGATGTCTCGTGCTCGGAGTCCTTCAGGCTGTACCTGTCGTAGCGCAGGCCGGTGATGACCTCCAGCCATTCCCAGGTCAGCTTGTCCTGGACATAGGCGCCGGAGACGTTGCGCTTACCTGACGGCGTGTAGAAGCTGTCGCCGCCGGCTGTGCCCCCGGTTTCGACGTCGTCGCCGACCCAGTCACCGCCGTAAGTCAACTCATGCGCAATGCCGGCGGTCTCGAATCGCGACGTGTTCCATATGTCGATGCCGGTCGTCCCGACATCGAAAGTCGAGAGCGACCCGGCGGGCAGCACCACGGGCAGGCCGGTCGTCGGATCGAAACGGTTCTGCGGGACGAGCGTCGTCAGATCGAGAAGCGTCTTGTTGTAAGAGGCGTTGATGTGGAGATCGAGCCAGCTTTTGGCATCGTCGGTGATGTTGTAGCGGGCGGTGAAGGTATTCGATTTCAGGTCGACATCGTTGGCCGGAACGCCGCCACTGGTCTCCGTCCACCCGTCCTTCGAGCCGACCCAGCCGAGCTTCAACTCGCTGTTCTCGGTCGGGCGAATGGTGGTCTTGAGCAGGCCGCTCAGCACGTCGAAGCCGGTGCCGGCAACGGTGTCGCCGCCACCGTTCTTGTAGTCGCCGTAGTCGCGGTAGACGATGTTGCCCAAAACGTCCCAGTTCTCGTTGAAGCGATAGGCGCCGCTAGCGCTGGTGGTCCAGCCCTTGCCATTCGTTTCATAGCGACCAGTCAGCGATCCGGCCCAGGTCTCTTCCGGCTTGAGGAAATCTCCGGCGTCCTTGGTTTCGAAGAACACCACTCCGCCGATGGCGCCGGAGCCATAGGTGTTGGCGACCGGGCCGCGGATCACGTCGACGGATTTGATGAGCTCGGGATCGACATAGAAGGTCGACTGCGTGCCGTGGTCGGAGCGCTGGAAATCCTGCCTGGCGCCGTCGACGATCACCGCCACGCGGCCGAAATCCTGCAGGCCGCGGATGTTGATGCTGGAGCTGACGCGTCGCGCGTCGGCCTGCACTGCAACTCCCGGCACGCCAAGCAGCATCTCGTTCGGCGTCGTCGCCATGCGGCGCTCAAGCTGTTCCTTGTCGACATGGCTGGCCGAGGCCAGCGACTGGATCGCCGTCTCGCCGGTGCGGCTAATGACGAGGATCTTGTCGAGCAGCGTCGAGTCGCCTGCACTTTTCTGGTCAGTCTTCTTTATCTGGTCGCTCTGCTGGTCAGCCGCCGGCTGGGTGGCCTGTTGCGCTTTGGCCGCCGGCATACAGAGCGCGATTGCCGCCGCGCCAGCCAGCAAGGCCGCCATTTCCTTCGCCATCGGCCGATCTGTCGGCCGTCCCCAATTCACCAACCCCATGCCCCAACTCCAGATTCTCAGGCTCGATGCTGGCTGGCGCGGGGCTCGCTCGCATTTTTGATCGCGTCCGGCGTCTTAAATGTTGACTCATTTAGTCCGGTAATGCACGACTAGTAAACATGAGAAATAGAGTCAAGAATTTAATCGGCATTTGACGAGGCGACCGGCCCGGTGGCCGGCACAGGAAAAAGGGACCGAATGAGATGAACAGCCATAACCCAAGCGACTTTCGCTACCGCGGCCGCCGCTCCGACGACGTGCCCGCGCGTTTTGACCGCGTGGCGATGTCAGTGCGCACGCTCTCCAGCAACGCGCTGTTCCAGGGCGAGCATGAGATCGGCATCGAACACCATGGTGCGCTCTACCGTCTGAAGATCACCCGCCAGGGCAAGCTGATCCTCAACAAGTAAGCACGATCGGCAGACGAACAGGGCAGACAAAAAGTGGGCAGGTGGACGATATGGACCAACGCGTGAAGCCGTCGCCGGACGAGATCCGGCGTTCGCGGGAAGACAATCCGAAGATGCGCGAGCGCGATTTGGCGGCCCAACTCGGCATTTCGGAAGCAGAGCTGGTCGCGGCACATTGCGGCCATGGCGCCGTGCGCGTCGAGCCGCGCGTCAACGACCTGCTGAGCGGCCTCGAAGCGGTCGGCGAAGTGATGGCGCTGACCCGCAACGAAAGCGCCGTGCACGAAAAGATCGGCGTCTACGACAAGGTCGTCACTGGCAATCACAACGCCATGGTGCTCGGCGAGAACATCGACCTGCGCATGTTCCCGAAAGTGTGGGCACATGGCTTTGCCGTCGAGAAACGCGACGGGGGCGAGATCCGCCGCAGCCTGCAGTTCTTCGATGCGGCCGGCGAGGCCGTTCACAAGGTGCATCTGCGGGCGGCCTCGAACCTCTATGCTTACCAGAAGCTGGTGGCGGGCCTTGAATCGTCGAACCAGGAGCCGACGATCGCAATCGCCTCAAGCGCGCCGGAGGACGAAGTGGAGGTGCAAGCCTCGGTAGCCAGCATCGACGACCTCCGCGACCGCTGGAGCCGGATGACCGACGTGCATCAGTTCTTCGGCATGCTGAAGACGCTGAAGCTCAGCCGCCGTGAGGCGGTGCGCATGGTCGGCCAGGACTATGCATGGCTGCTCGACAATGATGCCGTCAGCGCCATGTTTCACCACGCGGCGGAAGGCGAGATGCCGATCATGTGCTTCGTCGGCAACCGCGGCTGCATCCAGATCCATTCCGGCCCGATCAAGTCGGTCAAGCCGATGGGACCATGGATTAACGTGCTCGACGAGACCTTCCACCTGCATCTGAGGACCGATCACATCCATGAAGTCTGGGCGGTGCGCAAGCCGACCAAGGATGGCCATGTCACCTCGCTCGAGGCTTACGACGCCAAGGGGGGCATGATCATCCAGTTCTTCGGCAAGCGCCATGAAGGCGAGGGCGAGCGCGAAGACTGGCGCTTCCTGGCCGAGAACCTGCCCCGCATCCCCAGCCCGACCGCTGCATGAGGCGAGACTCGATGCGTGTCGTTCACCGTTTCCGCTCTGGGCTTGCGCTGCTGGTCGGCGTTCTGCTTGCCGCCGCCGCTCTGCCTGCCGGAGCCGATGAAGGTAGGGCCGTCTTCTCCGACACCTCGCGGATTGCCTCCATCGGCGGCTCGATCACCGAGATCGTCTATGCGCTCGGCGAGGAAGGTCATCTCGTCGCCCGTGATTCGACCAGCTCTTTCCCGCAAGCCGCGCAGAAATTGCCTGATGTTGGCTATATGCGCGCGCTGTCGCCGGAGGGCGTTCTGTCGGTCAATCCATCGGGGATTCTAGCCCTGCATGGCAGCGGCCCGAAGGAAACCGTCGACGTGTTGAAGAAATCGAGCGTGCCCTTTATCGAGGTGCCGGAGCGCTACAGCCATGAAGGCATCCTCGAAAAGATCCGCACCGTCGGGAGGGCACTGGGGGTCGAGGCTAAGGCGGAGCAGCTCGCTGCGGAGACGGACGCGAAGCTGAAGTCGGCCGAAAAGCAGACGGCCGCGATCAAGGAGCGCAAGCGCGTGCTGTTCGTGCTGTCGATGCAGGGCGGCAAGATCCTGGCCGCGGGCAGCGATACGGCCGGCGACGGCATCATCAGGCTTGCCGGCGCCGTCAACGCGGTCGAGGGTTTTTCGGGCTACAAGCAGCTGTCCGACGAGGCGATCGTCACCGCAAGGCCGGATGTGCTCCTGACCATGAAAAACGCCGGTCCACCGATCTCGGAAGATGAGCTGTTCGCCAATCCATCGATCGCTTCGACGCCCGCGGGAGCTGCCCGCAAGCTGATCAGCATGGATGGCGGCTACCTGCTGGGCTTCGGGCCGCGCACGGCCGCGGCCATCCACGACCTCGCCGTCTCGCTTTACGGCAATCAGGTCACGGACTGAGCGGTGATGGCCGAACAGTCGATTGCGGGGCCGGCGGGCAGGGTGAGGGCATCCGATGGCGACCGCTCGGCGCGGGCAAGGATCGTCATCCTGCTTTTGTCTGTCGCGCTTGCGCTGTCCATATTCCTGTCGCTGACCTCGGGCGCTTCGGACGCGTCCGCCGTTCGCGTCATCCGCGACTGGCTGACCGGAGGCGTGCCGGCCGATACGGCGCTCGCCGCGCGCCACCGGCTGATCGTCTATGACATCCGCATACCGCGCGTGCTGCTCGGCGTGCTGATCGGCGCCGCGCTCGCCGTCTCCGGCGCGGTGATGCAAGGACTGTTCCGCAACCCGCTCGCCGATCCCGGCCTGATCGGCGTTTCGGCCGGCTCGAGCCTTGGCGCGGTGGCAATCATCGTGCTCGGCACAACCTGGCTTGCGCCTGTCACGCTCGCCCTTGGCACGCTCGCCCTGCCGCTGGCAGCCTTCCTCGGCGGCCTGGCGGTGACGCTGCTGCTCTATGCCATTGCGACGCGCCACGGCCGGACGTCAGTCGCCACGATGCTGCTCGCCGGCCTGGCGATCGCCGCCCTTGCCATGGCGCTGACCGGCATACTGGTCTTCGTGGCCGACGACAGGCAATTGCGCGACCTCACCTTCTGGCAGCTCGGCTCGCTTGGCGGCGCCACTTGGCCGAAAATCGGCACGGTCGGACCGGTGATCTTGCTGGCACTGGCGACGATGCCGTTTCTGTCGCGCGGCCTCGATGCGCTGGCGCTCGGCGAGGCGACCGCCGGCCATCTCGGCATTCCGGTCCAGCGGCTGAAATACACGGCCATCGTCGGCGTGTCGGCGGCGGTCGGTGCGTCGGTCGCCGTCAGCGGAGGCATCGGCTTCATCGGCATCGTCGTGCCGCATCTGTTGCGCCTCGCCATCGGTCCGGAAAACCGCTACCTGTTGCCGGCCTCGGCCTTGCTCGGCGCCTCGCTGCTTCTGCTTGCCGACGCGGTCGCCCGCACCATCGTCGCTCCGGCCGAACTGCCGATCGGCATCGTCACGGCAGTGGCCGGCGCGCCGTTCTTCCTGTGGATCCTGCTGCGCAAGCGCGGCGTCATTGATCTGTGAGCAGCCGATGATCGAAGCCCGGGACATCTCCGTAGCGATCGGCTCCAGGCGCATCGTGTCGCATGTCGATTTCACGGCGCGGCCGGGCGAGGTAACGGCAATCGTCGGGCCCAATGGCTCGGGCAAGACGACGCTGCTCAAGGCGCTGACGGGCGAGCTCTCCTATACCGGCACTGTCATCCTCAATGGCCGAGACCTGGTTTCCATGAAGCCGGTGGAGGCAGCGACGCATCGCGCCGTGCTGCCGCAGTCCACCACGCTATCCTTTCCCTTCACGGTGCTAGAGGTCGTTCGTCTCGGCCTGATCGGCGGGCGTTCCGGGGTGCTGCCCGGCGAGGATGCGCGCTTGCCCGAGCGGGCGCTGGCGCGTGTCGATCTCGACGGCTTTGCCGGCCGCTTCTACCAGGAGCTTTCAGGCGGCGAGCAGCAGCGCGTCCAGCTTGCCCGCGTGCTTTGCCAGGTCTGGGCGCCGGTTCTCGAGGGCAGGCCGCGCTACCTCTTCCTCGACGAGCCTGTCTCCAGCCTCGACGTCAAGCACCAACTGATCATCATGAATATTGCGCGCGATTTCGCCCGGCGCGGCGGCGGCGTGGTGGCGATCCTGCACGACCTCAATTTGACGGCCATGTATGCCGACCGGATTTTCGTGCTCTCTCGTGGCCAGCTGGCTGCCGCCGGCTCGCCGCAAGACGTGCTCAATGACGAGCTGATCGAAAAGGTGTTCGACTGCCGGCTCAAGGTCGGCGCACTGCCTGCTGGAAGCGTTCCGTTCGTGTTGCCGCAATCGGCAGCTTAGGCAGCCGGGGCGCGCTGCTCCAGGAGATCGATGCCAAGCAGGTGGCGCACATTCGGGCGCGCGGCGACGAGGTCGGCGATCGTGTAGCGGGAGAGCACGGCGAAGAAGGCATTGAGCGCTTCGCGCAGTGCCGAATTCAAGGCGCAGCTGTCGACCAGCGGGCATTCGGCGGCGTCGTTCTCGAAGCACTCGGCCATGGCGAAGCTCTCTTCGGTGACGCGCACGACGTCGAACAGGCTGATCTGCTCCGCCGGGCGGCCGAGCCTGACGCCGCCATTGCGGCCGCGCACCGTCTCGACCAGGCCGGCCTCGACCAGCGGCTGCAGGATCTTGAACAAAAACAGCTCCGAAACCGAATAGGCGGTGGCGATCTCGGGGATGCGGCTCAGGCGGTCGCTGTTCGCGGCGCAATACATCAGTATGCGCATCGCATAGTTCGTCTGGCGTGTGAGCCGCATGGTATCCTCGCGAAATTAGCTTGGGCCGAATATATGGCCCATAGTTTGGAACAATTCCAGACTGGACCGCTACATAGCTGAATAATCTTGTCAACTTTTTGTGCGACTCCGCCGCATCGCACCGCAATGCGCTTTGAGCGAGCGTTTCCCCGGCGCAGGCCCTAGATAAGTCCGGGTGCAATAGGGAAGACCTTTCCATGTCACAATCAGCTCAGGCCCTCGCGCCGGTTCGATTCGACGCCGATGCGCAGGCAAAGCTCTCGGCATTGCGGCGGACCAAGTTCGTCGCCGCCGCGGCGCTTGGCCTATGCATCCTTGTCTTCGCGCTCGCCAAGTCTTTAGAGATCACCCATCCGTGGCTCGGCTTTGTTGCCGCGTTCGCCGAGGCGGCGATCATTGGCGGGCTGGCCGACTGGTATGCGGTCGTGGCGTTGTTCAGGCGCCCGCTCGGCTTGCCGATCCCGCACACGGCCATCATTCCCGAGAACCAGCACCGCATCGCCGACAATCTCGGCCGGTTCATCGAGGCCAATTTCCTTGCGCCGGAGCCCGTGCGGGAAAAGCTCGCCGAGGTCGACTTTGCGGCCCTCGTCGCCGACTGGTTGGCCGACGCCGAACGCGCCGCCGACCTGTCGCGATTCGTCGCCCGCCTGGTGCCGCAGACGCTGACCGCCGTGGAGCAGTCCGGGCTGCGCGACTTCGTCACCAGCCGCTTGCTGGAGCAGATCGAAAAAGTGCCGCTGGCGCCTTTAGCCGCGGAGCTGTTGTCGGCGCTCACCGACGACCGGCGCCACCAGAAACTGTTCGACGAGTTCACCAGGGTGGTCGGGCGCTTCCTGAACGACGAGAAGGCGCTGGCGACGATGCGCGAAAAGATTCGTGAGGAACTGCCGTCGCTGTTCAACCTGTTTCGCGCCGACGCCTATCTGCTCAAGAAGATTGTCGCTTCCGCCGGGTTGCTACTGGAGGAGGTGCGGGCCGATCCCGATCATCCGGCGCGCGCCGAGTTCGACCGTTTCGTACTTCGCTTCGTCGAGCGGCTCAGGACCTCGAAGCAATATGCAAGGCGCGCCGAAAAGCTGAAGCGCGATTTCCTGGGCCGTCCGGAAGTCAGGGCTCTCGCCGGCGACACTTGGGCAAGCCTGCGCTTGTTCATCGAGCAGGACGCCAACGCGGCCAATTCGACGATTCGCGAGCACCTCGCCAACCTGTTCGTCGAGGTCGGACGACATTTGGCCGACGATGCCCAGATCAGGGCCGACATGAACCAGGGTTTTGTTGTGGCGCTCGCCTCCTTCGTCGAAAGCCAGAAGAGCGGCGTGTCGAAATTCATCGCCGATCAGGTCAAGCGCTGGGATCTGGCCCAGCTGACGCGGCTGATCGAGATCAATATCGGCAAGGACCTGCAGTACATCCGCTTCAACGGCATGGTAATCGGCGGTCTGGCCGGCTTGGCACTCTATACGGCGGAGCGGCTGCTTCTCCTCAATTGACGCGGACCGGGCGCGCACTATTCTCCCTAGTGGGCGCTGTAAGAGCGGCAGATCGGGAGGCGACGACATGGCAAAACAACCGGAATCCGACTCTTTTCTGGACATCTTCAGCAGGTTCGGCCGCGACTTGAAGCTGCCGAAGGTCGACATCCAGGCGATCCTCGATCACCACCGCAGGAATCTCGAGGCTCTGGAGAAGTCGGCCAGGGCAAGCGCCGCCGGCGCGTCATCCATTCTGTCGAGACAGCACGAAATGGTGCAGGAGGCGCTCGGCGAAATTACCCGGATGGCACGCAACTACCAGCCTCCGGGCAATCCGCAGGAGTTGATGACGAAGCAGGTGGATTTCGCCAGGAAATCCTTCGAGACAACGCTGAAGAATGCCGGCGAGGTCGCCGACCTGGTTCGGAAATCCGGCACCGAATCGGTCGAAATCCTGCGCGACAGGATCAAGGACGCGATGGCGGAAATCCGGGCCGGCTACGACGGGAAGTGAGCAATCCAGGGCGCCTATTCGGGTTTTCCGGATCGGGTTCAGGCGGCTGAGCAATCGGCGGCGCGTGCGGCTGCGCGTTCGCGGCTTGCCGTAAAACCGTCAACTCTGAGGGTGAAATCGAGGCGCCGCGAATTGACAGGAGCCGCCGGTTCATGGTCGGGAGATTGGCAGAAGCCAGCAGGAAAGCAGGAATGACGGAAAATTGGCCGAGGACGCCGCCGACCTTTGAACAGTTGCGGACAATGGCCGGCCAGGAGATCGGCGTGTCGGACTGGACGACGGTCGACCAGCAGCGCATCGACCAGTTCGCCCAATGCACGGGCGACCACCAGTGGATACATGTCGATCCGGAGCGCGCGAAGCGGCAGAGTCCGTTCCGCACTACGATCGCGCATGGCTATCTGACGCTGTCGATCATCGGCGCGCTGGCGCTGGAAATGGGCATCGTGCCGGAAAACACGCAAGCCGCCTTCAACTATGGCTTCGACAAAGTGCGCTTCCTGGCGCCGGTGAAGTCCGGCGCACGTATCCGGCTGCGCACGACGCTGCTCACCATGGAAGACCGCGGCCCCGGCCAATATCTGATGAAGGCCGCGAACACCGTCGAGATCGAGGGCGAGCAGAAGCCGGCGCTGACTGCCGAGACGCTGGTGATGATGTATGAGCGCCGCAAGCGGGCAGGCGCCTAAGCTCTGCCGCTGCCGGGCTGCGACGCGCCTTTGCGACGGGACGCGGCCATTGCCCTTCCAAGCACTCTGAAGTTGCGCTCATCGGCGCATTGGGCGACGTTGAAACGCATGAAGCGGCCGGCGGAGTGCGACAGGCTGAAGGCGTTGCCGGGCGCCAGCACGACATTATCCGCCAGCGCATGGCGGGCGACATCGGCGGCGTCGATGCCGTCGGGCAGGCGGCACCACAGGAACATACCGGCCCCCTGATCGATCCAGGGCATAACGTCTATTGCTTTCAGCCTGCCGGCTGTTTCGGCCATTGCGCGCGACAGGCGGGTGCGCAACTGCTCGACATGCTTGCGGTAGCTGCCGTCCTTCAGCAGAGTCAGCACCAGTTCCGAGGAGAGCCTCCCGCCGCCGAAAGTCGTGGCGATCTTGAGGTCAATCAGCCGTTCCATCCAGTCGCGGGGCGCGGCGATGAAGCCGCATCGCACCGAAGCCGACAGCGTCTTGGAGAAGGAACCGATCTGGACGACGCGGCCGAGGCCATCGAAGGCCGCCAGCCGCGGCGCCGGCGCGTGCTCGAAATCGGCGAAGATGTCATCCTCGACGATGGCGAGATCCGATTGATCGGCAAGCTTGAGCAGCCGGTGCGCTATAAGCGGCGAGAGCACCGCGCCGGTCGGGTTGTGAAGCGCGGAATTGGTGATGTAGAGGCGCGGCTTGTGCTCGGCGAGCGCTTGCGCGAAGAGGTCGATATCGGGCCCTGAGGGTGTCATCGCGACACCGACCACTTTGGCGCGGTGCGCGCGCAGCAACGCATGGAAGTTGAAATAGCAGGGATCGTCGACCAGAACCGTATCGCCCGGCTCGAGGAGCAAGCGGCACAATAGGTCGATCGCCTGCGTCCCGGACTCGGTGAGCATGATCTGGTCCGGCGAAGCCTCGACGCCGTGCGCCGACAGGCGGCGGGCAAGCAGCTGCCGCAGTGCCGGCAGGCCAAGCGGCGTGCCGTAGTCGGCAAGCGTCGCATCGTCGGCTCGGGCGGCGCCGCGCAGTGCGTGCCGCAACGCGGCCTGAGGCATCCAGGAAGCCGGCAGCCAGCCGCAGCCCGGTTTCAGCATATCGTCGCATGCCTCCAGTGCTTGCCGCGAGACCCAGAGCGGGTCGACGGCGCGGTCGAGCCGCGGGCCGATCTCGGCCAGCGACAGCGGCGCAAGCGGGCCGGCGGCAAAGAAGCCGGAGCCCGGCCGCGAGCGGATCGTGCCTTCCGCCGCAAGCCGCTCATAGGCCTCGACCACCGTAGATTTTGACACCTGCATCGTGCCGGCGAAGGCGCGGATCGAAGGCAAGCGCGCGCCCGGCGTCAGGATGCGCGCGGCGATCCGCTGCCGGATTGCCGACATGACGGCTTCGACGAGCGTTCCGGCATTCGTCGCCTTCGGGTCGGGCGTGTCCATCTGTACTTCCCTGTTGACCAATACAGTTTTGCGGAATTGTACCCCATTGTCTCTGGCAAAGCCATGCGCTGCGCCGGTACAGAAGCGCAAACGGAGCGGATGATGGATAAGAGTTTCAACGGCTGGCTCAACGGCTTCATCGGCGTGCTGATCTTCAGCGGGTCGCTGCCGGCGACGCGCGTGGCGGTGGTCGATTTCGACCCGACCTTCCTGACGTCGGCCCGTGCGGCGATCGCCGGCCTGCTCGGCATCGCAATGCTGTTCCTGTTCCGCGAGAAGCGCCCGGATCGCGGGGATCTGGTCTCGCTGGTCGTCGTTGCGCTAGGCGTCGTGGTCGGCTTTCCTCTCCTGACGGCGCTGGCGCTCAAACATGTTACGGCGGCGCATTCCATCATCTTTGTCGGCCTGCTGCCGCTGGCGACGGCGATCTTCGGTGTGCTGCGCGGCGGCGACCGTCCGCGCCCGGCCTTCTGGCTGTTTTCCTGCCTGGGCAGCACGCTCGTCGCGGGTTTCGCGCTGTTGCAAGGCGTGACGGCCTCACCGGTCGGCGACGGCTTGATGCTCGCCGCCATCATCGCCTGCGGGCTGGGCTATGCGGAAGGTGCGGCGCTGTCGCGCAAGCTCGGCGGCTGGCAGGTGATCTGCTGGGCCTTGGCGCTGTCGCTGCCGGTCATGTTAGCGCTGAGCTTTGCGACCCTGCCGCCGTCTTTTGCCGCTGTCGGCTCCGGCGCATGGATCGGCCTCGGCTATGTCTCGCTGTTCAGCATGCTGATCGGCTTCGTGTTCTGGTATCGCGGCCTGGCGCAGGGCGGCATCGCCGCGGTCGGGCAATTGCAACTGCTGCAGCCCTTCTTCGGCCTGGCGCTCGCGGCGAGTCTGCTGCACGAGCAGGTCAGCCCGCTGATGGTGGTGGTCACGCTCGGCGTGGTGGCCTGCGTGTTCGGGGCGAAGAAGTTCGCCAGGTAGGGAGCCTACTCAAAACTTCGTCACCACGCCGATGCCGATGCCCTCGAAGCCGCCCATCGCCATCAATGCGGCTGGCGCCTCATCGAGGCTGATCCTTTTGCCGACCAACAGTTCGGGCTTCAGCTTGCCGGTGCGAATCATGTCCATCATGGCGGAATAGCGGTAGGCCTGCATGCCGTGGCTGCCGAGGATTTCGAGCTCGAAGGCGATGACCTTGTCCATCGGCACTTGCGGGCGGGCATGGTCGCCCAGCATCAGCCCGACCTGAACATGGCGACCGCGCCGGCGCAGATTGGCGATCGAGTTGAAGCACGTGGTTGGATGGCCGAGCGCGTCCATCGACATATGCGCGCCGCCGTTGGTGATCTGCTTGACGGCCTTGACGACATTGGGCGTGGTCGAAGCGTTGATGGTCGCGACCGCCCCGATCCTTTTCGCAAACTCCAGCTTCTCGTCGGTGAGGTCGATGGCGATGACATTGGCGCCCATGGCGCTGGCGATCATGATCGCCGAGAGACCGACACCGCCGCAGCCATGCACCGCCACCCACTCGCCGGGCGTCACCCGGCCCTGGTCGACGATGGCGCGGAAGGAGGTGACGAAGCGGCAGCCGAGGCTGGCGGCAGTGGCGAACTCCATCTCGTCCGGCAGGCGTACGAGATTGGTGTCGGCATGCTCGATGCCGACATATTCGGCGAACGAGCCCCACCCCGTGAAGCCAGGTTGGGTCTGGTGCTCGCAGACCTGATGGTTGCCGGAGTTGCATTCGAAGCAGCGGCCGCAGCCGACGGCGAAAGGCACGGTGACGCGGTCGCCGGCCTTCCAGCGGCTCACCTGCTTGCCGGCGGCGACGACGACGCCCGCCAGTTCATGGCCGGGGACATGCGGCAGCGTGATGCCGTCGTCATGACCCATCCAGCCATGCCAGTCGCTGCGGCAAAGACCGGTCGCCTCGACCTTGATGACGACGCCATCCCCCGCCGGCTTGGGGTCAGGCACGGTCTGGATTGTTGGCGCTTCGCCGAATTTTTCGAAGACGACAGCTTTCATGGGAGTGCTTTCTATCCAGTTCAAAGGCAGTACGGTTTTGGGTAGTAGGTCCCAAGCTAAGTCGGCAATGGTGGTTGGTCGAGCAATGGTTGCCGCTCGCAAAACCACTCGCCGGCTTCGGCATCCCATGGCCAAACACCGGAGGTTGTCGGAAAGATAAGCTGCATAATCCGGAAAACGGGCCCGTCGTAAAACCATAGGTCCCAACCGAAAAGGTCGGGATGGACCGCACCGAATTGACAGTCGAAGCCACCTCCCAGGAAACCCGGCGCCCGCTCTCCAACGTTGAACCTCTCGCCGCTGCGCACTCGTCGGCAATACTCGTTGCTGATGGTCTGCGAAAGCTCCGGCTTGAGCCCGATGACGACCAGCTCAGGGGCTTTGAAATTGTACTCTATCCCCACCGAGTAAGCGAATGGCGGGTGCTCGTCGTCCTCCAGCACGTAGAGGATATGACAGCCATACTCCTCGATATCTGCGAGCGTCTTAGCTTCGTCGGGATCCCTGGCTACTCTATTCGGCATCGATCTGGTTCTGCGGCGCAGCCTTCTGGAACGCCGGCAGCGCCATGCAGGCGGCGTGGATGCGCGAGATCACCGGATAGGCCGCCATGTCGACGCCGAAGCGGGCATTGTTGCTGACCTGCGCGGCGAGGCAGATATCGGCGAGCCCCGGTGTATCGCCATGGCAGAACCTGCCGGTCTCGGGCGAGGCGGCCAGAATCTTTTCAAGCGGCTGGAAACCTTCATTCACCCAATGCCGGAACCAGTTGACGACATCCTCGTCGCCGGCGCCGAACAAGGTGCGCAGCGAGGTGAGCACGCGCAGATTGTTCACCGGATGGATGTCGCAGGCGATCATCTGCGCCAGCATCCGGACCCTGGCGCGTCCCAGCGCATCCTTGGGCAACAACGGCGGCTCGGGCTCGATCTCGTCGAGATATTCGATGATCGCCAGCGACTGGGTTAAAAGCGTTCCGTCGTCGAGCACCAGCGCCGGCACCAACCCTTGCGGATTGACCGCGAGATAGGCGGGCTCGAGATGCTCGCCATGGCGCAGATGGTGGGGCACATAGGTGTAGGCACGCCCCTTCATCTCCAGCGCGATCCGCACCCGGTATGAGGTGGAGGATCGATAATAGTTATGGAGGATCAGGTCGCTCATCGCCTCGGCTGCCCGATGGTGACCTCGACGGCGCCGATGCCGTCGACGCCACCAGTGATCTCGTCGCCCGCCTGAACCGCGCCAACGCCGGCCGGCGTGCCGGTGAAGATCAGGTCGCCGGGCTGGAGCTCGACCGACTCGCTGCAGATCGAGACGACATCGGCGACGGGCCAGATCAGCTCGGCGAGGTCGCCGTCCTGTTTTACGTCACCGTTTACAGCGAGCCAGATGCGACCCGTTTCGGGATGGCCAGACCTTGCGACCGGAAGCAGCGGGCCGCAAGGCGCGGAGAAGTCGAAGGCCTTCGACCAGTCCCAGGGGCGGGCCGCTTTCTTCGCTTGGTCCTGCAGGTCGCGGCGAGTGAGGTCCACGCCGACGCCATAGCCCCAGACATGCGCGAGCGCCTCGGTGCGAGGGATGCGGAAGCCGGCCTTGCCGATCGCCACGACCAGCTCGATCTCGTGGTGGAGATTGCCAGTCAGCGGCGGGTAGGGGATCTCGGCGCCGCTGTCGACCACGGCGTCGGCCGGCTTGGTGAAGAAGAAGGGCGGATCGCGCTCGTCATTGCCGAGTTCTCGCGCATGCGCCGCGTAGTTGCGGCCAACGCAGAAGATGCGGCGCACGGCAAACCGTTCCGCCGAGCCGGTCACCGCGACCGAAGCGATCGCGGGCGGAGGGAGGACGAAGTCTGCCATAGGCGGTCTCTGCGTTGGAAATGAATCTATCCGCACATTCGGCCGATTTCGGCAGGCGGGCAAGGCATGAGGCCACGAAACATTGCCGACCATGGCGGGTTCACCAAGCGGCGGCAGGACCCGCCGCGGCCCCTTTTTCTTTTGTGTTCGCAATCGGTTGGCAGGAACTGCCTGTGAATTCGCTGCTTCGCACTTGCACAAGATGATCCCGCACTGCAAAATAACTGCGGCGGGGAAAACGAAGCGGTTCCAGGCACGGCTATGCCGGGACCTCGAGTTGCGAGGGACGGGCATGACCGACATCTCCGCGACGGCCGGCGTCCTGCCGCGGGCCGCAGCCGACAAGGCGGCACGGGCAAGGCTGGCCTATCTCGACGGCTGGCGCGGCCTGTCGATCGCCTTCGTGCTGATCGGCCATTTCTTTCCGATTCGCGGCATCAATCTCGGCGTGCTCGGCGTCGAGTTCTTCTTCGTGCTGAGCGGCCGGCTGATGGGGGAAATCCTGTTCGTCGAGCGCTTTCCGCTGAAGAAGTTCTTCAAGCGCCGGTTCGCCCGCGTCTATCCAGCCCTGCTGGTGTTCGTGGTTGCCGTCATGATCGGGCTCTCCGGCACCTTCATTGCCTTCAAATGGAAGGCGGCGCTTACCGCGCTGACATTCACCTACAACTATGCCGGCATTCTCATCAATCGCGCGGGCGCGCTCGACCATATCTGGTCGCTTGCCATCGAGGAGCATTCTTATGTCATCCTGGCGCTGATCAGCGTGGCGGTTTCCAGGCGCGCGAATGTCGTGCGCCTGCTTGTCATGCTGTCGCTGCTCGCTATGGCCAACGGCGCTATTTCCTACTGGGTCTTCTGCATGGACTACGAAACCAGCTATTGGCGAACCGACGTGCATATCGCCTCGATCCTGCTGTCGGCGGCGATCTGCCTGCTCAAGGCCGATGGACACCTGCCGGCATTCCTCAGGAGCCGGCATCTGGCGCTGGCGGCCGCGGTGGGGGGAATCTTGCTGTTCCTCGATCCGGTGCCGACGCCCTTGCACTATCTGCTGGGCGTGCCGCTGCTGGCGCTCGCCGTCAACACGCTCGACTTCGCCGGCGGCTATCTGACCGGCCTACTGTCATCGCGGCCGATGGTGATGCTGGGGCTGTGGTCCTACTCGCTCTATCTGTGGCAGCAGCCCTTCTACAAATTCGTCTATGACCGCGACGTGGCGCCGATCCCGATGCTGGCCGCGGTCTTCGCCTGCGCCCTGGCGAGCTACTACATCGTCGAGAAACCGGCGCGCGGCTGGCTCAACCGCAATTGGTGAGGAGGTCAGGCCTTGCCGGTTTTTTGTGCGGCGAGATAGCGCCGAAGCCCGGCTTCGCCGCGAGGTGTGGTCCAGCGGTGATTCCACGCGAAAGCCGGCCTCAGCAAGGGTGCCAGGAGTTTGAGGATCGGCCTCTCCACGATGACCTGCCAGGTGAGCTTCACATGCGTTCCGCTTCCGGCTGGCGACAGCTCAGCCCGCCACAGGCCGTCGAAATCGCCGAAGGTCTTCACCACCACCAGCCGGCCAGGATCGAGCTCCGCGGCCTCGATGATGAAGTTCAGCTCGTAGGGCAGGGCGCCTCGCGCCCTGGCTCTTGCCCGTGACCCGACGACGGCCTTGCCTTTCTTGTCGAGCGGCTCGACTTCCTTGTAGGCGTCGCCCCACCAGAGCGGCAGCAACTCGGCGTCGGACAGAACGTCCCACACTTCCTGCGGCGTGGCATCGGGAATGTTCCAACTCTCGTCGAAGCGGAAGACGTTGCTTGGCATGATGTCACGCCCCCGGCACGCGAAGACGATACATTAGCTGCAGCTTCTGTTTGTGGCCAGTGCGGCGGCCGCATGAGACCTTGTTTGGCTCATGGTTGAAAGCCTCTGGCTTTCAGGGCCATGCGCTAGTCGATCGGCTTGGCGTAGTAGCGCACCGACTTCCTGCCGCCGTGGATCACGGCATCGCCGACCTCGCCAAAGCCGAGCGCCGCGTGAAAGGCATCCGATGTGGGGTTCGGGGGATCGGCATTGACCTCGCAGGTTACGATCGTGTGGCATGCGCGCCTGACATGCTCGAACAGATCCTCGTAGAGACGGCGGGCATGGCCGCGGCCGCGCGCTTCGGCCGCGACCACCACCCGGTCGACATAGACGAAGCGGGAGTAGCGCTCACGAAACCAGAGGAAGTTCGGGCTTTCGTAGCTGGCATCCTGATCGAAGCACGTGATGAAGGCTTCGAGCGCCCCGATGCGGCGCGTGTAGAAAGCCTGCCCGATCAGGAATGACAGGCGCTCCGGCTCAAGCCAGGACAACTCGGCGGCATGCTCGTTGTTGAGAGCGAGAATGGCGGCCTCGTCGGCAGGCGAAACGCGGTCGATCGGCGAGCGAGCTTTCGACATCGTCACTTCCCGCATCAGACCCTCGCGGCCGCGATCGTTGCCGCCGCCAAGTCCTGGTCGGTCACCGTGTTGCGGTACTCGCGATCGAGATCGGTGCCGCCCATGCCGACATGCGGGTTGCGGTAGCGCATGGCGCTCGGCACGTCGGCAAGCGCGGCGAAATGCATCTCGGTCAGTCCGGTTTGCCGGCGAACCTCGCCGATATTGTCGGGCGCCAGCCCGCCGCAGCCGAGGATGATGATGCGTGCGCCGGCCTGGCGAACCAAGCGCGCGAGCAGATCGACGCCCTCCAGCGCCGTGTCGCGTTGCCCGCTGGTCAGCACGCGGCCGACCTTGCAGCGGATCAGCGCTTCGAGCGCCTCGGCCGGGTCACGCGTCATGTCGAAGGCGCGGTGGCAGGTGACATTGAGGGGACCGGCGGCGCGCACCAGTTCGCTCATTCTCGCTTCATCGATTGCGCCGTCAGCGGTCAGGCAGCCGACGACGATGCCGGCCACGCCGAGATCGCGCAGCGCGCCGATATCGGCCAGCATCGATTGGTATTCCGCCTCGCTGTAGAGAAAATCGCCGCCGCGCGGGCGCACGATAACATGAAACGGGATGGTCGCACGTTCGAGGGCTACGCGCACCGTGCCGAGGCTCGGCGTAATGCCGCCTTCGACGAGGCTGGCGCAAAGCTCGACCCGGTCGGCGCCGGCGGCCTGCGCGGCAAGCAGCCCGTCAATGCCTTCGACGCAGAGTTCGATCAGGGGCCTTTGAGTGTCGGTCACCATCATCTATCCATGTTGAAGAGAAAGCGCAGCCCTAGCATTGGGGCGATCGAGGCGAAAGCCGCATCAATCGGTCCAGCAAGCGAAAGCGGTCACTTTGCGCTTCCGGTTTTGTTCGGCGCGCAGTTATTGATTGCTCAAGCCTTGGAGCGCCCGCCCTACCGCGGAACAGCTGAGCCCCGTTGCCTCGCTACTGCTTCAGGATTGTGTTCTTGGCGCCTTGTTCGACCTGGTCGATCACCAGCAGCTTCACCGGATCGCTGCCGATATTGGTCGCCTGATGCCACTGGCCGATCATCTCGACGATGAAATCGCCGGTCTTGTAAGTGTTGCTGCTGCCGGTCTCGACATTGGTGACCTTGAGGGTGCCTGCCTCGACATAGGCATAGCGCGGGAAGGGATGTTTGTGCACCGGCAGCGTCGCGCCGGGCGCGATCTGATAGGCTGAGACCTGGACCTCGACATTCTTCTGCGGCAGCTTGATCGGCTGGCCGGATGCCGTCGTCGTCTTCGACGCCAATGGCGTCACGACAACAGGTGTGGCCGAACTGTCCAGAGCGTCGGCGGTGGTTGCATAAAAAGCGGCCGCCAGCAGCAGCGCCGATGCCGGAATGTTTCGCACGATTTCCTCCCGAAATGATCGGCAAAATCGCCTAAGCGCTGTCGACTCGCAAGGAGAAAGGATTTGGGGCTTCCCGGGCTGTATGAACTATCAGCTGCCAGGTCCTTCAAATCTGCCCCCCACTTGGGTGCTGCCGCACCCAGTCCCTTGATAGACCGGAATCATCCCCTAGTTAGTTTCCCTGGCGCAGTCGCGAGTTGCCTGGGGGTGCTGCGCCGTTCTGACGGCATGCGGCGGAAGGACGGCCGGCCGAAGCGCCTTTGGAGGGTGCCGTGCGTCAATATCTGGGATCCAGCTTGGCCCATCTCGCGTTCGCGTGCTCTGTCGCGATAGCTTGCGCGGGAGCCGCGGCCGGCGGCGAGCGCGGCCAAGGTCATAACGCTGGTGGCGATCACGGGAATAGCGGCGGTCATGGCGCTGGCAGCAACAACGGTCAGCACAACGGAACTAGCGGCGATCCCGGTGGCTCCGGCGGCAGTCCGCCGTCTGACCCACCGTCCCCACCGTCTAACGATGACGGAAGCAGCCCCACCACAACCGGGTCAGTGAGGTCAACGCCGGGCGTAGCCGGCAACGGCGGAAGGTCGCTCGACCTTCCGCCCGCCCTGCTGCCCTTCGAAGAAAGCGCTATTCCACTGGCAGTCCATCCAATTGAAGTGCTGCCGGGTGTCCCGGACAACATCGTTCGTGCCTGCCGTGAGGCAATCGAGCAGGCCGCAGCTCAGTTTGGCGCGACCAGTGTGCGCGTCAGCAGTGCAGGTTCCGTACGGCGGTTGAGCCGACAGAGGATATCGGCTCCCGTCCAGGTCAGCATCGACTACGGATATCAAGGCGGCGTCGAGACGCGCCAGGCGCCGGTCGGCTGCGAATTGAACGCGAAAGGCAGCGTGATCGGGCTGACATAGCGCACAGTGGGAGCCCTCGCCGTAGACGTCGAGTTCGGGCTGCCCAGCCCCGATTTTCCAGGGCAGTCGTTCCAGCTCAGTCCAACGTCGAATGGCTTGGCCGGAGGGAAAACGGAAGCGTGATGGCACGCACACGGATTTCGCGCGACGGTTTGCGAACCTTGCTGGACGTAGTCTTCTTTTGGCTGACAGTTTTCGTCTGGCCTGCGCCGGCCGATGCGCGGCCAGTGCGCGGCTTCAGCGGCGGCTCTATCTGAGCGTCGCGGCGCTGAGCCCGAAGCTTATCATTATCGGCACGCGCGGCGGCCAGCTCGCGGGCGAAAGAAACCGTCGCTTCACGTTGCTTGTCCAGAGCCTCCTTCAGCCTCATGGCGGCCTGTCCCAAAAGTTGGCGGGCTGTGTCACGCTCGAGGCGGGCTTTGTTGAGGTTCTCTCCGACCGACACTGCTGAAGCGCGTTCTCGTTGCAGAGCCTGCGCCGTCTCGGCAGCAGTCTGGTCCGCATGCTCTCTCGCTGCGACCGCCATGGTGCGCTCCTGTAACGCCGCGTCGCGCTCCAACCGGGCCTTGTCGAGGTCCTCCCGGGTCGCGACTGCCGAAGCGCGTTCGCGCTCCAGCGCCTGCGCCGTCTCGCTAGCAGTCTGCTCCGCACGTTCTCTCGCCGCGACAGCCCTGTCTCGCTCCTGCAACGCCGCGTCGCGCTCCAGCCGGGCTTTGTCGAGGTCCTCACGGGCCGCGACTGCCGAAGCGCGTTCGCGCTCCAGCGCCTGCGCTGTTTCAGTGGCAGCCTGCTCGGCATGCACTTTCGCCGAGACAGCCTTCGCTCGCTCCTGCTCAGCCGCGTCGCGCTCGAGGCGGGCTCTGTTGACGTCCTCTTGGGCCGATATTGCTGAAGCGCGTTCGCGTTCCAAAGCCTGCGCCGTCTCGGCGGCAGTCCGCTCGGCACGCTCTTTGGCTAAGACGGCCTTGGCTCGCTCCTGTTCGGCCGCGTCGCGCTCGAGCCGGGCTTTGTCGAGGTCCGCACGGTTCGCGACTGCTGAAGCCTGTTCCCGTGCCAATGCCTGCGCCGTCTCGGCGGCAGTCTGCTCAACCCTTGCTCGCGTCGCAGCGGCACCGGTCCGTTCCCGCTCAGCCGTGTCCGCGATCGCGGCCTTGGACTGCTCCATTTCAGCGATGTCGCCACGAAGGTCCTCCGACTTCCGGCGCTCCTCGTCAAGCATTCCGCTCGCTTGCGCCAGCGAAGCCTCGGCTTTGGCGCGATCCCCGGCGGCTTTGGCTTCCAGCTGTTCAATTTGCGCTCGCGCTTGCGCTAGGTCGCGCGCCATCTGTTCGGTTCGCTCCCGTTCGAGGCGAGCAGCGGGCATCTGTATAAAGACATGGTCGATGGTTTCGCTGATCCGCGCGCGGATATCTTGCGCAATCCAGCGCAATGCCTCGAGCGTGCGGGCTGCCACAAGTTCGTTGCGCAAACGCTCCTCGCTGGCGTCGTCCGCGGCGGCCATGCTTGTCTTCAGCACCTCGATCTGCTTGCGCGTCTCAGCGAGCGCACTCTCCAGAGAGGCACTCCTGGCGCGCTCCTCCTCCATCGCTCGGTGCTCCTGGCCAGCCAATTCCGTTGCAGCTGCTGCCTGAGCACGAGCTGCCTCGACCTGTGCTTCGGCAGCGGTGAGATCCGGTTTGGGCAATTCGCCGTTCGTGGGTGCGTCGGTTGATGCCGTGCTGGCAGGAATCTCCAAGCGGTGTGAAAGATCGGGAAGGGAGTAGCTATCGGCCCGCGAAACAGCGGGGGCGCTTTCGACCGGCTTTTGTCTCGTCAACGCATAGCCAAGCGGCACGGCCAGACAAATTGCGGCGACGCTCAAGCGTAACAAGGGGCTCGTCGGCCTGCGAACACGGGGAGGTAAGGCCATGGCGAAGCTTGTCGCCAGAGCGAAAGCATCGGGCAGGTCCTCGCGCGAGTTCTCGCCCGCTTCGGGCGTCGTGTTGAGATAATCCTTTCGCACCCCGGACTTACCGGAGTTTAGACCCTGAACATCCGGGGCCGGGGCCACGGCGGCCCGGGAAGAAGCCGCCTTGGCTGCAAGATTGCGTGGGCGATCCCAGGCCCAAGAAGCCTCATCGAGGGGAATAGGCGTGCTTTCGCTCAGGTAGCCATACTGGTGACGCCGTCTCGCTGCGATGAGGATACGCCGGACCACAAGGAAGAAGCCTACCAATACAAATATTGTCATCCCGCCCAGGAGAGCGAGACCTGTGTCGTCTGCGTAAAACCCGGCAAGATCTGTCATCGCCGTACCTGCGCGGTTTCCGATGTAACTTTAAGCTCGTGAAGCGGTGTGTGGCTCCTCGCCCTGGCTAACTGCCTGCCTTCGAAGTTGTCATCGCTTCGGCCCCAGTACTGGGGGAATTTTGGCGATGCATGGCTGGGCGCCGGTCGAAAGCCAGCTCGCGCCTCTCCATCCTCAACGTCCCGGGGAGTTCTCCCACGGTGCGCGCCATGCCACCATTTCGGAGTTTGGACGCTCCATCGTAAAGTTTAAGCTAGGTCACAGACCTCGGTGGTCAACCATCTGGGCGACAGTTCGGCCATGCAAAATGGCCATCGCGGTGCCCGGCACGAGCGCCAAGACTCCCGCGGCTACTTCATCAAGCTCGACGAACTGGTGACGATGCCGAAATCGGCAGGCCATTTGGTCCTGCTGCCGAGAGAGGATCTGGCACTTGGCGGATCTCAGTAGATCGTCATGAGGATCGGGAGGTAACTGCCTGCTCGCAGTTGTTCGATTGCTTCAATGGCGGGATAGGCTGCGGGGAAGTACAGTCCATCCTGGAAGTTGCGTTTGAGCGCTTTCGGGGAGAAGACAACTTCGGCAGAGTCCGTATATTGGGACAGTTTCGGCCAGAACAGCGGCGTATAGCGCGCATAGGAATCGTATTGCGAGCCGAAGATCGTCTTCAGGTGTTCGGCCTCCTTGGCTGCTGTGATGACCAAGATCCAATAGCTGAAAAATCCCAGCGCCAGAGCGACGGCGATCGATCCATGGATCAATCCGATCCCAACTGCTCCAAGCGTAGAAAAGAGATAGAGCGGGTTTCTGGTCAACGAGTAGGGGCCGGAGGTAATCAACTCCAGATTCTTCTTTGAACCGATATAGAGAATGCTCCACATCCTGCCCACGAAGCAGGTGAGGACCAGGCCGAGACCCGCCATCTGGACAAGCTCATGTACGCCCCCACCCAATCCGGGGTGCGAAAACAGGATAACGGTTGCAGCAACCAGCCCCGCTGCCCGAGCGGCGTTTATCCGCATCCTTTGATTGACTGACTGAACTCTCATCGAGGCCCCCGGGAATGAAGGGGCCGCGTTTCTGGGCTCCGCATTTTGACGGCACCCCCCGATATGCGGCTCGCTTGCGCTTGCCACGCTTTGCTGGCCGTGCGGTTGAACAGGAGGGGTATCGATCATTGGATCGTCTCCTCGGTAAGCTGAAGGAAGACGTCCTGGAGCCGCCCGCTCTCGGCCTCGAAGGCGAGGATCGGCATCTCGGCGCGGATCAGGACGTTCGGGATTTCGTTGTTGAGCTGGCGGCTTGGAGGTGTTTTGGTCGGATCAAGAAGCTCGACGCGCAGCCAGCCCGCGTCTCCATTGACAAAATGTCCCGTGATAGGCTGCAGAATGGTCGTCAGGATGCGGATGGAGGTCGCTTCTGTGTCGATCGTTCCCCCTGCGCGCCGGCCGGGTTCTTGGCTTGCTCGACCCAAACGGCGCTGCAGGCAAAACGCCTTTCGTGACCCATAGGACTTGTTAGGGTCTTCGGGCGCGAAGACGTGAGCAGATGAGCCGGGCGCTACGGCGACACTTCCGCGAGACATTCAGTGCAGGCTCCCTCGTGCCTGCCAGCACGCTTTCAGGTTGACGCGCCTATTTATCGCTGCAGTCGTTAGGCTCTACGATTCGGCAGTTGAGCTGACTCGCTTGCGAAGGGATTACCCCTTTTTGCGAAGGGGCCTCGTCCGTGATGTCCGACATCAACGCCAGAGTGGGCTTAACTGAGAGAGCGAGATTTCGGCTCATCATAGCGCTTGAAGGAAGTCGTCGCCGAGCAGGCGCCGGAGCTGCGGCTGCAAAAGAGCATGCTCGCGACGGGAGCGACGACCGGAACGGCGCCACCTCCCGCTGGGGGCGTCCGGAACCTCGGGTGAGCCGCTACGGCTTTCGGTTAGGCCGGCAAAGCCGTTTTGGGCTATCGGTCCGCCGGCGCGCTTTGTCCTATCTTGGGTTTCCAACGTCGGGCAACGGTCGCGCTGGGTCCCTTAGCCAAGCCTACGCTCCGCTGGCTAGCGCGGCGGGTCGGTTGCGCAACACTTGTCAACTTGGTGGGTCGCATTGCTGCAGGCGAAGCTCGCGCAAGTACGTACAGCCGCACACCGCCGCAGAGCCATTAGGAGTAAGCGAACTCGGCGCCGCGGCAGAGGCGGCAAAGCGGCACTGCGTGCTTGTCTGGTCGAGTCCAGTGTTGGTGCTCCGAAAGCCGATGAAATCATATGAAGGAGGTCCCCCATGAAACCTGTTCGTTACTGCCTGGCGCCCGGCGCGTTCGTCCTCGTGCTTGCCGGGGCGACCGGCGCGTCGGCCGCGGAACAGCCGATCGCCTGCAAGAAGGTGCCGTTGGTGGTGCGGGACAGGTTCCACAAGGATTTTCCCGTCGCTAAGGTCAAGGCATGCGCCCGCGAGGTCGAGAACGGAGAACTGGTTTTCGAGATAGCAAGCGTCGAGGGCGCAATGACGCGCGATGTGCTCTACCATCAAGACGGTAAGGTCATCGTCGTCGAGGAATCAATTCCGATGGAAGCGGTGCCTCAATCGGTGCGTGCGGCCGTTGATACGAAATTCGCAGGTGGAAAGATCAAGCTTGCGGAGAAGCTGATGCGCGACGGCAAGGTGAGTTACGAGTTCCAGATAAGCTACAAGGGCAAGAACGTTCAGCCCGTCTTCGATCCGGATGGAAAGGAAGTGAAGGGCTGATGGGCGAAACTCTTGCACTGAAGGGTCGCTGACATAGCTTCAATCAGCCTGAGAGAAGAAACAAGTCCGGCGCAGGCAGACGGGCTTGCGGACCTCACTCGAGTTCAGCAGAAGGCAGCCGTCAACAAGCGCCGGACATTCGGACGGTCGAACCTACCTGCCTAACTTCACGTGTCCGCCGAATTGGAGCGTCGCGCGCACACTGAAGGTGTGCGTTCTCTCGTCCTCAGCATTCTCCGCGAATGTGTAGGCGGCGCCGAGGTTCCATTTCGCCGCGCCGGACGGCGCGTCTTCTTCTTCCCCAGACGCATAAATTACTTCGAAATCCGCCAATTGCTCGCGGGTGTCCGGACCGTCGGCGACAAGGTTCCGCTGATGCGTGTAGGTGGCTATGTAGGTCATAGGTTGCACTTCCAGCGCGACAGATCCGGTGAGAAGCAGAGCGTCGTCCGGACCGCCATCGAAATGCTTAAGGTAGGCCGATTCGCCGAGAAGCCTCAGTGTGTTCCCGTTGAGGTCGAAGCTTCCAGTGGCGGCAGCAAGGTAGGCCAATTCATTGCCGGTCCCCGGCAGCGGTTCCTCTTCTTCTTCCTCCTCCTCCCCTGTGTCGGCGGAGAGCCCGGGCTTCTGGTATCGGATGCCAAGGCGATAGCCAAATTCACCGTCCTTGTAACAATCGCCCTTTTCTGCGCCTTTGCAGCCATCAAGGGTAACCGAGAATGAGGATAAACCGGTGGTGTTGCCGGCACCGCCATCCGCCAGCGTGAGCCGTCCACGGTTGGTAAAGAGCGACTCGCTGAGGAACGTCCGGTCGGTCGTGAATACCGTCGCGGCCAGGGCATGGTTCAGCCCAAAGCCCTCGAAGCCAACAACAGCTTCGCCACCCAGACGTTCGTCAGCGTCAAAAACAGACGCCAGATCCGGGGCGTGTATCCCCGGCAGGGCTTCGCTGGCCAGGCTGAACACCGTGTCGAACTTTCCGGCCCTCACGGTCAGGGGATCGACCTTAGCGAGGGCGTAGAGCTCACCGACATAGGTGCCGATCCCTTGAAAGGCCGCATCCTCCCCGGGTTCCGGGTCGACCACGGGCTCGGTAATGATGGCGCTCACGAACCGAAGATAATCCGTCGGCGCGTAGAAAAGATCGAGCTCCAACTTCGGAAAGAACACATCGGATCTCAGGAAAGACGGATGTGCGCCAAATATCCAGTCGTTCTGCAGCTCCGCGGTAGCCTCGTACCCCGCGCAGGGCGCAGCGCATTCTTCGGCCAGAGCCGGTATCGTTTCTTCGGCCAGAGCCCGCTCGTGCTCCTCCGCCAGTGCCGAGGCCGAAGAGTACAGCAGCCCTATGCCACTAAGTGCTAAGATAAAAAGGCGAATGACCGGCGAGCCCCCATGAGATGCACCACGCGTCGATGATATCCGATGGTTCCACTGTGGCAACTGCGATTTCGTCATTTTGTCCCTTACAAACGCGACTTGTCTCATACAAACGCAAACGTGTCGCATCTCTACAACACTGCTTCGCTGTTCCGCGCCCGGTACGCTCCCCCGAGGACCGCCGGCGCAGCAAATTGGCGGTCCCGCTTCGCCTTCCTCGAATCAATATTCGGGCACTCCCCGACCGAGGCAAATTGCGCCAGAGCACGTCCAGCCTTTCGCTGGAAACAGACACACGCGCATGCAACCGACGCGAGCACTCACGGCGTGAGTGGCTATCCTAATAAATTTGTATGAACTATTTCTCTACTCCAAAAGTTAGAGACCCGCCGGATATACGGTAATAGCGCCTTGCAATATTGATTAATTATGCGGCGCCCTCCCGCATGATACGCTTTGGGACTGTCTCTGATCTGTCGCAGGCGCGCTTTCGCGCGCCGCGGAATCGCGGGGGGTTGCCGTGCTGCAAACGCTCGTCAAGCTGAGTCTCGAATTTCGGCATCTGGTCCTAGCAGCCGCGCTACTCTTGGTAGCGGCGGGTGCCGTTCTGCTTCCCAAAGCCAAAACCGATGCTCTTCCCGAGTTCGGGGCGCCGGTCGTGGAGGTGCAGACCGAGGCGCTCGGCTTGTCGACAGGCGAAGTGGAAAGCCTGGTGACCATCAATCTCGAAGAGATTCTGACCGCGACGCCGTTCCTCAAATCAATTCATTCCAAGTCGGTGCCGGGGATGGCTTCGGTGTTGCTCACCTTCGAGCCCGGCATGGATCCGATGAAAGCCCGACAAATGGTGCAGGAGCGTCTTACGATGGCTTGGGCCCTGCCCAATGTCTCGAAGCCGCCCACCATGCTGCAGCCGAAGTCGGCGGCAGGCCGCGCCATGATCGTCGGACTGTCGTCCAAGACCGTGTCGCTGATCGACATGTCGGTGCTGGCCCGGTGGACGATGACGCCGAAGCTGCTCAGCGTGCCGGGCGTCGCCAACGTCGCGATCTGGGGCCAGCGCGCTCGCCAGCTTCAGGTGCAAATCGAACCTCAGCGCCTCGAATCGGCAGGCGTCTCGCTCGATGAAGCCGTAGAGAGCGCCGGGGATTCGCTCTGGGTCTCGCCGCTCAGTTATCTGGAAGCGTCAGTACTCGGAAGCGGAGGCTGGATCGACACGCCGAACCAGAGGCTCGGCATCCAGCATGTGCAACCGATCAGCAAGGCCAGCGACCTGACGAAGGTTGCTGTCCCGTCTTCCGCGCTCAGGCTAGGAGACGTGGCCGAGGTCGTCGAAGGCCATCCGCCGCTGATCGGCGATGCGATGATCAACGGACAGCCTGGCCTCATCCTCGTCGTCGAGAAGCTTCCCAACGTCGACACCAAAGCGGTCGTAGCGGGGGTCGAAGCTGCGCTCGCGGAGTTGAGCCAAGGCATGCCGGGCATCGACATCGACGCCTCCCTCTACCGCGCCTCCGACTATGTCGACAGCGCCTTGGCCAATCTGGTCCGGATGGTGATCGCCGCCATGGTGGTCGTGTCCGTAGCCCTCTTCCTGTCCTTGACGCCGGTCGGCACGGCGAGCGTCGCCGTCGTCGCGATCGTCCTGTCGTATGTCGCGGCACTTGTCGCTCTCTATTTCAGCAGCCCGATCTTCAACCTGATCCACCTGGCCGGCCTCGCGGCCGCGCTTTCCCTCGTGGTCGACACTGCGGTAGTGGCTGCCGAGGCCCTCGGGCGACGCCTTCGCGCCGGTGGCGGCCGTCCGCTCGCCGCGCCTCTATTCGATGCGATCGGCGAAATCGGCAAGCCAATGATCTATGCAGCGGTGATCGGTCTGCTGGCGGTCGCTCCGATACTCGGACTCGACGGCGAAACCGCGGCATTCTTCCGGCCGCTGGCTCAGGCCTATGGCGTCACGGTGGCCGCTGCCATGGTCGTCGTGCTCTTGGCGGCGCCCGCCCTCGCGATGGTTTTTTTCCGTTCGGGCAGCGCAGCAGGAAACAGGTCCGAACCTGTGGTGGCGCGGCTGTTCGGTGCGGCCTATGGGCGGCTGCTGGGGAGGTTCTCGGCGACGACCGGTCCTGCCTATGCGATCGTGGGTCTCGGAGCGTTGGCGCTACTCGCGGCGACGCCCGCCCTGAAGTGGTCGCCGTCGCCGTCCTTTGACGAAGGCACCGTCCGCGTTTCGTTCAAGGCCGCGCCGGGTGCATCCTTGCCCGCCATGATCCGCACGATGGCGCGACTGGAATCCGAAGTCCGCGCAATCGATGGAGTCAGCTCTGTCGCTGGCCATCTCGGCAGGGCCATCACGGGCGACCAGGTCACCGGCATCGAATCCGGGCAGCTCTGGATTGGGCTCGACGAGCGGGGGAACCGAGCCGCCGCACTGTCGCAAATTCGCGACACGATGGAAGGCTTCGCGGACCTCGAGGTGAAGGTTGAAGGCTATCTGGCCAGTACGGCCGGGCGGATCTTCGCCGACGCCGGCGAACCAGTGGTGGTCCGCATCGAAGGGGCCGAGACGGCCGTGCTTGAAGAGCAGGCAAAGCTCGTCGCGGCGAGAATCGCCGCCGTTGACGGCATCAACTCCGTACGCATCGACAAGAACGCTTTCTCGCCCGAAATCGAGGTCAAGGTCGACGTTGCGGAGGCTGCCGCACGTGGACTGAAACCGGGAGACATCCGGCGCGCGGCAGCGACGGTCTTCGCCGGGCTCGAGGTTGGCAATCTGTTCGAGCAGCAAAAGGTCTTCGAAGTGGTCGTTTGGGGGGCTCCCAACGCACGAAGCAGCATCGCCGACGTCGAGAATCTTCTGATCGAAACGCCTGATCGCCCGCATACACGCCTTGGCGATATCGCCGAGGTGCGGATGGTGCCGCAGTTGAGCACCATCGAGCGTGACGGCGTCACGCGCAGCATGGACGTTCACGCCAGCGTCGCAGGCCGCAGCGTCACGGCAGTGGCGGAAGACGTGGCGGCAGAGCTCAAGAAGGTGCAGCTCCCCTTCGAATACCATGCCTACGTTCGGGGCGAGTATGCCGAGAGCCGTGCAGCCATGCTGCAGGTGACGCTCTTCGCAGCGTCGGCGGCAGTGCTGATCTTCTTCCTGCTGCAGGCGGCGCTGCAAAGCTGGCGACTGGCGACCGGCATGTTCCTTTCGCTGGTGGCAGTGTCGGGTGGCGTCGCGGCGATCCTCGTGGCGGTAACGGGCACCGTTTCGGTTGGGGCGCTTGCCGGACTTCTCGCCGTCCTCGGGCTTGCACTCCGCAACGGTCTGGTTCTGGCCAGCCGCGTCGATCAGACCGGGGAGGGTGACGAATCCTGGCCGGACCGTGTCGCGGCGGCCGCGCGCGAGCGCTTTGCGCCTATGCTGACGAGCACGCTGGTCACCTGCCTCGCCTTCCTTCCCGCAGTGGTCATGGGCAGCGCCGCCGGTCTGGAGATTTTGCATCCAATGGGATGGGTCGTGATCGCAGGCGCAGTCATTTCAGTCCTGATCAATCTGTTCGTCCTACCGGCCATGATGCTCCATTCCGGCCCGGTTTCACGACGCCTTGGAGGAGTTGCACATGCTTCGCAATAGGCTTTTTCTTAAGTCATCCCTCGTCGCCGGTGTGGCTTTCGTCGTGGTTGCCACGGGACCCCTCGCGGTCGCGGAGTCGCCCGCAGGCGCGCCTGCCAAGCTGGTAGAGGTCGCAGGTTCCCCATTTCCACGCGTGGTTCTGACCGAACAGGCTGCCAAACGACTGAGCATCCAGACCGAAGCGCTGCGGGAGGAGACGGCCAAGCGGTGGATGATGATGAACGCCCAGGTCGAGATTGCGAGCGGTGAACCGTCGGTGAATGCAATTACGGAGACGGCTTCCATCGCGCCGGCCGGTGAAAGCGGCCAAGCACGGCAATCCCTGATCAAGGTGCCTGTGGACGCGGCAAGCCAGATGTTGATCGCGGTTGTCGACGACGAGGATGACGAGGACGAGACCGGCGACCACGACGAGTTTGCCGAGATTTTCGGCGTCGCCAACCCGGCGGACGAGGATAAGGACGGTCTAGTGGTCGTGCTGCTGACCGGCCAAGGCCGCTCCGGTAAATATTACACGGCGCGGCCGGTGGCGGTGAAGGACCGGGACGACGGGCGGTTCTTTGAATTCCTCGAGGCAAGCAGCGGCGTCAAGCCAGGCGATCATGCGTTCGTGGCGATGAAGGCGCCGGAGAGCGGCAGCATGGCGAAGATCGTGCCCTACTCGTCGGTTGTCTATGACGAGCACGGGGACAGCTGGCTCTACTCCAATCCGGAGCCGCTCGTCTTCATCCGCCAAAAAGTGGCTGTCGAGCGCGTCCTTGGCGACATAGCAGTGCTGTCGGACGGACCAGCGCGCGGTACGCCGGTCGTGTCGGTCGGCGCGGTCGAGCTGATGGGGGTTGAATTGAAGTTTGGCGGCCACTGAGCGGGCGTGAAAGACATTCCGTCGCTTGCGAACGCCTGAGTTAGCCGGCGTCCAATCATCCGAACAAAGGACAGGGCCATGTTCCGCTGGATCATCGGCACGAATCTGAAATACCGGTATCTGGTACTGGCCGCGGCAGCGCTGATGGTGCTGCTGGGTCTGGACGTGTTCCGCAAGATGCCCGTGGACGTCTTCCCCGAATTCTCCCCGCCGCTGGTGGAGATTCAGACCGAGGGTATCGGCATGTCGACCGCCGAGGTCGAGGAGCTGATCACCATTCCCCTCGAGGATGCACTGCGCGGCACACCGGAACTCGACGTCATCCGCTCGAAGAGCGTGATGTCGCTGTCCTCCATTGTCATGATCTTCAAGCGGGGAACCGACATCATGCACGCCCGGCAGCTCGTCCAGGAGCGCGTGCAGCTTGCGTCGGCCAGACTGCCGTTCGGCTCGAGCCCGCCCGTCATGCTGCAGCCCTTGTCGTCGACCAGCAGGACCATGAAGATCGGCCTTTCGTCGAAGGAGCTCACTCAGCTCGACCTGTCGATGACCGCCTATTGGAAGATTCGCTTCCGCCTGCTGCGCGTGCCCGGCGTCGCCAACGTGGCGATGTGGGGCGAAAAGCTCAAACAGCTGCAGATCCAGGTCGATCCCGCACGCATGCTGAAACACGGCGTGACGCTGAACGAGGTCATGGAGGCTTCGGCCGATGCGCTGGACTTCGGCCTGCTGCCGATGTCGAGCTCAGCCAAGAGCCAGACCGTAGGCTTCATCGACACCGACAACCAGCGATTGTATGTCGGCGCCGACATAGCGTCCAGCGTGAAGCTGGAGGACGTCAAGAGAATTCCGGTCGAGTCAAAAGCCGGCGAGCGACTGGTACTGGCGGACTTTGCCGACGTCACCTGGGGGGAACCGCTGCCGATCGGCGACGCTGTGATCAATGACGGTCCCGGCATGATGCTGATCGTCGAGAAGTTCCCGTGGGCGAATACGCTGGAGGTCACGCGCGGCGTCGAGGCCGCCTTCGCCGAAATGAGGGACGGCCTCAAGGGCATCGACGTCGACCTGCAGATCTTCCGCCCGGCGACGTTCATCGAGCTCTCGATCCATAATCTGACAATGGCCTTGCTGGTGGGATCGGTCCTGGTGGTCTGCGTTCTCGGTGCCTTCCTGTTCGAGTGGCGGGTGGCGCTCATCAGCCTGCTGGCGATCCCGCTCTCCCTGGTCGCGGCGGGACTTGTTCTCTACTGGCTCGGAACGACCATCAACACGATGGTGCTGGCCGGCTTCGTCGTGGCGGTGGGATCGGTGGTGGACGACGCTATCATCGACGTTGAAAACATCACGCGGCGATTGCGCGAGAATCGCCGCAGCGGCGCTGGCAAATCGGTGGCATCAGTTATCCTGGAAGCATCGCTCGAGATCCGCAGCCCGATCGTCGCCGCGACCCTCATCATCGTCATCTCGGTCGTCCCTGTGTTCTTCATGGGTGGTCTGTCGGGCACTTTCTTCGTACCGCTGGCGACGTCCTATTCCATCGCGCTCCTCGCTTCGATGGCCGTGGCGCTGACGGTGACGCCGGCACTCTGCCTTATCCTGCTTCAAGGAGCGCCGATCGAGCGCGTCTCGCCGCTTGTCGGGCGGTTGCAGCGAGGCTATGCCGCCATGCTGTCGCGGATCATCGCGGCTCCTCGCACGATCTTTGGGATCACCGCGTTCGTCGTGGTCGCGGGATTGGCCGTTTGGCCGCTGCTCGGAACCTCGCTCCTGCCCTCCTTCAAGGAACGTGACTTCCTCATGCACTGGCTGACGCCGCCCGGGACATCGCATGCAGAGATGTACCGGATGACGGTGGCTGCCAGCAAAGAACTGAGATCCATTCCCGGGGTGCGCAACTTCGGCGCTCACATCGGCCGGGCGCTGGTGGCCGACGAGGTGGTGGGCATCGACTTCACGGAGAACTGGATCAGCGTCGATCCGAAGGTCGATTATGACGAGACCCTGAAAGCGGTTCAGGACACGGTCGGCGGCTATCCCGGTATCTATCGCGACGTCCAGACCTACCTTCGCGAGCGCGTGAAGGAAGTG
The DNA here is from genome assembly GCF_002294795.1 of Mesorhizobium sp. WSM3866. Classification (NCBI taxonomy): domain Bacteria; kingdom Pseudomonadati; phylum Pseudomonadota; class Alphaproteobacteria; order Hyphomicrobiales; family Phyllobacteriaceae; genus Mesorhizobium; species Mesorhizobium sp. WSM3866. The sequence continues at coordinate 71,692 of NZ_NSGC01000010.1, read as the reverse complement.
CTCACCGGGTCGGGCGAGTCGATAGTGGTTCGGATTTTCGGGCCTGACGCGGCGATGTTGCGGGAGCAGGCGGTGAGGGTCCGCGACGCCCTGACCGGCATCGAGGGCCTGATTGACCTACACGAGGAGCCGCAGAAGACGGTACCGCAAATTCAGGTCACCGTGGATATCGCCAAGGCGGCTTCCAGGGGTCTCAAGCCCGGCGATGTTCGTCGCGCTGCTGCCGTGATCTTCGCCGGTCACGAGGTGAGCGACGTTCATCGCATCGGAAAGGTGTATGACGTCATGGTATGGTCGACGCCCAAATCGCGGCGCGGCCTTGACGACGTACAGAACGTTCTCCTGGATACCCCCGACGGCGGTCAGGTCCGGCTCGGCGACGTTGCCGAAGTCAAGATTGCCCCGGTGGCCAGCACCATAAAACGTGAGAACGCCTCGCGCCGCCATGACGTGCATGCCAACGTGCGCGACCGCGACCTGGGCTCGGTCGTCCATGAGGTTGAGGAGCGCCTGGCCAAGTTCGAGTTTCCGCTCGGCTATCATGCCCAGCTGCTGGGCGAGGCGGCGGAACGCAGGGCTGCGCAAAGCAGGCTCGTCTATGCCTCTGTTGTCGCCGCGGTCGTAATCTTCATGCTGCTGCAGGCCTCCTTGAGAAGCTGGAGGCTCGCTGCCCTGGTTTTCCTGTCACTGCCGGCCGCTATGGTCGGCGGGGTCATCGCCGCGTATCTGGGCGACGGCATCATCTCGCTAGGCGGCCTCGTGGGGTTCCTGACGGTGTTGGGCATCGCGGCCCGCAACGGGGTGCTTCTGATCCACCATTTCCTGCATCTGGAGCGCGAGGAGGGCGAGCCCTTCGGACCGGAACTTGTCCTGCGCGGCGCGCGTGAACGCCTTTCGCCCATTCTCATGACGACGCTGGCGACCGGTCTTGCGCTCGTCCCCCTGGTTGTCACCGGCAACATTCCCGGGCAGGAAATCGAACATCCGATGGCCATCATCATTCTGGGCGGGCTGATCACGTCAACGCTTCTGAACCTCTTCGTCGTGCCTGCCATCTATCTCAGACTCGGTTCGCTGCAGGCGCGATCGCCGGCGCGGACCACAGGTCTCGGCCTGGAACCATCTCCCCTTTGATACAAGGCCCGAGACCTAGAGCAGAACGTTCGTGACTCTACCGCATCCAATCCACCGGCTATACCGTTGGCGATCTCGATCGCGCAGCGAAACAGCATGACAACTTACAAAACTCGGAGGACTTGGAGCAGCAAGGAACGCGTCCGTGATTTCACAAAGCGGGCAGCCAACAGGGCTGGGCCTAGCCGGCGGGCCTAGGAAACGAAATACGGCACCGGCTATACGCTCCTGCCGCTATGATGGGGCACGCATCCATAAGTGAAGCAACGTCGCTAATTCCCGCGCGGTCTGGGTTTTGGTCCTCGAAGGCTTTCGCACGGATTTGCGGCCAATCTGGCGATTCGCGGATCTCTTAGCCAGACAGTCTTCTTTCTTCTTTCCAGAATCTCGTTGCGGCCCACATCGACGGCCGATTGGCCTTTCGCGGCAAGGGCATAGTCGGCCCGGTTCGTGCGATAGTCTTCCTTTTGGATGGACATCTTTTTCCTCCCGGTCCGCGGCTCCCTCCATTAGCCTGGACGGAGAACACTAGCTGCCGATGCATGGCAGGAGTCTACAAATTGAGGATTGTATTAAAATGATACACTCCACCCGTTCGTCTCACGCGGGCGCCACCCAGCATTGCCCTGAGCCGGCCCGTAGCCGCGCCTATTATCCTCGTCCTCGCTTTCGGGATGCTGTTCCGGACCGCATCATCTGCCTGCTCCTCAACGCACGCTTGGCAGCCTTCGTCGAACGATTGGCTATCACCATCGCAATCTCGTTCATCGGCGATAGCGCCCCTTGCCGCTCAATCATAGCCGGCCTCGTGGCCCGAGCAGTCATCCGTGCAATCATAGCCGTGGAAAGTCTCTTGTGCAGTTGCCGAGGCGGCAACAAGGCCTGTCCGTGCAAGATGCTCACGCCACAGCACCGGCTCCCAGGCGGGCAAGGAGGGCGACTTATGCTATACGTTGCGTTCTTGGTCGGATACGAGCCGATGGATCAGGAAAGACTTCTGGCCGCAGTCCTCCTAGCTGATGTCGTGGGCAGCACGCCGCTTTATGAGCGCATCGGCGACGATGCAGCTCTGCAGCAGATCTCGGATTGCCTCGACGCGATACGCGAGATCGTCGCCCGGCACGGCGGTGACTTCATTTACTCGAAGAGCGATGACGTGCTCAGCCTGTTCGAGAGTTCGGAGGCGGCGCTGAGGGCCGTCTTCCAAATCAGCAGCGAACTGACGAAAGGGCCGTTGCACGCCCGTATCGGATTGCATTTCGGGGCGGTCATTCGCGCGCGGGGCGCGGTATTCGGAGACGTCATCAATGTCACCGCAAGGTTGTCCACCACGGCCAACCCCGGGGAGGTGCTGATCAGCCAGAGCTTCTTCGAAGCCCTTTGCGCGGATAGCCGCAGTGCCCTGCGGCTCCTCGACAAAATGGCTTTCAAGGGAAAGCAAGAACTCTTTGATGTCTATACCCTGGGGAGCGAGGATCGGGCCCTCAGTACGCAAATCGTCAGCCGGGGCACGGTTATCGAGAGACGCTCCGCCCCGCCGCGGCAGATCAATCTGGTCATCCGCTATGGAGATCAGTTGCGATCCTGCCGAAACAACGAGTTGGTGACGATCGGCCGATCCCCGGAATGCAACATCGTCATCCAGCGGCCCTGGGTCTCAAGGCACCACGCGACCTTCACCATTTCGAATGGCAAGGCCGTGCTTATCGAGCGAAGCTCGTCGGGCACCTTTGTGTCGATGGGACCCGACCATGAGGTATTCGTGCGCCGCGAAGATATTCTTCTCTTCGGCTCCGGCGTCATCTCGCCTGGACGGAGATCGTCCCTCGGCGACGCCCAAATCCTTCACTACCAAATTATCTCAGACTGACCCGGCCGGGCTTGACCGTTGCCGCATGCTGCCGGATCTAGCGCCGCGGGCTTGTAGAATCGGAAGTTTATTCAGTGAAATTCAATGGCGATTGGCTCCCCGGGCCGGACAGTTTGATCAAATCGAACTGAGGGCGAGATTGCCAGAAAACTCTTTATTTTCAATCGCTTTGTTGCGATCTCTCCCCAAAGTGTATGCCGCTTTGGTGTATCTCAAGAGGTAGCAGCGGTGTATCTCTCGGTCAAGCGAATTGGGGCGACGTGGCCGCACCTCAACGCTTTCGCTGATGCCTTTAATAAGAGCCCTTTGTTGCATTGAGTTTGTCGACGAGGCCCTTAATCCGAGCGGGATATTTGCCGTAGTAGTTGCGGAGCCACTCTTGGTACACCTCAAAGGTATCGAGAATAGCTTCGCGACTCACGTTCCCGTCGTGGCTTCCAAGGTTGCCCACGTGACGAAGCGCGTCGAGCGTGTCCATCAAGTCAGGTTGCGCTTTCCCGAATAGGTCAATCCTTTCATGTAGCTTGAGGCCCGCTGCTTTGATGCCTTCCGCGTCCATGATCCGTTCAACGCTGATGCGCAGCCGGTTCGCAGCCGATCCTCGGTCACCCCAAAACGCGGTGAACGCCTGCTTCATCGCTTCGGCTGCAGGTTTAGGCACAGCATCAGGAATGTCTATCAAAGGTGGGCCAGGGTACAAGCAGTGAGGTCGTAGAGAGCTTAGCTGGTGCGCCCCGAACTCATCCGAGGAGGCATCGCCCATGACTGCAACCACTTCGCGGCACCGGCGGTTGCTACAAACTAACGTGCAGGTGAACCGTCCCGCATCGTTTTCGGCCCAGTAACCTTTGGCTCGATGCTCTCGATCGGCGCTCCCCAGCCTAATCGTTTTCAGAGTAGCTTTGTCCAGCTCTAATCGGCCAGGGCGGCACGATGGGCATGGAAACGCAGGAAAGGCGTCGTCTTCGAATTGCTCCGGCCAAAGATCTCGGTTTGACGCCATGTTCTGCCCTCGGTTGGACGCTCATGCTGCCACATCGTTGCTAAACTGGGAAATATGACTGCCTGTGCAAAATGCACATGTATGGATGCACCTCTAATAGTCGCTATTTGTTTCGGCGAGGTCCTCCTGATCCTGCAGATAGGTTAAACGGACATCGGTCCAAGCTTCCGTCTCTAGCAGTCTCCCAGGGAGCCTCTCGTCCAACATGAGGAGAGCCTTCGCGAAACCCTCAGGGTCTTTATGGGGCCTATCCTTCAGTGCTCGCGCTAGGCTTTTGGCGTAGCCTCGGGCGCGTCGTTCTGTTGCAGAGTCCTGATTAATTTCTGGCCTTTCCTCTCCCCTAGCCACGCGTTGGGCTTCTCCCCAATTCATTGCTAACATCTGGTCCGCAGCTACGCCCTGTTTGGTCAGTTCTCGTTTGATCCTCCTCATGTTGGCCACGGAACTTTCCGCGACGGAACACTCGCGTGCGATTTGGCTCTTGGAATAGTCAGTGCGAGCAGTGAGCCTCCAGGCGGCATTCGTCTTGTCCTGGAGGCTCATCGCCATCTTGTTTTTAGAGTTGAGGGCGACCGACTCGCCTAGGGCCTCCTCAAGGCCACCTTTGAAGACGCGGACTGGAATATTCTTTACGACTTTCGCTCGCGCGTAGGCGAGCCGCCTGTGGTGCCCGTCAAGAATGTACCAGCCCGATCCGCCCCACCACACGGTGATTGGCTCAAGGTAGTTGGGCTTCTCACGTCTTCCGATGGCCTTCGCCAAGACCTCAACGTGAGCTTCGTGTTCTCCCTCCCGAAAAGTCAAATCCCTCGGCTGGAAGACGGTTTCGATTGTGCGCAGCTGGTCGAGGTCGAGAGTCTTAGGCTCACCCTGAGGAGCCGTCGGGTTGGTGCCAAGCGCCTTTCCGATTGCCTCCATAGCTTCTGCTGTATCTAGATCGTCAATGTTAGAAGCAGGAGGAGTCAAGGACAGGCTTCCCTTGATGCAATGGTATGGGACGCTGCGCTCAGGCCGCGTTAGCTCTGTGTGAGCCGAGACGCATAGATGCGAGGAGCGTCAGGTAGCCTTCGCCAACTGGTGATTTCACCGGCTGATCCCATAGGGACACTCCAAGGTGCAAGGAGCTCTTTGCCGCAGCCAGAGCGTCAGCGCCAAGCAGCCGCTGGACCGTGCCGGACACCTTCTTCCGCTGCAACTGCGTGTGCGAAGACCAGACAGTCGGGTGTCTTGGGCCATTGGCCGTGTAAAGGATTGTCGTCGTGTCTTTCGTCATTACAGGCATGGTCCACTTGCGGCTTGGGGTGCCTCTCTGGGTCGCCCAGCTTCCCGCCTGGGTCTCTACGAACCTTTTCCGAAACTCGGGGAGGCCATCGAAGTGGAGCAAGGCCCAGCCCTCGACCGCTGTCGCGCGAATGAACCATTCCCGGAAGTCCCCGCCATTCTTGGCTATGGTAGCTTTGACGATCTCGGCACGGCCTCGTTGGGTGATCCTGCGGTGCAAGTCACCGGGTGGCACGGCCCAACTCTCTGGCCGGTTGAACTTCCGGGACTGAAAGCGCAGTTCTTGCTCGATCTGGTCTCGCTGCATCGGCAGGCAGTCCTGTTCAATCCATCGCACAACGGCCTTGGTGAAAACCTCAAGTTCCTCAAGGCTCGGCACCGTGGCAATTGGGTCTCCAATGTCCCGCAGCCTATCCGCATGGGACCGGCAGAAGCGGCTAAGCCCTGCGCGCTGATGGGTGCAACCTTTATGGCTGCATGGAAGAGCTTGGTTCCGAAGCTTCCGAAATTGGGTAAGGGTTGTGCGGTTACTTCGATCGGTGGTCATCCACGTTGTTGGGTTTCCCCGTTGGCTGGTCAATGTAGTTCTCTTGGTTTCATCGAGAGCGCGGAAGTAGCACTGGCTCCACGCTGGTATAGGAAGCAGAAATATAGCAGCCGATTGTGGAGAATTTACGGTATTTCATCAAAGATGCTAAGGATATTCCTTAAGTTTGCTTATATCTAGCCTATGTCCTTTGCTGCGTCCGCCAGCGTCCACACGTAGCTGAATACATGTTGTGATGACGATGTGGGAAGCGATCTCAGTGAGGAGTTCTCGGTACCGTGCAGCGAATCCAAGCAGCAAAGACCTCTCCGCAGGACCTCCACAGCCAAAGGGTTCTTGCACGTACATCAACTCGCCACGCGGTCGCCGGTACTCGGCGGGTCGTATGAGAAATTCGTGTTCGACACGGCTGATATAGTTTGGGGCGAACTGCTCGCGGCCGCCTCCGGGGTGCCAAGCAACGATGAGATTGCTAAGCTGGTTATAGTAGGCGTGGATTTCAACGGATGGACGCGCCGTTAGCCAGTTTGCGGGCTTCAGAAGCGCCTCCAGGTTGGCGGTTTGAACGCCGAAGTCGTTAACGGCCTGACGAAACAGCCGACGTTCCACCTCTTTCGCTCCAAGTTCCTCAGCAGACGTTAGGTAGTGTGCGCTGGTCTTGTCGGTTGCCGGATCAACGTATCGTTTCGCAACACGCTTCATGGAGTTTCTCGCTTCAGCGCTGCATCGGCTCTAAGGATGCGGAAGACGCTGGCTCTGCCGATCCCCAGCCGATCAGCAACGGCATCTGCAGTAAGCCCTTCGGCCCTCAGGCGAAGCACGTCAGCTGACTTACGCCGGGCGGTAGGGGCTCGGCCTTTGTACTTGCCTTCGGCTTGTGCCTTGGCAATGCCCTCCCGCTGGCGCTCAAGCATGAGGTCGCGTTCAAACGCCGCAATGCCTCCCAACACGGTAAGCATCAATTTGCCGGTGGGCGTCGAGGTGTTGAGATCGAGCGATAGGATGCGAAGCGCAACGCCCTTGATCTCAAGGCCCTTAGCGATCTGCAACAGGTCCAGCGTCGAGCGTGCTAGCCGATCCGGCTTCGTGACAATAAAGGTGTCCCCATCCCTCACATACTCCAGAGCCGCATCTAACTGGGGGCGTTTCGTAGCGACTGAAGATAGTTCCTCGTGGAATATCTTCCGGCAACCTGCGGCCAATAGGTCCCGCTGTTGCGCAGCCAGCCCCGCCTTTTGATCTGTGGTTGATGTGCGGGCGTATCCCACAAGGTGGCCTTCTGGCGCCGTGGGTCTTGTCGGTGGCATCCTTCACTCCGGAAGTATCATTGATCTCATTGAGATTGTGATACGACAGTATCATAATGTCAATACCAACTTGTGTGATACGCAAAAGGCGGGGGCTTTAATGGGGGGCGATGCTGCTCGGCTGTATGCCTTTGTGCGGGATAGGCGAGCTTCGGACTCCCGGCATCCGACAACTTAGACGCACTCACGTCGCTTCAGACTTTTAATAACTTCAGATGTAGCCTAGCTTTCCGAGCGATGGCCACGTGATTTGGATTTTATGCAGCCCCTGTCGTCCCAAAACATCGAGTCGGAGCTGAGCTACGCATACCTGCACGCAGTGGCGTCAAGCGCCGGAGCGGCGTGCACGGGTGTGACTAGGCATCAAGACAACGCTGGCGTGGACGCAAAGCTCACCGGGTGGGGACCTTTTCCAGAGGGCGGCTACCTAACTGAGGTCGACATAAACGTTCAACTCAAGGCTACGACAAAAGCGCCCTCCCTCATCGGGAATACATTGTCTTACAGCCTAGTCGGTATCCAAAGGTATGATGACTTGCGGGCATTGACCCTGTCTACGGCGCGCATTCTGGTCGTGCTCTTTATGCCCAAAGATTCTACAGACTGGCTGGAGCACACGGATGATGCTCTCTCACTACGCAAATGCGCGTATTGGGTCAGCCTTCGAGGTGCGCCTGCTTCCGAGAACGAAACCTCTCAGACGGTCTATCTACCAAAGAGCCAGCGCTTCGATGCACTCGGACTTTCAGCTCTGATGGCGACGATCTCCCGAAACGAACAGCTCGCTTACAAGGGTGAGGCTGCATGAATCTTAGCCAATCGATCAATCCCACCGATCTGCGCGACTTTCTGAAATCGGAAGGATGGACAGTCGTTGAGCGCGGACTGAGGGACCGCTTGTACGTGCTCGAAAACCCAGGCTTCCCCAGGCGTCAGCTTGTATATCCCATGGATATGAGTGCTCCAGACTATAATGAGTCCGTTGTAAGCGTCATCGAAAAGTTTGCGGACATTGGTCGCGCCAACTTTAGAGAATTGATATATCGTATCAATTCCATAAAAGACGACATAATAAAGCTGAGGCTGTTTTCGGAGTATCAAGGCAGCTCCCTGCCATTACATTTTGCGTCATCGGTCGTCGCCAGCACGGAAAAACTCTTAAAAGCTGCAGCCTGTACTGTTGTCCGCCCACGAGCTAATCATCCGCGCCTGTCACTCGCGGAAGCGACACAGCTCGTCGACAAAGCCCGATTTGGTCAAACTGAAGAGGGGAGCTTCGTAATAAACGTCTCTTGTCCAATCCTTGCAATGGACGTTCAAGGAAGCCTGACGCTCAGCGACAGCGACCAACCGTTTGTCCGTAGCGTCACGCTGTCATTGCAGAGGGCTCTGCAGCAGTTAACTAATGCTATCGAGCGAGACAAGCTTGACGATCTGGTTGAAGATTTAAAGAAATCCGCAGCCCCCTTGGTATCAGCAAATCTCTGTGAAGCAATCGGTGGAATGCAAGATGACTTGATAGGCAATTCACTGGAGTTCGCAATTCAGTGGTCTCCAATGAGAAAAGTTCCTGATGGATTGCATACCGGTCGAATAAAGATACAGAGGGATTACTTCTCAAGGATCGAGGATGTTCGCCGCGAATTGAGAGCCGTTGAGCCCCACAATGACGATACGTTTATTGGAACCGTGGAGCGATTGGAAGGTGAAATGGGCGGGGATGGTCACCGGTCGGGGAACGTAATCCTTTCTCTATTGCTTCCCGACGAAGGCGAGACGGTTCGAGCCAGGGTGACACTGTCCGTTTCCGATTACGCAACTGCAGACAAGGCGCACATGACAAACGGGGCGTACGTCAGAATCCGGGGCCGTCTCCTTCCGGGGCGGCAACCTCGGCAACTAGCTGAGATGACGATGTTCGAGTTGCTCACGAAGTAGGGAACCGCCCGCGATTCAGCTCACCGCGCCCGCAAGCCCCCCCAGGGGGGAAACCTGCGTGAGCACAAGTACGAAAATCCCCACACAGAAGTTGTGCAAAAATGTCCGATGTTTTTACGGTTCAAACCTCGCCAAAGCCGGGGCGGTCTGTGGTAGATCGAGCCTGCGATTCAACGCCACGATAACCCAGGGGGACGCATGTACGAGAACGCCTTCAACAGCATCGAGAAGGACTTGAGGGCCGAGGAGGGCATTGCCAACGAACTGGATTATGTGGAGCAGACCTCGTGGGTTTTGTTCCTAAAGTACCTGGACGACCTCGAGAACGAACGGCGTGATCGCGCCGAACTGGACGGGCGGACCTACAGCCCTATCATCGATGGTGACCACCGGTGGGGACGCTGGGCGGCGCCAAAGGTCAACGGCGAGTTCGACCATAACAGCGCCCTGACCGGCGACGATCTAATCCAGTTCGTCAACGAGAAGCTGTTTCCGTACTTGGCCTCCTTCCGCCAGTCGGCCTCCGGTCCAAGGACCATCGAGTACAAGATCGGCGAGGTCTTCACCGAGTTGCGCAACAAGTTCCGGTCGGGGTACATCCTGCGCGATGTGTTGGAGATCGTGGACGGCCTAAATTTCAACACCCAGGCCGAACGCCACGAGCTCTCCCAGCTTTACGAGACGCGGATTCGCCGCATGGGAAACGCGGGCCGGAACGGAGGCGAATATTACACACCCCGTCCGCTCATCCGCGCCATCATCAAGGTGATCGACCCGAAGATCGGCGAGACCATCTATGACGGGGCGGTGGGGTCCGCTGGCTTCCTTTGTGAATCCTACGAGTACATGCGCCGCGACGGCTTGTCCGCGTCCGACTATGAGACCCTGCAGATCCGTACCTTCTCCGGACAGGAAAAGAAGTCGCTCGCCTACATCATCGGCATCATGAATATGGTCCTGCACGGCATCGATGCACCGAACATCGTCCATACCAACTCGCTCAACGAGAACGTAATGGACATTCAGGAAAAGGACCGTCACGACATCATCCTGGCCAATCCCCCTTTCGGCGGAGGCGAACGACGTGAGGTGCAACAGAATTTCCCAATCCGAACTGGTGAGACCGCTTATCTGTTCCTGCAACACTTTATCCGCAAGCTGCGAGCGGGAGGGCGAGCGGCGATAGTCATTAAGAACACATTCCTCTCCAACTCAGACGGCGCCAGCATTGCGCTGCGTAAGGAACTGCTGGAAGGCTGCGCTCTGCATACCATACTCGATTGCCCTCAAGGCACGTTCCAGGGCGCTGGGGTAAAGACCGTGGTCTTGTTCTTCAAAAAGGGCGAACCTACACGAGACATTTGGATCTATCAGCTTAACCCTGGTCGCAACATGGGCAAGACGAACCCGCTCAGCGACGATGATCTGGCGGAGTTCGTCACGATGCAGAAGATGTTCGTGGAGGGTCCGCAGAGCTGGCGGATCACTCGCGAGAGCCTTGATCCCAGTACGTTTGATCTATCAGTCAAGAACCCCAACGCTCCCGAGGCAGAGACTATGCGCTCTCCTGAAGACATCATTGCTGACATTCTGGCGCGGGACGCAGAGGCGGCGGACATTCTGGAGAATATCCGAGGATTGCTATGAGGGCCGGATGGGACGAGGCGCCGCTCGAACGCATTGCTGCATTTCGAAGCGGGCTATGGGTGGGTAAAAAAGGGCCTTTTTCCACAGCCAAGGTTATCAGAAACACCAACATCAAGCCGAATGGGAAACTATCTCTCGATGATGTTGCCGAGATTGAGGTAGAAAAAAAGCAACTGCAATCTAGACTCCTCGAATTCGGAGACATCATTCTTGAGCGGTCGGGAGGTGGACCAAAGCAACCTGTTGGACGTGCGGTTTGCTTCGAGTTAAACGAGTCAGGCTACTCGTTTAGCAACTTTACAAGTGTCATAAGAGTCATCGATAAAAAGCGAGTTTCCTATCGTTTTCTGCATTTGGTTTTAAACTGGTGGTATAATTCCGGAGTGACAGAAAAAATTCAGTCAAACTCGACAGGGATTAGAAATCTCGATTTCACGGCCTACAAGGCGCTTCACGTGCCAATCCCACCTCTCGAACGGCAGCTACGCCTTGTAGCGCTTCTGGATGAGGCGTTCGAGGGTCTTGATCGCGCACGTGCCCATGCTGAGGCCAATTTGCAGAACACCCGGGAGCTGTTTGAGAGTGCCCTTCATCGCGCACTTTCTGATTCTAACGGAGAGTGGGAGGTCAAACCACTCGGCGAATTGGGGTTGATACAAACAGGCTCGACCCCCAAGACATCCGAACCAGGGAATTTCGGTGACCACGTTCCCTTTATCAAACCCGGAGACTTCCGATCGGACGGCACGCTCGACTACTACAACTTCGGGCTGAGTGAGAAGGGCGCCAAGGTATCACGGCTTGTCGCCCCCGGTTCCGCTCTTATGGTATGCATCGGTGCCACAATCGGAAAGACTGGCTTCACTGATAGAGCGATCGCGACCAACCAGCAGATTAACGCGATTACACCGACCGACGGTGTGTTAGGCGAGTACCTGTATTATCAAATGCTGACGCCTGAGTTTCAAGCGGCGGTTATTCATAAATCCGGACAGGCCACCCTCCCAATCATAAACAAAAGTAAATGGAGCCAGCTGTCTATTCGGGTTCCTCTACCTCGCGAGAGACAGGCCGCGATCGTGGAGTCAATGAACCGTTTGCGGCAGCAGCAAGTCGAACTAATTTCCACCTACCAGGGAAAGTTGGCGTACCTGTCTAATCTGCGCCGGTCTCTGATGGAGAAAGCCGTTTCAGGCGAGCTAGAGTAAGAGGTGCAAGGAAGGCTCGGCGCAGATCAGATCGTCATTGTAGCGGAAAAAATATTTCGATAATTAGATAATGGCTTGTGCCATAACTATTCGCTGCTGAGTAGGGCACTGGGGGGTTAGATGGGGCAGGCCGAAGAGACCGAAGCCGACACGCGCGCAAATCGCATCGATCCAATCCTGACGGCGGCAGGGTGGGGCATGATAGAGGGCTCCAAGATACGTCGGGAGGTCATCTGTCCCGGCCGCATCCAGACAGGCGGCAAGCGGGGAAAGGGACTGTCCTGCGACTACGTCCTAATCCACAAAGGCCACAAGCTTGCGACCCTGGAGGCCAAACGAGCAGGAGTCAGTCACAGCGCCGGGGTGGGGCAAGCCAAAGACTATGCCGTTCGCCTAGGGTCCCGATTCGCGTTCGCCTCCAACGGGGTCAAGTGGTACCGGATCGACATGGTTACGGGAGCCGAGGGCGACATGTCGCTGCCATTCCCTACACCCGACGAATTGTGGAACCTGACCTTTGCCGACCACAACGAATGGCGGGAACGCTTCGGGGAAGTCGAGTTCGAAACGGACGGCGGCAAGTGGGAACTACGCTACTATCAGCATAATGCGATCACGGCGGTGTTGGACGCCATGGCCAAAGGCGACCGGCGCATCCTACTGACGCTAGCTACCGGTACCGGCAAAACATCAATTGCCTTCCAGATTGCGTGGAAGCTATTTCAGGCCAAGTGGAGCTTGAGCGGCGAGCCGGTGCGACGCCCCCGCATCCTGTTTCTCGCCGACCGAAACATCCTGGCGGATCAAGCCTACAACGCCTTTACCGCGTTCCCGACTGACGCCGTTGCGCGAATTGATCCCGACGTTATCCGAAAGAAAGGCGTGGTTCCAAAGAACGCCAGCGTCTTTTTCACCATTTTCCAAACGTTCATGACCGGGGAGGGCAAGCCCAGCTATGAAGGCTACCCTCCCGATTTTTTCGACTTCATTATCGTCGACGAGTGTCACCGTGGGGGTGCAAAGGACGAAAGCGAGTGGCGGGGGATTCTAGAGTATTTTTCGCCAGCCGTTCAACTCGGCCTAACAGCCACACCGAGGCGCAAGTTTAACGCCGACACTTACGCCTATTTCGGCGAGCCCGTGTACACGTACTCGCTGCGCGAAGGCATCGAGGACGGATTTCTCACGCCCTTCAAAGTGCGGCAGATGGCCAGCACAATCGACGAATATGTGTATGACGGCACCGATACGGTGCTAAGCGGCGAAGTCGATGAGGACCGCAAATACGCCGAGGCCGACTTCAACACCCGCATCATCATTGAGGAACGAGAAAAAAGTCGAGTTGCAGAGTTCATGAACCAGATCGACCAGCGGCAAAAAACCCTGGTGTTCTGCGCCACGCAAGACCACGCGGGCCGCGTTCGGGATTACATCAACCAGATCAAGACGATTGCAAATCCGCTCTATTGCTGTCGGGTCACCGCCCAAGACAGCAAGCTTGGAGAGCAGCACCTGCGGGACTTTCAGGATAACGACAAGACGATCCCGACGATCCTCACGACCTCCCAGAAGCTCTCCACCGGCGTTGATGCTCGCAACATCCGAAACATGGTGCTGATGCGGCCAATCCGCTCCATGATCGAGTTCAAGCAGATCATTGGCCGTGGAACCCGAACCTATGACGGCAAGGACTACTTCACCATCTATGATTTCGTGAAGGCTTACGAACACTTCAACGATCCCGAGTGGGACGGCGAACCTCTGGAGCCTGTGCGGCCACCCGTCAAAGGATTGCCACCCGAAGAGCCCTCTGAGCCGCCTGAGGGCGGTGGTGACGAAACCGAGGAACCGGTAGCGAAGCTGGTGATCAAGCTGGCCGACGGCAAGGAGCGGGCCATCCAGTACATTGCGTCCACTTCGTATTGGGGACCGGACGGCAAGCCGATGTCAGCCCAACAGTTCCTTGAGAGACTTTTTGGCGACCTGTCCGGACTACTTGCAAGCGAAGACGAACTGCGACGGCAATGGAGCGACCCCGACCAGCGCGAACGGTTCATCGCCATCCTCGAACAGCGCGGTTACGATGCGGATAAGTTGGCGGACATGCGTCGCCTGATCGACGCCCCTGACAGCGATCTTTTCGACGTCCTGTCCTACGTCCGCTTCACCACGCCGCCAAAGACCAGGACAGCCCGTGCTGACGGCGTCAGAGGCGACGGATTGATAAGCGAAGATCAAGAGATGCGCGAATTTCTGGCGGGGATTTTGCGTGCTTACGAACTGCATGGCGAAACGGAACTGGCGACCAGGAAGCTCGGTGATTTTTTGACCGCGCGATACGGCACCTTGTCCGATGCAAGAGCGAGACTTGGACCTATACCGGCAATAAAAGCCTCGTTTCTGGGTGTGCAGCAACGTCTCTACAGGGATTGAAAGCTGTAGGTTGCTCGCCAAACCGGGAGCCTCAACCCCGCTCCATCATAGCCTTTTCAAGCGCCCGTCTGGCTACCTCAAGCCGCGCTTGGTCGCCACCATAGTCCTCCCCAACGCTATGCGCGCCGAAATCGCAGTGACCTCGTCAAGGGTGAATGGGCGGCGCTTGTCCCTGTCGGGCTCGGCCCTATCTTTCGGTGCGGCCTCCAAATTCATGAAGGGGTTGGTGGCTCCCGCAAGGTCAAACTCCCTTATGGCGTGATTGATGACCGCCCGGACCACGTTCAAGTACCGGTCCACCGACGACGCCTTACGCCCATCTAACATGTGGTCACGGACGTCCTTGGCATCCTCGCGCTTGATGCTTGCCAGCTTGCGGTCCTTACCGAGCGCCTCCCAGACTAGCTTGAAAACACGCTCAAGCTCCATTTGCTTCGTCTCGTCGCTCCCAACGCGCTCTTTCAGATAGAGCCTTTTGGCGTCCTCAAGGGTCGGGGCTGGCGTACCTGCCGGGTTCAACAAAAGCGCGTGCGCCAACGCAGTGTCTGCTTCAGTCGGGAGGAAATCGGGAAGGTTGTCGTCGTCGACCTCGATGCTGTCGGACTTAGGCAGGTATTTCAGCCCGATTCTCTCAATCGCTTTTAATCTGGCCATCCAGTCGGCATCCCGTTCCATCTCATGGGGAGACGGAAAGTCACGGTCTTGCCGAAACCCAATCTTGCGGGCTGCGGCGACGCCGTCGCGGTAATAGCCCCACTCTGTCGGAACCGGCCCTTGGATGCGCTTGACTGCGTCGGCCAAAAGCTTCTCCGCCTCAGCGTGAACCTTCGGATACTTCCTAAGGGCTTCGTGTTCGGTAGCCCCAAGCGGTACCAAATGTTCCCGCTTGCCGAAAATGCCCCGAAGTTCCTCCGGGATTTTGCGCCTGTAGCGCCAACCAGCCTTGCCGCGCTTCTGTATGTGCTTCACGTCGATCTTCATGCTCAGGGTACCCCGCAGTGTATCGCGCGGTGTATCTCTGGGGAAGAGGAAACCCTTGCAATCCTTGGGTTTCAAGACTTTTCTGGTAATAGTGGCTCCCCGGGCCGGATTCGAACCAGCGACCAACCGGTTAACAGCCGGTTGCTCTACCACTGAGCTACCGGGGAACGGAGGCTCTGACGTGAGTGGCGCAGCCTATAGCAAACACCTTTCGGCTTTGCAAAGCAGCAATTCGCAATTTTTCTGCAGTTTTTCGTGCGGCGATTTGTGGCATCGTCTCGGCGTGCCCACATATGAGCGGCTTGACACCGGCATGGAACAATGCGGCTGGTCGTCCTTTGGTACTTATGACATCGGCCGCGCAGATGGGATCTGGCTTTGAATGACGGCAACTGACGACGATAACCCACCGGCGCGCAAGATCACGGTCTTCGGCCGCGACTTCTCCATGCCGCGCTCGCGGGGATTGCGGATCGCGATCGGCGTGCTGCTCACAATCGGCGGGATTCTGGGCTTTCTGCCGATTCTCGGTTTCTGGATGGTTCCGATCGGCCTGCTGGTCCTGTCCTACGAATTCGCACTGGTGCGACGTCACAGGCGGCGCTTCGTCGTCTGGTGGGAACGCCGCCGCCGGCCGGATTGAGAGCTTTGCAGGGAGAGGGTCCGGCAGGTGCCGCCGACACCATCGGGATCGGCCGCAAGCAATCGGCAACCACTGCCTTCGATGAGGAATGGGAAAGCATCGGGAATGACTTGCCGGTGCTTGACGACCTTTCACCGCCAACATATTGAGTTGCCCCGGAACGCCGGGAGCATGGAAGGCCTCGTGGCGGAGTGGTTACGCAGAGGACTGCAAATCCTTGCACCCCGGTTCGATTCCGGGCGAGGCCTCCAATGCCCGGGCTCCGGCGCTGTCGCGCCGGGGCGCTAGGTTCCGGTCGAATTGGCCCGCGTCATTTGCCTGGAAATCGGATCGGGCGCGGGCAGCGAATTGGGCGCGGGAAGCGGGTTGGTTGGGACATGAACGCTGATTTCTCCGAACGCCGCGTGAAGATGGTCGATGGCCAGATCCGCACCACCGATGTGACCAGCGCTCCGCTGATCGAAGCGATGCTTTCCGTGCCGCGCGAGGCTTTTGTCGGCGCCGGGCAGCGGGACCTTGCCTATATCGACGAGGACATCCGCATCACCGATGGCGTCAGTGGCGGCGCTGCCCGCTACCTGATGGAACCGTCACCGCTCGCCAAGCTTTTGCAACTGGCCGAAATCAGCGACACCGACTCGGTGCTCGATGTCGGCTGCGGCACCGGCTATTCGGCCGCGCTGCTTTCCCGAATCGCAAAATCGGTGGTTGCGCTCGAAAGCGACCCGGCGCTTGCCGAAGCCGCGAAGTCGACCCTTTCCGCACTGGATTGCCAGAACACCACTGTAGTGACCGGGCCGTTACCGGAGGGTCATGCCGCCGCGGCGCCCTATGACGTCATCTTCATCGGCGGCAGCGTCGAGGAGGTGCCCGCGGCATTGCTCGGCCAGCTCGCCGAGGACGGACGGCTGGTTGTGGTCGAGGGGCAGGGCAACTCCGGCGTTGCGCGTCTTTTTGTCAAGGCCGGGGGGGTTGTAACCGGCAGACGCGCATTTAATGCGGCAATTAAGCCACTACCGGGGTTCGAACGTGCTCATGCGTTCGAATTTTGAGCGGTTTTGCCTTGCAGCGAAGGCGCTGTCATGATCGCTTGCGCTTGAACAATCGTTGCTGATTTGCTTCACGTGCATTTTCGGGGGCTGTCAGCGGGGGACGATAAACACGCGGCGCTAGCTGATCCGGATGGAAAAGGTGCGCGGCGTGGTTCCCA
The DNA here is from genome assembly GCF_002294795.1 of Mesorhizobium sp. WSM3866. NCBI lineage: Bacteria > Pseudomonadati > Pseudomonadota > Alphaproteobacteria > Hyphomicrobiales > Phyllobacteriaceae > Mesorhizobium > Mesorhizobium sp. WSM3866. The sequence goes on along the minus strand of NZ_NSGC01000010.1, from coordinate 54,490 downwards.
TGCAAACGAATGAGGGATAATACGTGCCGCCCCTACACAAGACTTTTCTATCAGCCATACTTGTTTCGGCGACCGCGCTTTCGCCGCTGGCAGCATCCGCCGAAACCATCACCGGCGCGCTCGCCAAAGCCTATCAATACAATTCCCAGCTGAATTCCGCCCGCGCGGGCACCCGTGTCACCGACGAGGGCGTGGCCATCGCCAAGTCCGGCTACCGGCCGACGATCAGGGGATCGGCAAGCATCGACTACACGAGCAGCCGCAACAACAACCTGGGTCAAACCTTAAATATCACTACGGGCAATTTCGGGGTTGAGATCGACCAGACGCTGTTCGACGGCTTTCAAACCAAGAACAATGTCGCCGCGGCCGAAGCGCAGGTCAGGGCCTCGCAAGAAAGTCTCCGCAACACCGAAGAGAACATCCTGTTCAACGCGGCAAGCGCCTACATGGATGTGATTCGCGATCGCCAGATCGCGGTCCTGACCGCACAGAACCTGCAATTCCTGACCGAGCAGGCGCGCGCCGCGCGGTCGCGCTTCGAGGTCGGAGAGGGCACCCGCACCGACGTCGCACAGGCCGATGCCTCGCGGGCGACCGCGGTGGCGCAACTCGCCAGCGCTCGCGCGACGGCGCTGGCAAGCGCTGCGACCTACCACCAGATCATCGGCGACGAGCCGGGCAAGCTCAAGGCGGCCGCGCCGGTTGGAAAGCTGCTGCCGGGAAGCCTGGATTCGGCCTTCACCATTGCCGCCGCGGAGCATCCGGCCATCCTTGCCACCGAGCATCTCGTCGACGCCGCGGCCTTTTCGGTTAAGTCGGCCGAAGGGGCGCTTTTGCCGCAGCTTTCCGCCAGCGCCGGGATTTCGAGCCAGTATCGCAACACCTCGCCCGGCGTTTTTGCATCGGCGGGTTCCGAAGGAACGACCAATTCGGCCAATATCGGTGCAACGCTTACCGTGCCGATCTATTCGGGCGGGCGCACCTCTGCGCTGGTCCGCCAATCGAAGGAATCGCTCAGCCAGGCCCGCATCGAGGTCGACGTCAGTCGCGACCAGGTGCGCCAGGCCGTGGCTTCGGCGTGGACGCAATACACCGCCGCGCGCGAAAGCGTGGATGCCAACAGGCAGGTGATCGCCGCCGCGCAACTGGCGCTCAACGGCGTCATCGAGGAACGCAATGTCGGCCAGCGCACGACGCTCGACGTGCTCAACGCGCAGAACGCCGTCATCACCGCCAAGATCAACCAGGCGAGCTCCGAGCGCGATGTCGTCGTGGCGAGCTACGCCATCTTGTCGGCGATTGGCCGCCTGTCCGCCGGCCAACTCGGCCTGGCGGTCACGAAATACAACCCGGAAGAGCACTACAACGCCGTCAAGGACAAGTGGATCGGGCTGCGCACGCCGGACGGCCGCTGAACCTTTGGCATTTCCAAAAGCGCCGCGTGTCCAATGGATGCGCGGCGCTTTTGCATTGGAACCAGACGGTCGGCTGCCGGCGGCGTAGCGAGCTAATCTGTTGAAATCCAACGTCTCCCCAGATTGCGGATTCTCGGATGACGATCGGTCGGTTACGCTGTTCGCATTGATTCGAATTCCGGTCTTGCCGGAATGGAAATCTTGAACAAGTCACAAGGGCGGCGGATGTGACGATGGCGACAGCGAGCAGCGCGCAGCGCGAACCTTCCATGGAAGAGATACTTGCTTCCATCCGAAGGATCATCGAGGACAGCGACACCGGCCGCAAGCAACCGGCGGCGGACAACGGTGACGTTCGCCAGGACCTCCGGCCGACGCCGGAAGCGCAGACGGCCGACCTTGATGCCTTCCGTTCCGAGCTCAACGTCGGATCCGCTCCCAGCAAGCCGGTGAGTCTGGCGGAAATACAGGCCCAGCTTGCGGCGTCCGATCCGACGATCGCCGAGACGAGCCCTGAACCGGTGAAGACCGCGCCTGCTCCCACCACCCTGGCGGAAGTCGGGGCCCGGGTAGCCGCGGAGCCGGGCACCCCGGCGGTTGCGGGGAGCGCGGCGAGCGTGCCGCAAAGTGCCGATACCATCGTCGCCGATTGGCGGCGCGAGATCGCCGCCGTTGGCGGAAGTTCCGTCAAGGCGAAGGTAGCAACTCCGGAAGTGGCGCCCGAAGTCGAGATCGACGAGGAGGATCTTGCGGCGCCAACGGCCGAAACCGCGGCGCCTGGCAACGTTTCGGCGCCATCCTCGTCCGACCTGCCGCCAGCCCGGCCGGCAATCCTGTCCGAGCATGCGGGCCGTCAGGTCGCGGCGGCCTTCGGCGAGCTTTCCGATGCCTTCGCCAGCCGCAGCAAGAAGAGCTTCGACGAGATGGCCGAGGAGATGCTGCGACCGATGCTGCAGGACTGGCTCGACAACAACCTGCCGACACTGGTCGAACGGCTGGTGCGCGAGGAAATCGAGCGCGTGGCGCGCGGCGCGCAGTGATTTCGTCTGAGCTTTCAGTGTAAAAGGGGCCGCCGTCGGGCGGTGCTTTTTATTTCCGCGAAAATGCGGCCGCGCGATTTGTCTTGCGATGAGTAATGGGCTTGCCGCTGATCGCCGCAAGCCTATCTGGGCAAGGCGGGCTCATCCTTCTCGCGGTTGACTCGGCCAAGAGCTTCCGATTTACACCGGACGCTTGTTCCCGACAGTTCGGACTTCCTCCATGCTTGATAAAACCTACGACGCCAAGACCGTCGAGCCGAAGATCGCCAAAATCTGGGAAGAGGCCGATGCGTTCCGCGCCGGCGCCGGCGCGGAGGAAGGGGCGGAAGCCTTCACCATCGTCATCCCGCCGCCGAACGTTACGGGCTCGCTGCATATGGGGCACGCGCTCAACAACACGCTGCAGGATATCCTGGTGCGGTTCGAGCGCATGCGTGGCAAGAATGTGCTGTGGCAGCCGGGCATGGATCATGCCGGCATCGCCACGCAGATGGTGGTCGAGCGGCAGCTGATGGAGAGGCAGATCCATCGCCGCGACCTGTCGCGCGAGGAGTTCATCGAAAAGGTCTGGGAGTGGAAAGCCGAATCCGGCGGCGCCATCTTCAATCAACTGAGGCGGCTCGGTGCCTCGGCCGACTGGAGCCGAGAGCGCTTCACCATGGACGAGGGTCTGTCCAAGGCGGTGCTGGAGGTGTTCGTCACCCTCTACAAACAGGGGCTGATCTACAAGGACAAGCGCCTTGTGAACTGGGATCCGAAGCTGTTGACGGCTATTTCCGACCTCGAGGTCGAACAGCATGAGGTCAACGGCAATCTCTGGCATTTCCGCTACCCGGTCGAAGGCCTCGCGTTCGATCCCGAGAATCCGAAGACGTTCATCACCGTCGCCACGACACGCCCGGAAACCATGCTGGGCGACACGGCGGTGGCGGTTCACCCCGACGACGAGCGGTTTCGCGACCTGGTCGGCGGGAACGTCATCCTGCCGATCGTCGGCCGCAGGATACCGGTTGTTGCGGATGAGTATTCGGATCCGGAAAAGGGTTCCGGCGCGGTCAAGATCACCCCGGCGCATGACTTCAACGACTTTGAGGTCGGCAAGCGCCACAAGCTGCCGGCGATCAACATCCTGACCGTCGAAGCCTACATCAAGCTCAAGGATAACGAGGAGTTCCTTGCAGGTCTTGAAGTGACGCCGCAGCGCCAGGCCGTCTGGGATGAGCTCGACGGGCTGGATCGCTTCGTGGCGCGCAAGAAGATCGTCGAGCTGATGGAAGCGGGCGGCTTCCTGGAAAAGGTCGAGCCGCATCGCCACACCGTGCCGCATGGCGATCGCGGCGGCGTGCCGATCGAGCCGTTCCTCACCGACCAGTGGTACGTCAACGCGGCGGAGCTCGCCAAGCCGGCCATTGCCTCTGTGCGCGAGGGCCGCACGAACTTCGTGCCGAGGAACTGGGAGAAGACCTATTACGACTGGATGGAGAACATCCAGCCCTGGTGCATCTCGCGGCAGCTGTGGTGGGGGCACCAGATTCCGGCCTGGTACGGGCCGGACGGGCGCGTCTTCGTCGAGAAGACCGAAGAGGAGGCGCTGGCTGCGGCGGTCGAATATTATTTGGCACTGGAAGGACCGTGGAAGGGCTGGGTCGAGGACAAGCTTGAGAATTTCAAGCCGGGCGAGATCCTGACGCGCGACGAGGACGTTCTCGACACCTGGTTCTCCTCGGCGCTGTGGCCGTTCTCGACGCTCGGCTGGCCTGACCAGACGCCGGAGCTGAAGACCTACTACCAGACCGACGTGCTGGTGACCGGCTTCGACATCATCTTCTTCTGGGTGGCCCGGATGATGATGATGGGCCTGCATTTCATGAACGAGGAGCCGTTTCACACGGTCTATGTTCATGCGCTGGTGCGCGACAAGAACGGGCAGAAGATGTCGAAGTCGAAAGGCAACGTCATCGACCCGCTCGACCTGATCGACGAGTATGGCGCCGACGCGATGCGCTTCACCTTGACCGTGATGGCAGCGCAGGGGCGCGACGTGAAGCTCGACCCGGCGCGTATCGCCGGATACCGCAATTTCGGGACCAAGCTCTGGAACGCCACGCGCTTCGCCGAAATGAACGAGGTCGCCAGGAACGACGATTTCTGGCTGCACGACGCCAAGCTCGCGGTCAACCGTTGGATCCTGACCGAGCTGACGCGGGCGGCGCGGGCGATCACCGAGGGCATCACCACCTACCGCTTCAACGAGGCGGCCGGCGCCGCCTATCGCTTCGTCTGGAACTTGTTCTGCGACTGGTATCTCGAACTGCTCAAGCCGGTGTTCATGGGCACGGACGAGGCGGCCAAGGCGGAGAGCCGGGCCTGTGTCGCCTTCGTGCTGGACGAGATCTACAAGCTGCTGCACCCGATGATGCCGTTCATGACCGAGGAGCTGTGGGCGCAGACCGCGGGCGAGGGGAAGGTACGCACCTCCCTGCTTTGCCACGCCGCCTGGCCCGCGCCCGATTTCGAGGATGACGAGGCTGCCGCCGACATCAACTGGCTGGTCGAGCTCGTCTCCGGCATTCGCTCGGTGCGCTCGGAAATGAACGTGCCGCCGGCGGCGATCGCGCCGCTGGTGGTGATCGGCGCCAATGCCATCACGCAGGAAAGGCTGGATCGCCACGCCCAGGCCATCAAGCGGCTGGCGCGCGTCGGCGACATCGCGCTGGTCGATGCGCCGCCGAAAGGCTCGGCCCAGATCGTTCTGAACGAGGCGACCGTGTGTCTGCCCCTCGGCAGCCTGATCGACCTTCAGGCCGAAGCAACGCGGCTGCAGAAGGAACTGGCCAAGGTGACCGAGGAGATCGCCCGCCTGCACAAGAAGCTTTCCAACGAGAAGTTCGTCGCCAACGCGCCGCAGGAGGTGGTCGAGGCAGAGCGCGAAAAGCTCGCCGAATATCGCGAGGCTCAAGAGAGGCTTTCAGTCGCCCTGACCAGGGTCCGAGACGCCGGGTGACCGGCAAGATTCGGCTTCACGGAGGGCGCTTTACGAAGCGTCACCACGCTCGTATACGGGCCTGCCGTTGGGTTAATTTTGACGTAAACGGAAAGTTTTGGCCCCATTGTTGCCGTAATGTAACAACGGGGCCCAGTCCGATCAAAATGGCCCGTTTTTGAGCTATTTCGGACCGTTTTTGTAATTTTTTCTCTCAGTCCGATGCCGAGTGGGCCGCTTTTAAGGCTCAATGGGCGGTCGATGACCATGGCGAAAATACGAGCTGTCAAGGTGTACATGTACAGCTCACGAATTCGTTGTTGCGCCGTTAACCTGAATTGGTTCTAGCTTGCCCCACTTCGTGTTTCGGGGAGGGATTTCCATGAACGTTTTGCGGCTCAAAGCACTGCTGGGGGCAGGGTGCTTTTCGCTGGCTTTGATCGGAGCGGCGATGCACCCGGCGCATGCCGGCGGCATCGAGCGCGGCGGCTATGACATCGACCTGCTGTTCGATCCGGCGCCGTTCGCGACGGAAGCGGAAGCAACTTATGTAATGCCCAACCGCAAGCTCAAGAACGCGGTGGATACCGACCCGAGCGACGGCAATGTGACCGCGCTTGGCAGTACTGCGAAGGACAGCGAGGACTATTGGGTGCCGCGCATCGGCGTCAAGGCACAGCTTGTCCCTGGCGTCGACTGCATGGTCGACTATTCGCAGCCGTGGGGAGCGCATACCGCTCCGGGCCTCTGGGCTGGTGCCCAATCCAACATGGAAACCGACATCAAGAGCAACAACTACGCGGGTACGTGCTCTTACAAGATGGACGTCGGTAAGGGCCAGCTTCGCTTCATTGGCGGCGTCTTTTACCAGGAAGTCTATGGCTTCAAAGAGAGCTTGGTGTCGCCACTGGTTCCCGATTTCCAGGGCACCGGCCGTGTTGATCTGGATAGCAGCGGCTGGGGTTGGCGCGCCGGTATCGCTTACGAAATTCCGGAAATCGCCCTACGCGCCAGCCTCGTCTACAATTCCAAGGTCAAGCTCGACAATATCTCGGGTACGCTTGACCTGACCAATCTCGGGCAGGGCACCACAGCAATCTATGCCCCCACGCGATACATGCCGGATACGGTGGAATTGAAGTTGCAATCGGGCATTGCACCCGGTTGGCTGGCCTTCGGCTCGATCAAGTGGGTCAACTGGAGCCTACTGCAGAGCATTCCGATCTGTTCGCAAGCCTCGCAGGGACTTGCCGCCTGCACCACTGTTTCGCCGTTTCCGATCCGGCTGACGTCTCTTGACCTTATGTATCGCGACGGCTGGACAATTTCTGGGGGTATCGGTCACAAGTTCAACGATCAGTGGGCCGCGGCCGGCCAACTGACCTGGGACCGTGGCACCTCCCACGGCTACGGCTCGCAGACCGACACCTGGACCCTTGGCGGCGGCGTTGCCTATACCCCGAAGCCGAACATCGAGATTCGCCTGGCAGGTGCTATCGGCGTCATGACGAGCGGTCACTCCGGTACGTTGACCGATGAGAATGGCTATGTGGCCGGTACGGACGTCAGCTACGACTTCGGCAACGATCTGGTCACAGCGATCTCGGGTGGCATAAAGATCAAGTTCTAAGTCGCTCCCGCAATTCCGCGAAGAAGGCCGGGCACCGCCGGGTCAGACTGCTGACAAACCCCTGGCGTTTGCCGGGGGTTTTTGATTCACTGGGTCATGTTGAAGCGACCCGCCCCTGAACAGACCGCGCTTGAGATGGTGACGTTGGATCAGCTGGTTCCGGCCGATCATCTGTTGCGCGGTCAGAAGCCGCTGAAGCAGAAAGAGCGCAAGCCGCCGGTCAAGCAGACCAAGGTCTCGCGCGCCGATCCGGAGGCCGGCTACATGGTGCGCGAGGGCAAGCCCAAGGGCTTCTTCTATCTCGATCACCGCACGGTGGACGGTCGTTGCGGCATTGACATCCGCTCCCGCCACCAATTTCCCAAGCGCAATCAATCTGCAAAACAAAACCCCGCCGAAAATCGACGGGGTTCGTCAGCAGTCTGAGGCCGGGCACCGCCCGGCCTTTCTCTATCGGGCGATCAACGGCCTGGGCTGGTTGGCCGATCCTGTGTTGCAAATTAGCTGCACAGCCGGCGCTTCAGACGATTGTGACGTTTCAGCAACAGTTGATGAACAACCCCGAAGCTAAAAGGCTAGCCGAGGGAACTGCCCATTTCCCGCCATAAACCCGGAGCAACTCGAATAGGTCTCGGGATGCGTGCCAGGTTGGCTCGGCGATGGGACCGGCCGCGGGGTGTGCGGCAAGGACGACGATGGACGCCAAGGCAATCTCCAAGGCCAAGCTGCCCAGCCGCTACGTGACCGAAGGTCCGGCGCGCGCACCACATCGTTCATACCTTTACGCCATGGGACTGTCGGCGGCCGAGATCGCGCAGCCGCTGGTCGGCGTCGCCAGCTGCTGGAACGAGGCCGCTCCCTGCAACATCTCCCTGATGCGCCAGGCGCAGGTGGTGAAGAAGGGCGTCGCGGCCGCCAATGGCACGCCGCGCGAATTCTGCACCATCACCGTCACGGACGGTATCGCCATGGGCCACCAGGGCATGAAGTCGTCCCTGGTGTCGCGCGAGGTGATCGCCGATTCAGTCGAGCTCACCATGCGCGGCCATTGCTATGACGCGCTGGTCGGGCTTGCCGGCTGCGACAAATCGCTGCCCGGCATGATGATGGCGATGGTGCGGCTCAACGTGCCGTCGATCTTCATTTATGGCGGTTCGATCCTGCCCGGCAGCTACCGCGGAAGGCAGATCACCGTGCAGGATGTGTTCGAGGCGGTCGGGCAGCATTCGGTCGGCACGATCTCCGATGCCGAGCTGCTCGAGATCGAGCAGGCAGCCTGTCCGTCGGCAGGGTCGTGCGGCGCCCAGTTCACCGCCAACACCATGGCGACGGTCGCCGAGGCGATCGGGCTGGCCTTGCCCTATTCCTGCGGCGCGCCTGCGCCCTACGAAATGCGCGACCGGTTCAATTTCGCCTCCGGCGAAAAGGTCATGGAGCTGATCGCGAAAAACATCCGGCCGCGCGACATCGTTACCCGCAAGGCGTTGGAGAATGCTGCGACGGTCGTGTCGGCCACCGGCGGCTCGACCAATGCGGCGCTGCATCTGCCGGCGATCGCGCATGAGGCGGGTCTCAAGTTCGACCTCTTCGACGTGGCGGCGATCTTCGAAAAGACGCCCTATATCGCCGACCTCAAGCCCGGCGGCAAATATGTCGCCAAGGACATGTTCGAGGCCGGCGGCATTCCGCTCTTGATGAAGACGCTGCTCGACCACGGCTATCTGCATGGCGACTGCATGACGGTCACTGGCCGCACTTTGGCCGAAAACATGGAGCACGTTGCCTGGAATGAGAGCCAGGATGTTGTGCGTCCCGCCAATCGGCCAATCACCAAGACAGGCGGCGTTGTGGGCTTGAAGGGCAACCTCGCCCCCGAAGGCGCGATCGTCAAGATCGCCGGCATGTCGGAGCTGAAATTCTCAGGCCCGGCGCGCTGCTTCGATTCGGAAGAGGAGTGCTTCGAAGCGGTCACGCAGCGCAATTACCGGGAGGGCGAGGTCCTCGTCATCCGCTACGAGGGGCCGCGCGGCGGTCCGGGCATGCGCGAGATGCTGTCGACGACGGCAGCGCTCTACGGCCAGGGCATGGGCGGCAAAGTGGCGCTGATCACCGACGGGCGTTTTTCCGGTGCTACACGTGGTTTCTGCATCGGCCATGTCGGGCCGGAGGCGGCGGTCGGCGGGCCGATCGGGCTCATCAAGAATGGCGACGTGATCTCTATCGACGCCGTGAGTGGCACGATCGAGGTGGCGCTGTCGGATGCCGAGCTGGCGGCCCGGGCAAAGAAATGGAAGGCGCGCAAGACCGACTATCAGTCCGGCGCGATCTGGAAATATGCGCAGACCGTAGGGTCGGCCCGCGACGGCGCGGTCACCCATCCGGGCGGTGCAAAAGAAACACACTGCTATGCGGACATTTGAGGTGTTGAGGTCATTTGTCTTGCCGGCACTGGTCGCGGTGGCGACCTTGGGCGCCGTCGGGCAGGTCATGGCCTTCGACGACAAGGTGTTCGACGACAAGACCGGGGTCAAGCCGCAGTCGAGCCCGTGGGCGGTGTTCCAGTTCGGCTTCTCCGCCTACAAGAACGGCCACAAGGATCAAGCGGTCGAGGCCTATAAATATGCCGCCGAGAACGGCCAGATCGGGGCCACCTGGAAACTTGCGCGCATGTATGCCCAGGGCGACGGCGTGGCCCGCGACGACTATGCGGCCTTCAAGTTCTTCTCGGAGATCGTCGACCAAGATGTCGAGCCCGGCTCGCCCGAGGAAAGCTATGTCTCCGACGCGCTTGTCGCGCTCGGCGACTATCTGCGCAAAGGTATCCCCGGCAGCCCGGTCGAGGAGAACGAGGTTGCGGCGCAGGAATACTACATGCGCGCCGCCGCCAACTACCGCAACCCGAACGCCCAGTTCGAGATCGGTCAGATGTTCCTCAAAGGCGAGGGCGGCGTGAAGGCCAGCGTCAAACAGGCTGGGCGCTGGCTGCAACTCGCGGCCGAAAAAGGCCATGCCGGTGCGCAGGCGACGCTCGGCAACCTGTTGTTCCAGAGCGGCAAGATCGTGCGCGGCCTGGCGATGATGACGGCTGCCTTGGAGCGTGCCCCGCCGGCGGATCAGCCCTGGATCCGCAGCATGCAGGAAGAGGCCTTCGCCGCGGCTGGCGAAGCCGACCGTCGCACGGCGATTTCGCTCGCCGACGACATCCTGACCAAGGGCAACAACGGCGACCAGTAGGCCGCAGCTTCGGCTTCAATTTTCGGTAGGTTCCGTCGGCGCCGTGATCGAGGTCGGGTGCAGTTTCGGCGCCTGATTCTCGCCGGGGCAGTCGTCCTGGACCTTCGTCCAGGACGTGTTGTTGAGAACCATGTCGCAGCGGGCGAGGTGACTTTCGCCGGCAATGGTCAGGCAGGCCGTCTCACCGAGCTTGAACGATTTGCCGTTGGCAAGACACTCCGGGGCCGCGAGCGCCGGCGCGGCAAATGCCAGCGCAAGGCCGACCGGGCAAAGAACAAATCGGATCGCCATCGAACCCCGCAACAATCCCGCATCAGACACACGATTTGTGGCGACATCAGGGTTCGGCAAGAGTCCGCAAGCAGCGCCTTCAGGCCGGCTGCAAGCGCAGATCGATGGCCACTGGCACATGGTCGGAAGGTTTTTCCCAGGCGCGGACGTGCTTTTCAACCGAGGCCGACGAGAAGCGGTTAGCGGCTTCGGGAGACAGCAACAGATGGTCGATGCGGATGCCGTTGTTCTTCTGCCAGGCGCCGGCCTGATAGTCCCAGAAAGTATAGACATCCGGCGAATCGGTCACAGCGCGCACGGCCTCCGTGAAGCCGAGATTCTTCAGGCGGCGGAAGGCCTGCCGCGTCTGAGGCTGGAATAGCGCGTCACTGCGCCAGTTTTCGGGGAACCTGGCGTCGGCGGGCTCGGGGATGACGTTGTAGTCCCCGGCCAGCACCAGCGCTTCCTCGAGCCTCAGCCGCTCTTCCGCCCAGCGCTCCAGCCTCGCCATCCATGACAGCTTGTAGGAAAACTTCCGCTCGTCATCGACTGGGTTGCCGTTCGGCAGATAGAGGGAGGCGACCCGCAGCGCGCCCTTATCGGTCGAGAAGACGCCTTCGATGAAGCGCGCGTGGTCGTCGGCATCGTCGCCAGGCAAACCGCGATTAACCTCGTCGAAGGGCAGCTTCGACAGGAGAGCGACGCCGTTGAAGCTCTTCTGCCCGTTGGTCTCGACATTATAGCCCAGCGCCTCGATCTCGGCGCGCGGGAACTGGTCGTCGACCGTCTTGATCTCCTGCAGGCACACGATGTCCGGCGCGCTCTCGGTCAGCCAGTGGGTGAGGTTGCCGATGCGGGCGCGAACGCCGTTGATATTCCAGGTGACGATCTTCATGCGGACCTCAATGTTCTTCCGGCGCAAGGCGCTCGACGAGGCCGATCGTATTGCCTGCCGGATCCTTTAGAAAGGCCATCCATTCGCTTTCCCCGGCCGGACCGAACCGGCCCTCGGTGTCGCGATGGACCAGCGCCGGCGACGCGGTGAAAGGAACACCGGCGGCTTTCGCCTCGGCATGGAAGGCCTCGAGGCCGGCAATATCGAGATAGACGGTGCCGGGGGGCACGCCGTCGCCAAAAAACAGCCGCACGCCGCCCGCGATGATGAAGGCGATGCCCGGCGGATCGTAGCGCGCATGCACGCTCATGCCGAGCACATCGTGCCAGAAAGCCAGCGTTCTATCGAGATCGCGCCCGGCCGACAGCGCGACCTGACGGACCGCGCCTATCGTGCGCATGGCGGCCCGCTAGACGGAGAAGCTGGTGCCGCAGCCGCAGGAGGCGACAGCGTTCGGGTTTCGGATCTGGAAAGACTGACCCATAAGGTCGTCGACGAAGTCGATGACCGAGCCGCCCATATAGACCAGCGAGAGGTCGTCGATGAGGATCGTGGCGCCATCCTTCTCGATGGCCACGTCGTCGTCGTTGCGACTATCGACGAGATCGAACCTGTAGGAGAAGCCGGAGCAGCCGCCGCCTTCGACGGATACACGCAAGGCATTCTTGCCCGGCTCGCCGGCCAGAATCCTGGCGATCCGCTTCGCGGCCGCTTCGGTCATCTCGACCTTCATGGCAGTCTTGGCATCCGCGCCCATCGGCGTCACCTTGCTTTCGGTTTCCCATGATAGGTATGAAGCGGACGGGGGCAAGTCAACTGGTGGGCGAATGGGCAAGGATGCTCTCGGCGAGATCGGTTTCGGCTACCGGCCGCGCGCCGTTTACGCGAGCGATCCGGCGCGCTCGCGCGGCCGCCTGTTCGATGAGCCGGAAAGTCCGACCCGGACGCCATTCCAGCGTGACCGCGACCGCATCATCCATTCCACCGCCTTCCGCCGGCTGAAGCACAAGACGCAGGTGTTCATTGCGCATGAGGGCGATCACTACCGCACCCGGCTGACGCATTCGATCGAGGTGGCGCAGATTGCCCGCGCCCTGGCACGCGCGCTGCGCGGCGACGAGGATCTGGCGGAGGCAGTGGCCTTGGTGCACGATTTCGGTCACACGCCTTTCGGCCATACCGGCGAGGAGGCGCTGAACGAAAAGATGGCCGGCTGGGGCGGCTTCGACCACAACGCGCAGTCGCTGCGCGTCGTCACCCGGCTCGAGCGGCGCTATGCCGAGTTCGACGGGTTGAACCTCAGCTGGGAGACGCTGGAAGGGCTGGTCAAGCATAACGGGCCGCTTACCGATGCAAGCGGGAAGGGGCTCAAGGGCCCCGTGCCGCAGGCGGTCCGCGACTATTCCGCACTGCACGACCTCGAGCTCGACCGCTTCGCCGGCATCGAGGCGCAGTGCGCCGCGATCGCCGACGATATCGCCTACAACACGCATGACATCGACGACGGCCTGCGTGCCGGCCTGCTGACGCTGGACATGCTGGAAGACATCGGCCTGCCGGGCTCGATCCTGAGTGGCGTGCGCGCCCGCTACCCGCAACTCGACGACGTTCGCACCGGCCACGAGCTGATGCGGCGGCAGATCACGCTGATGGTGGAGGATGTCATTGCTGCCGCTGCCGACAATATCGAGCGCCTCAAGCCGGACAGCGCCGATGCGGTGAGGGCCGCGGGTGAGACGATGGTCACCTTCTCGGCCGAGATGGCGGCAGCCGAAAAGGAGCTGAAGGCCTTTCTTTACAAGCATCTCTACCGGCATGCCGAAGTGATGCGCGTGCGGGCCGACGCCGAGCAGATCGTCCGCGACCTGTTCGATGTCTATTTCGCCGACCCGCGCGCCATGCCGGACGGCTGGCGCGAAGGGCTCGACAGGGCGCAGGATCGCATCAAGGCGCGCAGCGTCGCCGATTTCCTGGCCGGAATGACCGATACCTATGCGCTCAAGGAGCACAGGCGATTGTTTGACCATACGCCGGATTTGGGCTAGGGCGAGCCACGATTTTGTCGGCCAAGCAGCCGGTCCCTCTTAAAGCCCAGAGCATACCCGATGAATATCTTCGCCGATTTCAACGCGCGGATCGTAAAAGCCGTCGAAGCCCTTGATCTGAAGGACAAGGATGGCGGAGCGCTGGATCTGTCGCGCATCGCGGTCGAGCCGCCGCGCGACGCCAGTCATGGCGACCTTGCCACCAATGCGGCGATGGTGCTGGCAAAGCCCACCGGCCAGAACCCGCGCGCGCTGGCCGAGCAGCTGACCGCAGCGCTGCGCAGCGATGCCGACATCGCTTCCGCCGATGTTGCCGGCCCGGGCTTCGTCAATCTCCGGCTGAAGGACGGCTTCTGGCAGGCGCATTTGGCAGTGCTGCTCAGCGAGGGCCGCAACTATGGCCGCTCCAAGATAGGCGGCGGCCGCAAGGCCAACGTCGAGTATGTCTCGGCCAATCCGACCGGCCCGATGCATGTCGGCCATTGCCGGGGCGCCGTCGTCGGCGACACTTTAGCCAACCTGATGGCCTTCGCCGGCTACGACGTGACCAAGGAATATGTCATCAACGATGCCGGCTCGCAGATCGACGTGCTTGGACGTTCGGCCATGCTGCGCTATCGCGAGGCGCTCGGCGAAGCCGTCGGCGAGATTCCGCCAGGCCTTTATCCAGGCGACTATCTGATACCCGTCGGCCAGGCGCTGGCCGAACAGTTCGGCCTCGGCCTGCTGGAGATGCCGGAAGACGAGGCGCTGGCGATCGTCAAGGATCGCACGGTCGACGCGATGATGGCGATGATCCGAGAGGATCTGGCGCTGCTCAACGTGCATCACGACGTGTTCTTCTCCGAACGCACGCTGCATGCCGACAACGCCAAGAAGATCCGCGCGGCAATCGCCGACCTGACGCTGAAGGGTCATATCTACAAGGGCAAGCTGCCGCCGCCGAAGGGCGAGAAGCCGGACGACTGGGAAGACCGCGAGCAGACGCTGTTCCGCTCGACCGCGGTCGGCGACGACATGGACCGGGCGCTGGTGAAGTCGGACGGCTCTTTCACCTATTTCGCCGCGGACGTCGCCTATCTCAAGGACAAGGTCGAGCGCGGCTTCGTCGATCTCATCTATGTGCTCGGCGCCGACCATGGCGGTTACGTCAAGCGGCTCGAAGCGCTGGCGCGCGCGGTCGCCGGCGACACGGTCAAGCTCACGGTCCTGCTCTGCCAACTGGTGAAGCTGTTCCGCGACGGCGAGCCGGTCCGGATGTCGAAGCGGTCAGGGGATTTCGTCACGCTGCGCGACGTGGTGGAGGAGGTCGGCCGCGACCCGATCCGCTTCATGATGCTCTACCGCAAGAATGATGCGCCGCTCGATTTCGACTTCGCCAAGGTCACCGAGCAGTCCAAGGACAATCCGGTGTTCTACGTGCAATACGCTTCCGCGCGCTCCCACTCGGTGTTCCGGCAGGCGAGCGAGCAATTGGGCGAAGCGAATTTCGACCGCGACCGGCTTGTGGCCTCGGTTGCGTCGCTGACGGACGAGGGCGAAATCGGCCTGATCCGGAAACTCGCTGAATATCCACGGCTAATCGAATCCGCGGCGCTTGCGCTGGAGCCGCACCGGCTGGCATTCTACCTCTACGATCTGGCGTCGAGCTTCCACGCACACTGGAATCGGGGCACCGACAACCCAGACTTACGTTTTGTTAAGGTTAACGACCCACAATTGACGTATGCCAGACTGGGGCTGGTGCAGGCTGTTTCGGATGTTTTGACCTCCGGCCTGACGCTGATAGGAGCTGATGCGCCTACCGAAATGCGTTAGGTTTGACTAAAAAGCCTGTCACCTTTTGCCCACATTGCGCTGGTAAGGGCCAACCCTGCGCGACGTCCATGGCGTCCGACTGTGTGCGAGTTCGGGAACAATAATGGCAGACAGAACCCAGCTGAAAGTAGCCGCAAGCAATCATATCGCCGACGACGATCCGTTCGCCGAACTGACCCGCATCATGGGTTTCGATCCGCGTCAACCGGTCAGGCCGCAGTCGCCGGCGACCGCAAAGGCTGCGCCCGCGAACCAGGCTGCCGATGGGGCCGACTTCGACATCGACCTCGAAAAGGAGCTGATGGGCGACTTCGACATTGCCGAGGAAAGCGAGCCGGTGGCGCAGCAGGCTGCCCAGGCTGCGCCGGCTTACTGGGCTGCCACTCTCAGCGACGACGAGCTCGCCGCTTCTCTCGAACGGGATTTCGTCTTTGACGATGCGGCGGATCACGCCCATTTTGCCACGCCCGCTGTTGCCACGCCCCCAGCGCCGGAGCCGGCCGCGGACACGGCATACGACGATGATTTCGAGAAGGCGGTCGCGCGTTCGTTGGAAGTCTCGCCCGTGCAGGACGAGCTTTCCGTCGACCAGGAAATGGCGGCCTCGCTGGATGAGGGCTTCTGGATCGACGACCAGCCTGACACGGACGAGAGCGCCGCCGCGGCCGCCGAGCCTGCGGCTGTCGAGCCTGCTGTCCTTGAGCCTGCGGACGAGACGGCGTTCGACGCCGATTTCGACACTGCGGTCCAGATGTCGCTCGAGGACGAGTTGGCCTTCGATGACCGTGATATTGAGCCCGAAGGCGCCGACGTGCAGCCGATCGAGGCTCACGCCGCTGTCGACCAGCCGATCGCCGCTGAAGACTACGAGAGTGGGTCCGATCAGGCCGAATTCGTTCGGGCCGCAGTTGATCAGGCCCATTTCGATCAGGCCCAATCTGATCAGGCCCAATTTGAGCAGGCGACGGCTGATATCGCCATGGATATCGATCAGCCGCAGCACCTGATCCTGGAGCAGGAACTGTCGGTCGATGACGAGCCATCGCCGGCTCTCGAGGCGCCTGTTGAGGCCGAGCATTTCGCCGCCGATCCCGAGCCCGCCTTCGATCCCCAACCCGATCACGGAGCTGTAGCCGATCAGGTCTTCGAAGACGATTTCGAGCTCAGCTTCCGTGACGCGCTTGCCGAGGAGCCGGAAGGCCCGGCTGTCGATCCTGAACCGGTCGCCGGTCACGAGGCTGCGGCTGAAGAGGTCTTCGGAGACGATTTCGAACTCAATTTCGACAACGTGCCGTCTGGGGAATCGGAAGCGCCGGCTGCCGAGCCCGTCGCCGCGGCGGAGCCGCCATTTGCCGAGCCTGCTCCTTCTGCATCGGCACCGGTTCCGCCGGTTGCGGCAGTCGACCCGGCTAAGCCGGCCGCAGGCGAGCGCAGCCTGGAAGACGAACTCAATGCGCTGCTTGGCGCCATGACGGCGCGGCCATTTCCGGTTGCGCCGGTCCCGGTTGCTCCTGTTCCGGCCGCCGCATCGGCACCGCGGTCGGTCGTTCAGCCGGCTGGCGACACCGACCAGAAGGCTGGCGTGGGCGATGAGCTCGATTGGGACCTCGACGCACGCAACGAGCCCGCCTACGGCACGCAGATCGCCCAGTCCGCCGATGCCGATCTCGATAGGCTGCTCGCCGGCGAACTCGACCGGCAGGGCTTCGAAGGCGCGGCTTCCGAACAGGATGCCGAACCCAGCATAGATTTCGATGACGAGGCTTTCGACGCCGCCTTCGCCAAGGGCATCGAGATGGACGCGCCTGTCGCGCCTGCCGAACCGCCAAAGTCGTGGAGCCGCGTGACCCCGGTCGCAGCGCCGGTGCACGCCTCTTATGCCACGCAGCCTGCGGCTACGGCGCCGCAAACCGCGGCCCCTGCCTACGAACCGGTGAAGGATTATTCCGCATACGCCAAGCCGGCGCCGCAGATGCCGACGCCTGCCTATCGTGCGGAGCCGGCGAAGGACTATGCCGGTTACGCCACGCCGGCCCCGGCGCCGCAGATGTCAGCGCCTGCCGATCGTGAGGAGCCGGCGAAGGACTATGCCGGTTACGCCACGCCGGCCCCGGCGCCGCAGATGTCGGCGCCTGCCTATCGTGAGGAGCCGGCGAGGGACTATTCCGATTACGCCAAGCCAGCCGCGGCGCCGCAGTCTCGCCAGCAGGAGGAAATGCCCGATGTCGAGACGGTCGACGTGCCGGAGCGCGTGGTGGCGTTGGCCGACGACCTAGACATTCCGGAGCTCAGCTTCGAGGAGGATCAGCCTGCGGCGCCTGCCTATGACGATCTCGATGCCGAGTTTGCCGGCTTGCTTAGCGAGATGAACGCAACCGAGATCGCTCAGGCGCCTGTGCAGAGCCGGGGCTATGAGGACGACTCCCACAATGCCGGGCTCAAGACCGGCTACGACCGCCGCGAGTTGCGGGCCGAGACGGCCGCTGCACCGGCGACCCTGTCCTATGCCGCAGCTGCAAGCCAATTCGATGCAGACGATTTGCCCGGCAGCCGGCCGGTCTCGCAGGCGGACGACTTCGCCGTCGACGAACTTGACTACGATCCTGAGCTCGACGAAGCGATGACTGTGCCCGGCTTTGCCGAGCGCGAAGCCGCGAAGCCGCGAAGCCGTGGCATGATGCTTGCCGCGCTCGTCGGCGCCGTTGTGGTCGCGGGCGGTCTCGGCGCTCTCGCCTTCTCCTTTGGCGGCA
Source organism: Mesorhizobium sp. WSM3866 (assembly GCF_002294795.1). NCBI lineage: Bacteria > Pseudomonadati > Pseudomonadota > Alphaproteobacteria > Hyphomicrobiales > Phyllobacteriaceae > Mesorhizobium > Mesorhizobium sp. WSM3866. The sequence goes on along the minus strand of NZ_NSGC01000010.1, from coordinate 36,407 downwards.
AGGGCGGCAGCGAAGCGCCCGTGATCGTGAAGGCAGACAATTCGCCGATCAAGGTCAAGCCGCAAAACCCGGGCGGCACCGTGGTGCCGAACCAGGACAACAAAGTCTATGACGCCGTGGCCAAGGGTGGGGCGGCCAAGCCCGCCGAACCGGCGCAGCAGAAACTGGTGACCAACACCGAGGAACCTATCGACGTGGCGTCGAAGGAACCGGCGCAGAGCCGGATCGTCGACCTTTCGCCTGACGACACCGACGCCGCGCCTGGCACCAACTCAGCCGGCAATGCGGCCGCGGCAGCGCCGGTTCCGGACACAGCAGCTCCGGCCGCAGCCGCGCCGGCACCGGCCGCAGCCGCGCCGGCACCGGCCGAAGCAGCGCCGGCTCCGGAAGCCGCAGCGCCGGCACCGGAGGCCGCAGCGCCCGCACCGGACGCAGCAGCGCCGGCTGACGCCCAGGCCGCCGCCCCCGCAACCCCACAGCAGGCCGCTCCGGCGCCGAAATCGGAAGACCGCATCGCCCAGGTTCTGCAGGAGGCAGACAAGGGGACCAACAACGATGTCGTCGCCGTGGCGCCGCGCAAGGTGAAGACCATGATGGTGAAGCCTGACGGCTCGCTGGTTCCGCGCGAGGATCCGGCTCCCGCGCCGCAGGTCGCGGCAACCGAACCGACCGATCCGGCGCCGCAGCACGTCGCTTCCGCCGGGCAGGGCGATGCCCAGCCGACAGGCGCCGTCACGCCGGCAACCGATCAGGCTGCCGACCAGGGCGGTGATGACCAACGCGCTGCCGCCGCGGTGAAGCCAGCCGCCGCGGCGAAGACCGAAGCCAGGGTCCAGTCCGCCAACACGCCGGCGAAGGTGCCGGTGGCGCCGCCGCGTCCGTCCGATCAGCCGGTCGATATCGTCGGCGAGGTCAAGCCCGACCAGGTCGCCTCCATCGATCCGGCGGCGGCAGGCGGCGGCTCGTGGTCGATGCAGATCGCTTCGCAGCCGACGGTTGAAAGCGCCCAGTCCACCTACCAGGACCTGCAGCGCCGTTACGGAAGTGTGCTCGCCGGACGCACAGCCAACATCGTCAAGGCGCAGATCGCCGGCAAGGGCACTTTCTACCGAGTCCGGGTCCCGGCCCAGTCGCGCAACGACGCGATCAATCTGTGCACCAACTACAAGGCGGCCGGCGGCACCTGCTTCGTGTCGCGCTGATCATTTACCACCGTTCAGAGCCGGCGTCGCCGCGAGGCCGCGCCGGCTTTTTCGTTGTGGACGGCTGTCGTCATTCATGCGGCACCGGTCAGGGGTGATTCCCCTTTGGTTCGCAAAACCTTAGAGCGGTTCAGCGCCGGCAGAATCACCGAACCCGCATAACTCCTTGTTTTTACGGAATTCCGGACGCAAAACCGTTACACACTTTTCCTGGAATTGCTCTAAGCTTCGATCCATGACCGAATCAAAATCCATGATCCTCGGCTGCGCCGGGAAATCCCTCACTGAAGATGAAATCCGCTTCTACGGCGACGAACGTCCTTGGGGCTTCATCCTGTTCGCGCGCAATGTCGGCGAGACCGAGCAGATCCGCGACCTGGTCGCCTCGATGCGCGAGAGCGTCGGACGCCCGGATGCCCCGGTCTTCATCGACCAGGAGGGCGGCAGGGTGCAGCGCCTGCGACCGCCGCTGGCGCCGAACTATCCTGCAGGCGGAGCGCTCGGCGCGCTTTGGCGCGATGATCGCGAGGCCGGCCGCCGTGCCGCGTGGCTGCTCGCGCGGCTTCACGCCTTCGATCTGCTGCGCCACGGCATCACCGCCGACTGCCTGCCGGTGCTCGACGTGCCCATTGCGGGCGCCAGCGATGTCATCGGCGCGCGCGCCTATGGTATGGAACCAAATGCCGTGATCGAGCTTGGCCGGGCTTCGGCCGAGGGCCTGATGTCGGGTGGCGTCCTGCCGGTCATGAAGCATATTCCCGGCCACGGCCGCGCCTTTGCCGATACGCATTTCGCGCTGCCGACGGTCGACACGCCCCTCGCCGAGTTGCGGCAACATGATTTCGCCCCGTTCAAGGCGCTCAACCACCTGCCGATGGCGATGACGGCGCATGTCGTCTACAGCGCGATCGACCCGGACAATCCGGCGACGACCTCGGCCAAGGTCGTCAACGAGGTGATCCGTGGCGAGATCGGCTTCGACGGGCTCCTGATGAGCGACGACACCTCGATGAAGGCACTTTCTGGGGATTTCCCGACAAAGGCGGCCGCGATCCTTGCGGCGGGCTGCGATCTCGTCCTTCACTGCAACGGCGTTTTCGAGGAAATGTCGGGGATCGCGTCGCGTACGACGGTGCTCGAAGGCAAGTCCTTGGCGAGAGCGGAGCGGGCGCTGGCCTATATAAAGGACCGCGACGTCGCGGACGAAAGCACCATACGCGCGGAATTCGCCACCTATTTCGACGCGGTGGCCTGAACCGAAGGGAAAGCAAGGCAAGTGGCGGAAACATTGGACAGCAAGGCCGCGAAGGCCGCACCGATGGACCGTCTGTGGGCCGAGAACGACGAGTCACGTCTGACCAGCGACCCGTCGCTGGTGGTCGATGTCGCCGGCTTCGAGGGCCCGCTCGATCTTCTGCTGCATCTGGCGCGCAACCAGAAGGTCGATCTCGCCCGCATCTCGATCCTGGCGCTCGCCGAGCAATATCTGGCCTTCATCGAGAAGGTGAGGGCGCTGAGATTGGAACTCGCGGCCGACTATCTGGTCATGGCGGCATGGCTTGCCTTCCTCAAGTCGAAGCTGTTGATCCCGAAACAGCCGGGCGAAGAGGGCGAGAGCGGCGAGGAACTGGCAGCGGTGCTGCAGTTCCGGCTGAAGCGGCTGGAGGCGATGCGTGATGCCGCTGCGCGGCTGGTCAACCGCAACCGGCTCGGCCGCGACGTCTTCGCGCGCGGCATGCCGGAAATGGTGATCGTCGAGAAGCGCAATGCCTATTCGGCCTCGCTCTACGATCTGCTGACCGCCTATGCGCAGCAGCGCCAGCGGCAGGCGATCAGCAACGTGACGATCGCCAGGCGCGCCGTATGGTCGCTGAAGGACGCACGCGACGTGCTGGCACGGCTGGTTGGAACGATTGGCGACTGGACGGCGCTCGACAGCTTCCTGATCCAATATCTGGCCGCGCCGGAAGAAAGGCGCACGGCAATCGCCAGTTCGTTCGCCGCGACACTCGAAATGGTGCGCGAGGGCAAGCTGGATCTGCGGCAGGATCAGGTCTTCGCGCCGATCTATCTGCGCGGCCGCGCACAAGGGGTCAAGGCAGTCGAGGTGGCATCATGAGTGAACGCGCCAACGCTTCGGTCATCCCGTTCAAGGTCGAGGTCGAACCGGAAGCCGAGATGGCCGAGCAGGGTTCTATCGAGAACCCCGCCGAGCGGCTGCAATTGTCGGAAGCAGTCCGCATGGCCGAGGCGATCATCTTCGCCAGCGCCGAGCCGGTCAGTGACAGGCAACTGGCGGCGCGCCTGCCCGAGGGCGTCAACATTGCGGCCGCAATGGCCGATCTGCAGGAAATCTACGCCAAGCGGGGGGTCAACCTGGTGCGGGTGGGCGACGCCTGGGCGTTCCGCACCGCCGGCGACCTGGCTTTCCTGATGAGCCGGGACTCGGTCCAGCAGAGAAAGCTCTCACGCGCGGCGCTCGAAGTTCTGGCGATCATCGCCTATCACCAGCCGGTCACCCGCGCCGAGATCGAGGATATCAGGGGGGTCGAGACCTCGAAGGGCACGCTGGACACGCTGCTGGAGACGGAGTGGGTCAGGATGCGCGGCCGGCGCCGCACGCCCGGCCGTCCCGTGACCTACGGCACGACTGACGCTTTCCTCGATCATTTCGCGCTGGAGGAGATCCGCGACCTGCCCGGCATGGAAGAGCTGAAGGGCGCCGGATTGCTTTCGACGCGCATGCCGTCCAATTTCTCGATGCCGGTGCCGCCGGCCGATCCGGACGCGTTGGCCGAGGACGAGGATGCGCTGACCGATATCGACCTCGAGGAGCTCGGATTGCTCACGCCGCGCGTTACCGAAGAGTGAGTGCGAAACCGACGCGAATGGTCTATTAGCAGGGGCTGCGCGGATTCGTAGCAAGGCGCTCACGCCGAAAGTGCGTGACATCCGCTAGCCATTTTACCAACTTCATTGCGGTTGTGTTTGAATCCCCGAGCGAAAACGCATAGATCATCGCCGAGGGAAAACATTCGAGAGAGATTGTTATGGGTTCACTATCGATATGGCACTGGCTGATCGTTCTAGTCATCGTGCTGCTCCTGTTCGGCCGCGGCAAGCTGCCGGAGCTGATGGGCGACATGGCCAAGGGCATCAAGAGCTTCAAGAAGGGCATGGCTGAGGACGATACCGACGACAAGCGGACCGTCGAGCACCGCGCCGACGAGACCGTATCGCCGGGCAAAGAAAAGGTCAGCAAGAGCTGAGTCCGGTTGTTGCTTTGAGCATATCGTTGTCCCAGATCCGTTTCGTGTTTTTGGGCGGCAGGCTCTCGTTGGAATAGATTGCCATGTTCGAAGTCGGCTGGAGCGAGCTGCTGGTGATCGCGGTCGTCATGATCGTGGTCGTCGGGCCGAAGGATTTGCCCAACATGCTGCGCACGTTTGGCCGCACCGCGGCCAAATTGCGCGCCATGGCGGGCGACTTCCAGAAGCAGTTCAACGACGCGCTGAAGGAAGCCGAGCTTGACGATGTCAAGGACTCGGTCGACAGCCTTCGTGGGCTCAGCCCGATGAACGAAATCCGCAAGCAGCTCAATCCGTTCGAGCAGGCGGCGGCCGACGTTCGGGCCGGCGTCGATACGATCATGAAGCCCAAGCCGGCTTCCGATCAGGCGCCCTCGGATGCAACGACCCCGCAGCCTGCCGAGCCGCTGAAGAACGGCGCGACGGAAATCTCAGGCATCAACGGAACCGACGTCGCCCCGGCTGTGCCGATGTTCCCGCCAGCTGCGCCGATCTCCCCGGCCTTGACTGAGGCCTCCGTGACCACGCCCATTGCGGAGACCGCCGGGTCCGCCCAGCCGGCGAAAAAAGTGGCCGCGTCGAAGGCGAAAGCCGCCGGTGCAGCGGCGAAAGCCGCATCGGCCAAGGCTCCGGCGACTAAAGCCCCGGCGAAATCTGCGCCGGCGGCGGCAAAGGTCGCAGCGCCTGCTAAGGAAGCGGCATCCAAGGTTGAGGCCAATCCCGCGGCGAAGAAGCCGGCCGTGAAAAAGGCCGCCGATGCCAAGAAGACGGCAGGAGCCGCCAAGTGAGCGTCTCGGACAAGGAGAGGGAAGAGATCGAGAAATCCTCGGCGCCGCTGATCGAGCACCTTGTCGAGCTGCGCCGGCGGCTGATCTGGTCGCTGGGCGGCTTCTTCATCGCCTTCCTCGCCTGCTTCTTCTTCGCCAAGCGCCTGTTCAACCTTCTGGTCGTCCCGTTCAAATGGGCGACGCAATGGGCTGGGCTCGACCCGCACAAGGTCGAGCTGATCTACACGGCGCCGCAGGAGTTCTTCTTCACCCAGGTGAAGCTCGCCATGTTCGGCGGCATGGTCATCGCTTTCCCGCTGATCGCCACGCAGATCTATAAATTCATCGCGCCGGGTCTCTACAAGAACGAACGCAGCGCCTTCCTGCCGTTCCTGATTGCGTCGCCCATCCTGTTCCTGATGGGCGCCTCGCTGGTCTATTTCTTCTTCACCCCGATGGTGATGTGGTTCTTCCTCGCCATGCAGCAGGTCGGCACCAACGACCAGGTGCAGATCTCCTTGCTGCCGAAGGTGTCGGAATATCTCAGCCTGATCATGACGCTGATCTTCTCCTTCGGCCTGGTGTTCCAACTGCCGGTGGTGACCAGCCTGCTGACGCGCGTCGGCCTTCTGTCGTCGCAAGCGCTGGCCGAGAAGCGCAAATGGGCGATCGTCATTGCCTTCGTCGTCGCCGCGGTGTTGACCCCGCCAGATCCGATGAGCCAGATCGGCCTCGCTCTTCCGACCATCGTGCTCTACGAGGTCGCGATCTTCACTTCGCGCCTGATCGAGCGCAGCCGGGAGCGCGACCGTCTGGCGCGCGACAGGCAGGAAGAGGCAGACAGCACTGTCGCCGGAAAGACGCCGGACGCGCCGTCAACCTAGCGCTAAACCTGGTCCCAGGCCTGAAAAACACGGCTGCCGGCTGCTGCTGTCTTGCATCGATCAGGGATGCGGTTTACGCCCTCGAACCTTACTCGAGGACGGAAAGCCATGCTTGACATCAAATGGATTCGCGACAACCCGAAGGCCCTTGTCGAAGCGCTGGTGAAGCGCTCGTGGTCTGCTGACGACGCCCAGTCCGCCGTCGAGGATCTGATCGCCAGGGACGAGGAGCGGCGCACCCACCTCAGCGAATTGCAGGTCAAGCAGGAGCGCCGCAATGCCGCTTCGAAGGAGATCGGCAATGCCATGCGCTCGGGCGAGGCCGCGCTTGCTGAAAAGCTCAAGGCCGAGGTCGGCGAGATCAAGGCGTTCATCCAGAACGGCGAGGCGCGCGAGCGCGAGCTCGACCAGGCGCTGAACGACTCGCTTGCGGTCCTGCCCAACGTGCCGCTCGACGACGTGCCGGTCGGCAAGGACGAGCACGACAATGTCGTCAAGCGCGTCGTCGGCGATGTGCCGACCCGCCCGAACTGGGTGAAGGAGCATTTCGAGATCGGCGAAGCGCTCGGCATGATGGATTTCGAGCGTGCGGCGAAGCTGTCCGGCTCGCGCTTCACAGTGCTGAAGAGCCGGCTGGCGCGCATGGAGCGCGCGCTCGGCCAGTTCATGATCGACCTGCACACGACAGAGCACGGCTATGAGGAGATCCAGCCGCCGCTGATGGTGCGCGACGAGGTTCTCTTCGGCACCAACCAGCTGCCGAAATTCGAACTGGACCTGTTCTTCACGCCGCATGGCGACGGACGGCTGGGCCTGATCCCAACCGCGGAAGTGCCGCTCACCAACCTGGTGCGCGAGGAGATCACGCCGCATGAGAAGCTGCCGCTGCGCTACACGGCGCTGACGCCGTGCTTCCGCTCGGAAGCGGGCTCGGCCGGCCGCGACACGCGCGGCATGCTGCGCCAGCACCAGTTCTACAAGGTCGAGCTGGTGTCGATCACCGACCAGGAAAGCTCGCTCGCCGAGCATGAGCGCATGACGCAATGCGCCGAGGAGGTGCTGAAGCGGCTCGGCCTGCCGTTCCGCACGGTGACGCTCTGCACCGGCGACATGGGCTTTGGCGCACGCAAGACCTACGACATCGAGGTCTGGCTGCCGGGCCAGAACGCCTATCGCGAAATCTCGTCCTGCTCCGTCTGCGGCGACTTCCAGGCGAGGCGCATGGATGCCCGCTACAAGGACAAGGACGGCAAGGGCAACCGCTTCGTGCACACGTTGAACGGCTCCGGCACCGCGGTCGGCCGTGCTCTCATCGCCGTGGTCGAAAACTACCAGAATGAGGACGGCAGCGTAACCATTCCTGAAGTGCTGCGGCCTTACATGGGTGGTCTCGTCAAGATCGAATCGAAATGAGTTCATGCGCATCCTGCTGACCAATGATGACGGGATCCACGCCGAAGGCCTTGCGTGGCTCGAACGCATCGCCCGAACGCTCTCGGATGATGTCTGGGTGGTGGCGCCCGAGCAGGACCAGTCCGGCTACGCGCATTCGCTTTCGATTTCGGAACCGCTCAGGCTGAGGAAGGTCGGCGAGAAGCATTTCGCCGTGCGCGGCACGCCGACCGACTGCGTCATCATGGGCACGAAAAAGATCCTCCCCGGGCCGCCTGACCTCATCCTTTCGGGGGTCAACTCCGGCGCCAACATCGCCGACGACGTTACTTATTCGGGCACGGTGGCCGGCGCCATGGAGGGGGCGCTGCTCGGTATCCGTTCGATCGCGGTCAGCCAGGCCTATTCCTATCTCGGCGAGGACCGCGTCGTCCCTTACGAGACGACCGAAGCGCTGGCACCGGCGCTGCTCGAAAAGCTGATCGCAACGCCGCTGCCGGAAGGTGTGCTGCTCAACGTCAATTTCCCGAACTGCGCACCCGACGAAATCGAGGGCACGGTCGTGACCGCGCAGGGAAAGCTCGTGCACAGTCTTTGGGTCGACGAGCGCCGCGACGGCCGCGGTCTGCCTTATTACTGGCTGCGCTTCGGCCGAGAGCCGGTCGAAGGCAAAAAGGGCACCGATCTTTACGCGTTGCGTAACCGGCTGGTGTCGGTGACGCCGCTGCAGCTCGACCTGACCGCCCATGAACTCCGCGACCAGCTGACCAAGGCGCTGTCATGACCATGGCTATCGACGACCGTGAAGGTTTCGCCGCTTTCCTGCTGCGGCTGCGCGGCAGGGGCGCGGCGCCGAAGGCACTGGTCGCCGCCTTCGAGGCGACGCCGCGGCGCGGCTTCCTATCCGCGCAGTTCCATTCGATGGCCTGGTCGGAAGGGATGCTGCCGATCGAATGCGGCGAGGCGATCGAGGGCGCGGACCTTCAGGCGGCGGTGATTGCGGCTTTGGCCATCGAGCCGGGCAACCGCGTGCTCGAGATCGGCACCGGGTCGGGTTATACGGCAGCCGTGATGTCCAGGCTCGCCGCGCGCGTCGTCAGCGTCGACCGCTACAAAACCTTGGCCGAGCAGGCAAAGCAGCGTTTCGAGGCGCTCGGCATCAGCAATGTCATCGTACGCCAGACCGACGGCTCCAACGGCCTGCCCAACGAAGGGCCGTTCGACCGCATCATCGCCTGGGCGGCCTTCGATAGCCTGCCGCGCTTCCTGCTCGATCAATTGTCGAGCGGTGGCGTCGTCATCGCGCCGATCGGCCCGGAGGAGGGCGAGCAGGTGCTGGCCAAGCTCACCAAGGTCGGCAGCCGTTTCGAGCGCGAGGACATCGGCCTGGTCAGGCTGCAGCCGGTCCTGCGCAGCGTCGCCGCGGTGATCTAGCGCGCCAGCCCTGCGATCGACGGCTAACCACGCCGAACGCGCCTGCAGACCATCACTCCAGTCAGCCGCCGCAGCGGTAGTTCAGGTGCAAACCAACGAGATCGACATCCTGATCGATGCGCTCGGTGCTGAAGGGGCCCCCGCGCGCCAACGACCGTGATGGTGGTGGTCTTGTCGGGCATGAACAGGTGATCGTATTCGATCGCGAGTGACCAATTCGGGGCAAAGCCATATTCAAGACCGGCACCCAAGGCACCGCCCCAGCGGGTCTGATCGTCTGTCTCGCCGGCGGTCGTGTCGGGTGAAAAGAGAACATCGAAACGGTCGTGAGTCACGGCCGCGCCTCCCTTGACGTAGAAGAGGGCGTTGTCGACGCTGTACCCGACTTGGGCGGTCAGCAAGCCAAACCAAGCGAAGGCGTGGTCGTGTGAGGGTGGTGCCGCTGCTCGCCCGGTCTCATTTCGTGCGATTCGCCGGTTCCCGAGACGTCCGTCTCGTCTCGGCCGGCACGATCTGTCCGGACTTGGTCGCGCCTGTCGAAAAATGTTTTAAGAAAATTTTCGGCGGATTCTAATGGGTTAACCGGCCAGTAACATTAACGCGCTTTAATCATGACCAGTTTGTACCGGGTCTGTGCGGGTTAGTGCGATGCAATCCAATGGTTTGAAGGCAAACGGACGCAATCTGGCGCGCGGCTGCGCCGTCCTGATGATCGCCGGTGCCGCGGCAGGCTGCAGCTCCCAGGCGATGCGCTTCAATGGTGTCGACGACGTGTTCACATCGTCCACCAACAATCAGCGCGCCATCATCAACAAGCAGAATGTCGACCAGCCCTATCCGGGCGATACGGTCGCGCCGGCGCCTGTCGACGGCAGTCACACCCAGTCCGTGAGCCGCTCCAGTCTCGAGCCGGTGACCTCCCAGCAATTGCCGCCGCCCTCGGCGCCGGCCGCCGCCAAGCCGATGCGCACCGCCTCGGCCCCGGCACTCGCGCCGGCCCCCGCCGCGCCTCATCTGGACAGGACGGCCACCAACACAGTCGCCCCGGCCGCGAAGCCGTTCAAGACCGCCGAGCCCGACGCGGTGCGCAACGCAAGCGCGGCGCCGCACGCGACCGAGATCGTGGTGAGGGAAGGCGAGACGATTTCCGGTCTGGCCCGCCAATATCATGTGCCGGCCGATGCGATCATCAAGGTCAACGGGCTCGATGCCAACAAGGGCATCAGAACCGGCCAGAAGATCGTCATTCCGGCCTATGCCTATTCGAGCAAGGGCGGGCCGAAGGTTGCCGACAGCACCAAGCCCGCCAACACACCGAAGCAGCCCGCCGGCGCGCCGGAGAAGGTTGCCGTGCTGCCGCAGCAGCCAAAACTCAAGGACGGCAAATCCGCCGCGCAGGTCGATGCATCGGCGGCGGCCAGCGGTTCGAAGAGCGCCACGCCCGCCCAGATGGCCGAGGCAAAGCCGGCCGGCGCCGGCGATACCTACACCGTTCAGCAGGGCGATTCCCTGTCTTCGATCGCCCGCAAGACCGGCGTCGGCGTCACGGCGCTCAAGCAGGCCAACGGCATGAAGGACGGCCTCTTGAAGATCGGCCAGACGCTCAAGGTTCCGGCCGGCGGCACCGTTGCCGTCGCTGCGGCGAAGCCTGTCGCGACCAAGCCGACCGTCGATCCGGTGACGACGGCAACCACGCAGCCGCCGGCAAAGACCACACCGTCGGAGACGCTCGCCTCCTACACGCCGCCGAAGAAGGACGCCAAGGTCATCCAGCAGGCCGAGGACGACGATGCAGTGGCGCCGGATGCGACCGGCATCGGCAAGATGCGCTGGCCGGTGCGCGGCCGCGTCATCTCCGGCTTCGGCTCCGGCAAGGACGGCGTCGACATCGCGGTGCCGGAAGGAACGCCGATCAAGGCGGCCGAAAACGGCGTCGTCATCTATGCCGGCGACGGCCTCAAGGAGTTCGGCAACACAGTGCTGGTGCGCCACGAGAACGGCCTGGTCACCGTCTACGGCCATGCCAGCTCGATCGAGGTGCAGCGCGGCCAGAAGGTCAAGCGCGGCCAGGAGATCGCGCTGTCCGGCATGAGCGGCACCACGGACTCGCCGAAGCTGCACTTCGAGGTGCGCAAGAACTCTGCTCCGGTCGATCCGAGCGGCTATCTCGAATAGAACAAGAACAAATTGCGGGCCGCCTGACCTCCAGTCCGGCCCGCCGGCTTCAGCCCGCTCCGCCAGGAGCGGGCTTTTTCAGTGCAGCCGGTGATGGGCTATCAGTCCTTGAGCGGCTTGCCGAGCCGTCCGGCAAGATCCTGGGTGAACTGCCAGGCGACGCGGCCGGAGCGGCTGCCGCGCGTCGTTGCCCATTCCAAGGCTTCCGCGCGCAACGTCTCGGGATCAATCGCGAGGGCATGGTAACGGACATAGCCGTCGATCATGTCGAGATATTCGTCCTGCGAGCATTTGTGGAAGCCGAGCCACAGGCCGAAGCGGTCGGAGAGCGAGACTTTTTCCTCCACCGCTTCCGACGGGTTGATCGCGGTCGAGCGCTCATTGTCGATCATATCGCGCGGCAGCAGGTGCCGCCGGTTCGACGTGGCGTAGAAGATGACATTGGCCGGGCGGCCCTCGACGCCGCCTTCGAGCGCTGCCTTGAGCGACTTGTAGGAAGTGTCGTCATGGTCGAAGGAAAGGTCGTCGCAAAACAGGATGAAGCGGTAGGGCGCCGCCTTCAACAAGCTCATCAGCTTGGGCAGGGTGTCGATGTCCTCGCGATGGATCTCGATCAGCTTCAGCGGCCGGTCGAGCTTGTCCGAGGCGTTGACCTTGGCGTGCACGGCCTTGACCAGCGACGACTTGCCCATGCCGCGCGCGCCCCAGAGCAACACATTGTTGGCGGCGAAGCCGGACGCAAAGCGCTCGGTGTTGTCGAGCAGGATGTCGCGGACCCGGTCGACTCCGCGGATCAGGCCGATGTCGACGCGATTGACCTTATGGACCGGCTCCAGGTAGCCGGGATCGGCCTGCCAGACGAAGCAATCGGCCACGCCGAGGTCGGTCTCGGGAACCGGTGGCGGCCCGAGACGGGAGACCGCGTCGATCAGGCGGTCGAGCTTTTTGTTCAGGGCATCCAGGCTATCGGTCATTTCCGGTCTTTTTAACTTGGCAATCACGGAACGTGAAACGGATCCGCGGCTGCGCACCAAGAACCAACTGCAAGCTTCTGTTGTAGCACGATCTTTTCGGCCGGCTCCAACCGGCTTCCGGCTGCGACGCTCTAGCACGCGCCAAACGGCTGGAAAAGCAACGGATTCGGCGGGTCGCGCAGTTGCATTGGCAACTTTACCGACTATATTCCGGCCAAAATTTCGCGGGGCCGTCCCGGCGGTATTTCACCATCCAGGAGTTTCTTGATGTTCGTCACACCGGCATACGCCCAAGGCGTCGGCACCTCGCCCGATATGTTCATCAGCATTTTGCCGTTTGTCCTGATTTTCGTGATCATGTATTTTCTGATCATCAGGCCGCAGCGCACGCAGTTGAAGAAGCGCCAGGAAATGCTGGCCGCAGTGCGCCGCGGCGATACGGTGGTGACCGGCGGCGGTTTCGTCGGCAAGGTGACCAAGGTGATCGACGACAATGAACTGGAGATCGACCTTGGCGGCGGGACCAAGGTGACGGCGCTGCGCTCGACGATCTCCGACGTGCGCGTCAAGGGCGAGCCGGTGGCGAACCAGAACGCCAAGAAGTAATCACCACCTCGATGGCGGAACGCTGCCGCTTGTACGCCTGAACGGATAAGAACTAATGCTTTATTTCTCGCGCCTGAAGATGATCCTGATCTGGCTGGCCGTGGCCGTGACAGTGGTCCTCGCCGCGCCCAACCTGTTTCCGGCAAGCATGCTGGCGCAACTGCCGAGCTGGGTGCCGAAGCGGCAGATGACGCTCGGCCTCGACCTTCAGGGCGGCTCGCACATCCTGCTTGAAATGAATCAGAACGATCTGATCAAGGATAGGATGGAGACGACGCGCGACGAGATCAGGACGCTGCTGCGCGAGGCCAATCCCAAGATCAACTACACCGGCCTTTCCGGTTCCGGCCGCACCGTGCAGGTTCGCATCACGGACCAGGCTCAACTCGACCAGGCCAAGAAGGTCCTGAAACCGCTGACCGATCCGGTGGCGGCGGGACTGTTCAGCGGCGGCTCCATCCAGGAAATGTCGCTGGATGACTCCGAGCCCGGCCTGCTCAAATTCACGGTCACCGACGCCGGCCTGAAATACCGCACCTCGACGGCTCTGTCGCAGTCGATCGAAGTGGTCGAGCGGCGCGTCAACGAGCTCGGCACGACCGAGCCGATCGTGCAGCGGCAGGGCGACGACCGCATCCTTGTCCAGGTGCCGGGCCTGCAGGATCCGCAGCGGCTGAAGGAGATCCTCGGGCAGACCGCCAAGCTGACCTTCCAGATGGTCGACCAGTCGATGCCTGTGCAGGATGCGCTGAAGGGCCGTCCGCCCGCAGGCTCTTCCGTCCTCTACTCGCAAGACGATCCGCCGGTCCCGTATCTCATCGAAAACCGCGTCATCGTTTCCGGCGAAAATCTGGTCGACGCGCAGGCGACCTACAATTCGCAGACCAACGAGCCGGTGGTTTCGTTCCGTTTCGATTCCAAGGGCGCGACACGGTTCGGCCAGGCGACGGCGCAGAATGTCGGCAAGCTGTTCGCCATCGTCCTCGACAACCAGGTGATTTCGGCGCCGCAGATCCGTGAGCCGATCCTGGGCGGTACCGGGCAGATTTCCGGGAATTTCACCCCGCAGAGCGCCAATGACCTTGCCGTGCTGCTGCGCGCCGGCGCGTTGCCGGCAACGCTGACGGTCATCGAAGAGCGAACGGTCGGTCCAGGCCTCGGCCAGGATTCCATCCATGCCGGCAAGGTGGCGGGCGTGATCGGTTCGATCCTCGTCGTCGCCTTCATGTTCGTCGCATACGGCTTCCTCGGCTTCCTCGCCAACATCGCGCTGGCCGTCCACGTGGCGATGATCGTTGCGCTGCTGTCGCTGCTGGGCGCCACGCTCACTTTGCCCGGCATCGCCGGCATCGTGCTCACCATCGGCATGGCGGTGGACTCCAACGTTCTGATCTATGAACGCATTCGAGAGGAGCGGCGACTTGGCCGCTCGGTGATCCAGTCGATCGACACCGGCTTCGCCAAGGCGCTGGCAACGATCGTCGACTCCAATGTCACGTCGCTGATTGCCACCGTGGTGCTGTTCTGGCTGGGCACAGGACCGGTCAAGGGTTTCGCCATCACCTATGCGATCGGCATTCTGACCACCGTTTTCACCGCCTTCACCTTCACCCGCATGCTGGTGTCGATCTGGCTGCGCCGCGCCCGTCCGAAGGAATTGCCGCGCGCGCCGGTCACCTTCATTCCGCCCGGCACCAGGATCCCGTTCATGGGTATCCGCCGCTGGACGTTCGCTTTGTCCAGCATCTTGTCGATCCTGTCAGTTGTCGGGTTCCTCACCATCGACATCAATTACGGCATCGACTTCAAGGGCGGCTCGATGATCGAGGTGCAGTCCAAGCAGGGCGACGCCGATCTCGGTGACATCCGCAACAGGCTCTCCGAGCTCAACATCGGCGAGATCCAGGTGCAGCAGTTCGGCGCGCCGAACGACGTTCTGATCCGCGTCGGCACGCAGGACGCCGGCGAGAATGCCGAGCAGACCGTCATCGACAAGGTGCGCGGCGAACTGCAGGACCAGTATGACTTCCGCCGCGTGGAGGTGGTCGGACCGACGGTCTCCGGCGAGCTCGCCAAGCAAGGCACGATCGCCATGCTCATCGCGCTGGTCGGCATCCTGCTCTATGTGTGGTTCCGCTTCGAGTGGCAGTTCGCCGTCGGCGCCATCATCGCCACGGTGCACGATGTGGTGATGACCATCGGCTTCTTCGTCATAACCGGACTGGAATTCAACCAGTCGTCGCTCGCGGCGATCCTGACCATCATCGGCTACTCACTCAACGACACCATCGTCGTCTATGACCGCGTCCGCGAAGACTTAAGAAAATACAAGAAGATGCCGTTGCCGCAACTGTTGAACAACGCCATCAACGAGACGCTGTCCAGAACCACGCTGACCTCGGTGACCACCATCCTTGCGCTGTTGGCACTGGTGCTGTTCGGCGGCGAGGTGATCCGCTCCTTCACGCTGGCGATGCTGTTCGGCGTGGTGTTCGGCACCTATTCGTCGATCTTCATCGCCGCGCCGCTGCTGATCCTCTTCAAGCTCAGGCCGCAGGCCGCAGCCGCCGAAGAGACCAAGCCGGCGAACGGCAAGGCCGTGGCGACCTGAAGCCGTCAGAGCCGGATGATCTCAGGTCGAGTCGAACTGAGATCTGAATCCGCTCTAAATCAAAGAGATAGAGCATAATGTCGTCCGAAAACCGCTCCACCCTTTTCGGCATCATGCTCTAGCCCCATGGCCAAAGGCATCGTCATCCGAGAGGCGCATTTCCCGGGCAGGGCGCCGGTCGAGGCCTATGGCAATGGCGGGTTCCGCTTTGCCGACATGTCGCATCGAGGCTCGCTGCTGTGCCTGCCGTCCGGTATCCATGGCTGGGAGCCGGCCGATCCGCTGGCGCTAAAAGCTTCGGACTTCGACAAGCTGTTCGCCCAGGCCGACAAGGTAGAAATCCTGCTGGTCGGCACCGGCAAGGATCTGCGGCCGCTGCCGGCTGCACTCCGCTCCGCGCTGAAAGAGGCGGGCATTTCGGCCGACCCGATGTCGACGGGCGCGGCCGTGCGCACCTACAACGTGCTGCTGGCCGAGGACCGTGCCGTGGCCGCAGCGCTCATTGCCGTCGATTGATGGCCGACATGTCCAACATCGTCATGGATGCGGTGCGTGCCGCAGACCATGATCGCTATCTGTCCGCGCTTTACGCGCCCGCCGAGAGGCGTGACGCGTTGCTTGCGCTCTATGCCTTCAATGCCGAGGTCGCCAGCGTTCGCGACCGCATCCAGGAGCCGCTGCCGGGCGAGGTCCGGCTGCAATGGTGGCGCGATGTCATCTTAGCCGAGGGCGAGGCGGAGACAGGTCATCCGACCGCCGACGCGCTGAGGGCGGCGATTGTCGCCAACCATCTGCCGAAGGCCGCTTTCGAGAACATGCTCGAAGCGCGTATCTTCGATCTCTACAACGATCCGATGCCGTCGCGGACCGACCTTGAGGGTTATTGCGGCGAGACGGCCTCGGCGATCATCCAGCTTGCGGCCATGGTGCTCGATCCGAATGCCGCGCCACGCTTTGCCGAACTGGCGGGCAGGGCGGGCTGCGCGCAGGCCATCACCGGCTTGCTGCTTTTGTTGCCGCTGCACCGTCGCCGTGGACAGTGCTTTATCCCCTCCGATATCCTGGCAGCCGCCGGCACCTCGCCGGAAGAGTTCGTCAAGGGCGACGGCGATGCTGCCGCGGAGCGCGCGGTCGGGGCGATGATCGCGCTGGCGCGAGAGCATCTCGGCGCTTTCGAGAAGGGCGCGTCGGCGCTCCCCGCGTTGCTGCGCCCCGCCTTCCTGCCGCTGGCGCTCACACATGCCTATCTCGACAGGATGGAAAAGCCGGGTCGGTCTCCACTCGGGGGCACTTCGACCCTCTCAACCCTGCGCCGGCACTGGCTGCTCTTGCGTCATGCCATGCATGGCTGGACGCCCCTTTGACGTAAACGTCAACCATGCTAGGGGTTCTGCGCGTGGACTCGCATCAGAGAAATGCGAGCCAGCGGAGGACCGCCTTTCCATGAGCCTGCCAGTTTTGGTCGTCCTTGTCGTGTTCGGCATCGCGCTGTCGGTGGCGGCCGTGCATTTCACCGGCGGTACGGCGACCGCGACGCTTGCCGGGGCTGAACACGCGCTCGCACGTTTTGCCGAAGACTTTCCAGACGAAAAGCCTGGGGCGGTCAGGCTGACATCGGACAGGCAAGCCGCCATCCTGGAACTCGACCCGCAGCGCTGCGGCATCGTCCAGAGCATCGGCGACTGTTTCCTAACCCGCATCGTCACGCCGCGGGATGTGCTCGCCCTGGTGCGGGAAGGTAATGTCTTGTCGCTGAAAATGGATGATTTCACCTGGAAAGGCGGGCGGTTTGCCCTCGCCGACGAGGCAGACGCGCTGACCGTGGCGGCGGTGCTGCTGAGGCACGATCAGATCCGAGAGGCGGCGTGATGGACGATTACAATTTCCCGCAGGTCACCCAGCTTGCCATCCCGTTCTTCGTCACGGCGATCCTGATCGAGCTCTGGCTGGTACGCACCGGCCGCGCCAAGGGATCGTTCGAGACGCGCGACACGCTGGCCAGCCTGATGATGGGGACGGGCAATGTCGTCGCCGGCCTGCTGCTCGGTGTCGTATCCTACTGGGCGCTGCTGTGGCTCTGGCAGTTCCGTTTCTTCAATCTCGGCCTGTCGATCTGGGTGTTTGTCGCCGCCTTCCTGCTCGATGATTTGCGTTACTATGTCTACCACCGCATCGCGCATCGGGTGCGCTGGGTTTGGGCCGAGCACGTCAACCATCATTCCAGCCAGCATTACAATCTCTCGACGGCGCTCCGGCAAAGCTGGACCGGTCTCTTCACCTTCATGTTCGTGCTGCAGGCGCCGCTGGTGCTGCTCGGCTTCCATCCGGCCGTCATTGCGTTCGTCTTCGGCTTCAACCTCGTCTGGCAGTTCTGGATCCACACCGAAACGATCGGCAAGATGTGGGGCTGGTTCGAATTCGTCTTCAACACGCCCTCGCACCACCGCGTCCACCACGCCACCAATCCGCGCTATCTGGACGCCAACTATGCCGGCACGCTGATCATCTGGGACCGCATGTTCGGCACTTTCGTTGCGGAACTGGACGAGGACCGGCCGCGCTACGGCATTGTCAAGAACATCGGCACCTTCAACCCGCTGAAGGTCGCCTTCCATGAATGGATCGGCATGTTCAAGGATGCGATGATGCCGGGACTGACGCTCGGCCAGCGTCTCAGCTATCTGATCCGGCCGCCAGGCTGGAGCCATGACGGCTCGCGCGATACGTCGGAGACGTTGAAGGCGGCCTATGTGCGGAGGAATCCGTCCGAAGCAGGAAAGCCGGGATTGCCGGCGGCGAGTGCCGAGCCGGCGGAGTAGCTATTCCGCTGCCTGCGCCTGCGAAGGCAGGCCCAGCCACACGCGACAATCGGCCAATGCGCGCGCCGTGATCGCGCGGCGCTTGGCAACGGTCTTGTCCTTGCCGCGCAGGCGCTTGCCTTCGGACTTTGGAGCCTCGACCCGCGGGAACAGGCCGAAATTGACGTTCATCGGCTGGAAGGAGCGCTTGCCCGGCTCGTCGTCGGAGACGATGTGGCCGCCGGTAATATGGTTGAGCAGCGCGCCGAAGGCCGTGGTCGACGGCGGCAGTGAGGCCGCCCGGCCGAGCCGTTCGGCCGCGGCGAAGCGGCCGGCGAGCAGGCCGATCGCGGCGCTTTCGACATAGCCTTCGCACCCGGTGATCTGGCCGGCAAAACGCAGGCCGGGGCGCGACTTCAGCTGCAGCGACGGATCGAGCAGCGTCGGCGAGTTGATATAAGTGTTGCGGTGCAGGCCGCCGAGGCGGGCGAATTCGGCATTCTCCAGTCCGGGAATGGTGCGGAAGATGCGGATCTGCTCGGCATGCTTCAGCTTGGTCTGGAAACCGACCATGTTGTAGAGCGTGCCCAGCGCATTGTCCTGGCGAAGCTGCACCACTGCATAGGCTTTGACCGACGGATTGTGGACGTTGGTCAGCCCCATCGGCTTCATCGGCCCGTAGCGCAGCGTCTCGACGCCGCGCTCGGCCATCACCTCGATCGGCAGGCAGCCGTCGAAATAGGGCGTGCCTTCCCACTGCTTGAACTCGGTCTTTTGGCCCTCCAGCAACGCCGCCACGAAGGCGAGATATTGCTCCTTGTCCATCGGGCAGTTGATGTAGTCCTTACCGGTGCCGCCGGGGCCAACTTTGTCGTAGCGCGACTGGTACCAGCAGGTGTTCATGTCGATGGTGTCGAAATGGACGATCGGCGCGATGGCGTCGAAAAAGGCGAGCGCATCGGCGCCGGTTGCTTCGGCAATCGACTGCGCAAGCGAAGGCGCGGTCAGCGGACCGGTGGCGATGATCGCTTGGTCCCAATCCGCCGGCGGAAGTCCAGGCACTTCCTCGCGCTGGATGGCAATCAGCGGATGCGCTTCGATTTTTGCGGTTACTGCCTCGGAAAAACCGTCGCGGTCGACGGCTAAAGCGCCGCCGGCCGGGACCTGGTGCGCGTCGCCGGCGCTCATGATCAGCGAGCCGGCGAGCCGCATTTCGGCATGGAGCAAGCCAACCGCATTGGTCTCGGCGTCGTCCGAGCGGAACGAGTTGGAGCAGACGAGCTCGGCGAGCCCGTCGGTCTTGTGCGCGTCGGTGCCGCGCACCGGGCGCATCTCGTGCAGCACGACCGGCACGCCGGCTTCTGCGATCTGCCATGCGGCTTCGGAGCCGGCGAGGCCGCCGCCGATGACGTGAACGGGATCTTTGCTCATGAGCGCCGAGATAGTCGCTTGGCGCGGCGAATGCAATTGCCGGCTTCGAGGGGCCGACTACCTCCAAAACAACAACACCCGCCGGGGGAGGAGGTCCGGCGGGTGTCGTTTTGGGGGTCGATCCTCGGGAGGAGGTGAAGATCGACCATATTCGTCATTGCCGGGGAGGAGGTCGGCTTTGACGAAATTCCTTCCGCCAATTGAAGGGGCGGATCCTTTCGGAGAACAACGCCCGCCGGGGGAGGAGGTCCGGCGGGCGCCGTTTCGGTGGTCAACCTTCGGGAGGAGGTAAAGGCTGACCGTATCCGTCAGGGTCGGGGAGGAGGTCGACCCTGGCGAGATTCCTTGTCAAACCGCCTTGCGGGCGATCATCTTGATCTCGTCGCGAACGATGCCGAGATCATTGAGCTGGCGGTTCGAAAGCCGACCCAGCTCAGAAACCGTCTCGCGATAAACGCGCCAGTTACGGTAGCTGCGGATCAGGTTCATTGTCTTGCTCTTCTCAAAAACTGGTTCGGACCATTCGCGGTCCGAAGCGGATTAGACCGCCTTGCGAGCGACGTAGTGGATGTCGCTGCGGCTGATGCCGAGGTCGGTCAGTTCACGGTTCGACAGGCGGCTCAGCTCGGAAACGGTGTCCCGGTAGCGGCGCCAGTTGCGGTAGTTGCGGATCAGGTTCATGGTAGTGCTCGTTTCGTCTTTGGTTCGGATCATTCCGTTTGTGTACGAACGGAAAATAGGCAGGGTCATATCGGTTTAAAAGTGCCATTGGTGCATGGCAGCAATGCAAATTGTGCAATGCAACATCAACGGCGATTCACGCTTGCGACATAAGGAAGACCGAATCGGAAAATGCCGTTGCGTCAACGATTTGCGGCGCACGGTTGTAAAAATGGCCAAGCTCGGGGGGAACGGATGGCGGGCTATGCGACTAAGGTGAGGGCCGATATCGCCCGCTGGCGGGCGGCGGGCCTGATCGACGCGCCGACGGCGGACGCATTGACGCGTGACGTTGCCGCCAACGATCGCGCCTCGCTGAGCTTCGGCTCGATCCTGGCGATGATGGCGGCGTTGCTGTTCGGTGCCGCGATCCTGATCTTCGTCGCCGCCAACTGGGAAGCCATTCCGCGCCTGGCGCGTGTGACGGCGCTGTTTGGTGTCATCCTCGGCGGCTATGTCGGTGGCGCCGTTCTGAAGACACGCGACCATGCGGCGATCGGCGAGGCGCTATGGATCATCGCCGCCGCGGCCTTTGGCGGGTCAATCGCGCTGATCGGTCAGATGTATCATCTGTCGGGCGACGAGGCTTCGGCATTGCTGACGTGGTGCGCCGGCACGGCGCTGGCGGCGGTCGCATTGCGCTCGAACCCGCTCACCGTCGCCTCCGTCGGCATCGCCGATGCCTGGCTGTTCCTTAAATGGGGAGGATTTTTCCGCCGGGCCGAGTTCCCGCATCTCTTCGCCGCTATCGTGCTGGTGCTGTTCGCCATTTCATTCTGGACACGCAGCCAGGCGGCGCGGCACGTCATCATCCTTTCGATCGTATTCTATCTCCTGCTGCTGGCGATCGACCACAACACGCTCCAGGTCGCGATTCCACTCGTGCTCGTCTCGATGCTGCTGTTCGCGGCAGCGATCTTTGTCGCCGAACCCGTCGACAGCGTCGTGCAACTCGGCGGCAGGCTGCCATTGCATGCGCTCATCGGCTTTCTTGCCGGCCTCGCAATGGTCCAGTTCGAACTGGCCGATGAGGCGAGCTACAACAGCGGCTTTGCCATTGCCTCGGCAGCCGCGCTTGCGGGCATCGTCGCGGCGATCATGCTCGGCGGCCGTGAAAGCAGAGGCTTGCGCTGGGTGGCCTATGCCGGCTTTGCCTTCGAGCTCGCCATTATCTATGTGGTGATGTTGCAGTCGATGCTCGACACGGCGGGCTTCTTCCTGTCCGCGGCCGTGCTGCTGGGGATACTGGCGCTGGTCATCATCCGCGTTGAAAAACGAATGAAGACGCCCGCCGGAGGAGCAGCGGCATGAGCGGCAAAAGACTGATCATCGCGGCCCTGGTGACGGCGCTTGTCCAAATCGGCTTGCTGGGCTGGATCATCGCCGGACGCGCGGCGATCCTGCGCAACGGCAAGGAGGTCCTGCTCAAGGTTGAGCCCGTTGACCCGCGCGATCTTCTGCGCGGCGATTATATCTCGCTTGGCTATGACATCTCGCGCATCCCGGTGAAGCTTATCGCCAACATTCCGCCGGGCAAGTTCACCAGCAATGACTCCGAGATCGTCGTCAGGTTGAAGAAGGCTGTGGACGGCTACTGGCAGCCGAGCGCGGCATGGTTCGATCGGGCGCCGGCGCCTGCCGCTTCCGATGAGGCCGACATTGTCGGGCATGTAGCGGATGGCTGGGATCTGCGCTCACCCGACATGACGATCACGCCGGAATACGGGATCGAGCGTTTCTACCTGCCGGAGGGCAAGGGGATGGCGATCCAGAACGACATGCGCGTGCGGCCGTTCGGCGTCAAGCTGGCGCTCTCCGCCAATGGCAAGGCGCAGATCAAGGCGCTCATGGACGGCGACAAGACGCTGTTCGAGGAGCCGCTTTATTAGTGTGTTCGGGCCTGGGCGTCAGCGCGACGGTCCGCGTTAACGACGGTCCTGGTTATGGCCGGACATCGCCCGTCTCGGCGATGATTTTGGGATAGGGACCGATCGATATCGTATAGCTGAAGTTCGCTACGCCTTTCTCCTGCTTGTGTGTCGAGGGGCTGCGCACAATCCAGTCGTAGATGCCTGAGACCTTGCAGCGATCGTTGGCGCAGCTGACCGCAATGCTGTCATTGCGGACGTTGTATCCGCGTTCAGGCCATCGCTGGTAATAGCTTCTCTTGTCCTCAATGATCGAACTTAGGTTCGTCAACTTGCCATGATAGTCGACCGTGGGAGCGTAGGACGCCTGAGCCTGAGCAAGAGCGAAATCGTTGTTATCGCCATGATGCTCGATGAGGTCCCTGACGAGGGTGACCGCAACGCTTTCCGGCTGTTGCCTGGCGTCGGGCGCAGGAGCGGACACGGACGCAGGATCCGGCGTCGTTGATACCTGCAATGCATCTGCTTGCGGCTGGTTCGCTGCGGCATTGGTCACACGCAACTCTGCCATTTCGCTGGCCGACAGGTACCGTATGTCATGCTTGTCATAGCTCGAAGCCAATTCCATCAGCTTGGGATCCGCTCCCATCTCGATCACATAGGATATGATTGCGGCCGTGCCGAACTGGAAACGGGCCTCCGCGTCTTCATTTGACATCCCGTCGGCCGGTTTGAGGGACGGCCGATGAACGCCGATGGAACCTGGTTCGGCAACGCGGTGGACGCCGCCCAGGAAGGCCAGTGAGCAGGCTGAAGCGCACTGCAATTGGCGAAGCTGAAAAGTATCCAACCCCGCCGCGCGGATCAGTCGCCCCAAGCGAATCGCACTGCCGACGTTGCCGCCGCGGGAGTTGAATACGATCATCCTGGCCCTGCTGCTCGCAACCGCGTTGCTGAAGGCGTTCAGGGGTTCATTGGCGCCAAACTCACCGGATACAAGAAGCATTGGCTGCTGGCCCGGAGAGGAAACCGAAGTGTACTCCAAGGCCTCAACGTGACATGTCGCTGCCGCGACAGCCGACCCAACCGCCAGAACCAGAGAAACTACGCGCACAACCTGACAGAGCCCCAACCTGCCTGTTGCTGCGACTAAGAACCTATTGACGCGCTATTTCAAGGGAATTGCACACGAAAAAGCGGATTGTCTGCTCGAGCCTTGCGCGCCAGGAGTTGATGGCTCCGGTCCTTCCTGCCAAAGGTTCGGAGGACACGCTTCGCTCTGACGACCATAGGGTGGCCTACCACCAGAAGCTCGCAGGCGAAGGGTGGTGCGGATGAAGGGACTCGAACCCCTACGCCTTTCGGCACTGGAACCTAAATCCAGGGCGTCTACCAATTCCGCCACATCCGCGTTCCCCGGCAATCCCATGTAGCCATCATTCTGTCAATGTCGGGGTCCAAGTCACCGTCATTCTCGTAATCGCGAAGATGGTTGAAAATTAGCCTAGCCTGTGACAAAAGGCGTGTCGAATGTGACGGGACGCGACTATCTGCTTCTGCCGAATGCAAGAAGAAGTAGGAAAAACAAAGACTTCTTCACATTTTGGAAGCGCAGTTCAGGAGAGTTTGAGCCGCATTGGCGGTCAAATCACCAGGTTCCGTACCAAAGCCATTTCCGGCAAGAATATACCGGCAGGCTGTAAACGGCTAAGGACCGTTTGGCAGCCTCGTTGGTGAAAACAAAGGTTTTAGGATGCAGGTCACCGAAACGCTCAACTCCGGTCTCAAGCGCGAGATCAAGATCACCGTGCCGGCCGGTGACATGGAAGCCAAGCTGATGGCGCGGCTGAACGACGCCCGCGGCAAGGTGCGGATCAACGGTTTCCGCCCGGGCAAGGTGCCGGTGCAGCACCTGCGCAAGATGTACGGCAAGTCGTTCATGGCCGAGGTGGTCAACGAGATCCTCAACGACTCGACCCGCTCGATCATCTCGGGCCGCGGCGAAAAGGCCGCCATGCAGCCTGAAGTCATCATGACCGAGGACGAGAAGGAGGCGGAGAAGATCCTGGCTGGCGGCGCCGACTTCGAGTTCCGCCTCAATTACGAGGTCATCCCGGCCATCGAGGTCAAGGATTTCTCCGACATCAAGGTGACGCGTCAGGTTTACGACGTGCCGGAATCGGAGGTCGACGACCAGGTGAAGCGGGTCGCTGAATCGGCTCGCAGCTACGAGCCCAAGGAGGGCAAGGCCGCCGAAGGCGATCGCGTGGGCATCGATTATGTCGGCAAGATCGGCGGCGAGGCGTTCGCCGGCGGCGCCGGCACCGACCAGCCGCTGGTGCTGGGCTCGAAAGAGTTCATCCCGGGCTTCGAGGACCAACTGGTCGGCACCAAGGCGGGCGATGAGAAGCAGGTCACGGTGACCTTCCCGGAGAACTACCAGGCAGCGCATCTGGCCGGCAAGGAAGCCACCTTCGACGTCACCGTCAAGGAAGTGGCCAAGCCCGGCGCGCTCGAGATCAATGACGAGACGGCCAAGAACCTTGGCCTGGAATCGCTGGAGCGCCTGCGCGAGATCGTGCGCGGCCAGATCGAGAACCAGTTCGGTTCCATGACCCGCCAGAAGGTGAAGCGCCAGCTCCTCGACCAGCTCGATGCCGCCTATTCCTTCGAGGCGCCGTCGAAGCTCGTCGAGGCCGAGTTCAACAACATCTGGGCGCAGGTCAACCGCGACCTTGAAGCCGCCGGCCGTACCTTTGCCGACGAAGAAACGACGGAGGAAGAGGCGCGCGCCGAATATATGCGCCTGGCCGAACGTCGCGTGCGTCTCGGCTTGGTTCTTGCCGAGATCGGCGAGAAGGCCGGGGTCACCGTGTCGGACGATGAACTGCAGCGCGGCCTGTTCGAGCAGGTTCGCCGCTTCCCGGCCAACCAGCAGCAGGAAGCTTTCGAGTTCTACCGCAGCAACCCCGAGGCGATTAATTCGCTCCGCGCGCCGATGTTCGAGGAAAAGGTCGTCGACTATTTGCTGGGCCAGATTTCGGTCGAGGACGTGAAGGTCAGCAAGGAAGAGCTGATGGCGGACGACGAGGAGGCCGAGAGCGCCAGCAAGGCGAAGCCGGCGAAGAAGGCTTCCTCCAAGAAAGCCGAGGCCAAGGCCGGCGAAGCAGCCGGTGAGGCGGAAGAGCCCAAGAAGAAGGCCGCGCCGAAGAAGAAGGCCGCCAAGGACGCCGAGTAAAACCGGCGATAAGCTGATTTCGAAAGGCCGCCCACGAGGCGGCCTTTTTCGTTCATGTTCTCTGTTGTTGCTGCGGGGCAACACCACCCGCTTCAGATGAATGCACGCTGCTGGCGATACCGAACATTGATGATTATCTGCTCGATATCACATTGCGCAGGGTCGTTTGGAGGCGTCGGTGGGTGTGGCATTCACGATGAGGGGCGTGGTCGTTACCGCGGCGCTCTTGCTTGCCGCGGCCGGTGTGGCAGAGGCCGGACCCGATCTCGGCAACTGGCGCGTCGACGCCGGCAACGACGGCCAGGTCACTGCGTCGCTATACGCCACCAACAAGCTGATCACCGGCGGCGGCGCGCTGGGCTACAGTCCGGTGCTGACGCTGGCTTGTCGACCGGGCGGCGAACCGCGTTGGAGCGAATGGCTGCAACTCAACGATTCAGTCTCCGCCAGCCGCAAGATCACCATGTCGGTCATGGTCGATGGCGGCGGCAAGTTCGATGAAAGCTGGTCTGTCGGCCCACGCGGTAAAATGCTGGTCAGGGACGGAGCCGATGGCATCAAGCGGCTGGTTTCGGCGAGCCGGCTGTTGCTGTCATGGCGCTTCGGCCTGCTGTCGGGACGCGGCGAGGCCGATTTCGAACTCGCCGGACTGTCCGAGGCGATCGGACAGATGGCTGCAAGCTGCAATACCGATCCGCCGTGAGTCTCAGTACACGGCCTAAAGGGCGTCGCGAGGAGCCGGACTCAGGCGACGCGCTTTAGGTCCGTGTTTTGATGCATGTCGTTCTGCCAGAACCGCTGCGCAGCTTGGGCGACGTGCACCTTCGCACAAATTGCCGTTTCTACCCATTGGCTTGATACTGTGGTATGTAGATGCCGCAATTCCATTGGTGGGACCACGGATATTCCGCTGTACCGTGCAGGCCGCCCCAGCGCAGCTGGCGTGGTGCGCATCGTCCGGCGCAGATGACGATCGATCAGGGAGGAATGCCATGCGCGCAATCGCACTTTTCATCGCCTCGGCGGCCACGATCTTCATTGCAAGCCCTTCGCGGGCGCAGGATGCAGCCGCAGGCGAGAAGGTCTTCACCAAGTGCAAGGTCTGCCACATTGCAGACCAGGACCAGAACAAGGTCGGCCCGTCTCTGCACGGCGTCATCGGGCGCACGGCGGGCACGCATCCCGGTTTCACTTTTTCCCCTGCTATGATCGAGGCCGGAAAATCCGGCATCAAATGGGATGAGCCCACGCTGACGAAGTATCTTCAAGACCCCAGGGGCATGATCAAAGGGACGAAGATGGTGTTTCCCGGCCTCAAGAACGATCAGGACGTAGCCAACGTCATCGCTTACCTGAAACAGTTTTCGAAGTAAGCGGGCCCTTCCAGGCCCCTTTCGGTGGCGCCGGCTCGCCCCGACCGAAGGCGGCCGGCATGACGCTGCTGAAGTGTGGCCGCCGGCGCCGTCATGCAGGCAGCGCAAAAAATCCCAGCACCAACAGAATGGCTATGCCAAGGCCGAGTATGAGAAGCGTTCGCGTGTCCATGACGTTCGCCTTCGACCAGGCGCATGACCCGGAAATCGGGAAAGATCACGGGCCAATCAAAGTGATCCAGCCTCCTTTGCGCGTACCGGAGGCGCTGCGTTGTAGCTGTATAAGAATACCGCAAAAAAACCTCTCGAACCAGCGTGGAGCTCTGGCCGGCCACCGCACCCTCGTTTCAATGAAAAGAGACAAATCAGGCGCAATGGAGTATGTTGGCTGCCGGTGCAGGTCGCGGTTTTGCGTGGCCAACCATGCAGAGCGGTAGCACCGCGAATCCGCGACCTTGCCGGACCCTGTCTGGAGGAATGGTCATGGCAAGCTTTCACGTCATTGCAGGCGCTAGCGAAACGCTCGAGCATACCAGAGTGAGAAAGATCGGCCTTTCCGATCTTTTCGACGCGCTCAGGCGCGGTGTCGACGATTTCATGGTGAAACCCTCGCATATCGTGTTTCTGTGCATGATCTATCCGCTCGTCGGCGTGGTGCTTGCTACCTGGACATCGGGAGCGAACGCGCTGCCACTGCTGTTTCCGCTGGTGTCCGGTTTTGCGCTGATCGGCCCATTCGCGGCGATCGGTCTTTACGAGATCAGCCGCAGACGGGAAGCCGGGCTCGATGCATCCTGGCGCCATGCCTTCGAGGTCAGGAACTCCCCGGCGCTGCCGGCCATCGCCGCGGTCGGGATCATGCTGTTCGCGATCTTCATCGCGTGGCTTTTGACCGCCAAAATCTTCTACGAGCAGCTGTTCGGTCCCGCGCCCCCGGCATCGCTGTCCAGTTTCATCGCTGAGATATTCGCCACCGGGCGCGGTTGGACCCTGATCGTGCTGGGTCACGCCATCGGATTCGTCTTCGCCGTGGTCGTGTTGTGTACCACCGTGGTGGCTTTTCCGCTGCTGCTTGATCGCGATGTCGGCGCCTACGAAGCCATTCACACTTCGGTACGCGTAGTGCTGGCGAACCCCATCGTAATGGCCGTCTGGGGACTGATCGTCGCCGTTGGGCTGATCGTCGGTTCGCTGCCGGTGTTCGCGGGGCTGGCGGTTGTGCTGCCAGTCCTCGGCCATGCCACCTGGCACGTGTATCGTAAGGTCGTGGAAGCGCCGGCCGCCGCCCCAAGACCGGCGAACTAGCAAACCCTGTCGAGCACGGGCTGGAGTGCCGGTGCTCTCACAGGGCCGGGTGGCTGAAGCGTGCCCGACGCGCGCCTGTGGTCAGGTCGCGGAAATCCTTGCCGCTGACATGCACAAGGGTCTTGTGGTCGCCGCCCTCGAAGTAGATATCGGCGGCGTCGCCGAGGCTTTCGTCCAAAATGACCGGCACGTCATAGGCCGCGCCGATCGGCGGTACGGCGCCGATATCGCAATCGTCGAAGAGCGAGACCACCTCGTCCTCGGAAGCGAGCCCGAGGCGCTTGTCCATGACGTCCTGGAGCTTGGCGAGTTCGATCCTGTGGGTGCTTGGGACCACGGCCAGCGCATAGCCGAGCTCGTGGTGAACGACCACGGTCTTGGCCATCATGCTGCCGGGCACGTGGGCGGCAATGGCGGCCTGCCTGCTGGTTGCAGTCCGATGATGCGCGACGGTGTCGTACGGGATTCCCTTGCCGTCTATGAAATTCCTCAGTCTGTTCGCTATCGTCATTTTCCGCGTCCTTTGCTTGAGTTCACGACGCATATCAAAACCAAACCGCCGGTTGTTTCGAGGCACCGGCCATTTCGGGCTGATTAGGCTGCGGTTTATCCAAACCGCGCGTCAGGGGCCGGGCCCGAAAAACGCGATACGGGTCAGCAGCGTATAGTCGGCCTCGAAGACCATCATCGCCACGAAGACCAGCACCAATATCGGCGGCAGGATGATCGCATACATCATCGCCAACCGTTCCCAGGCCATGTGCATGAAGACGGCCACGATCAGTCCTGCCTTGAGCATCATGAAGATCAGGATCAGCGACCATCTGAGATAGCCGTGCAGGCCGAAATAGTCGACCATATAGGAGCAGGCGCTGAGAATGAACAGCCACACCCAGACCACCAGATAGAGCCTGATCGGGTGTTCCTGATGCGTGTCCGACTTGCCGGCGGTCGCCGCATCGTGGGTGGAGTGCAGTGCCTGTTGTCCGAGACCGTTTGCGGTTGCTTCAGCCATTTCGTCCTCTCAGCAAAGCCTGCCTCTCACCAAAGATAGAAGAAGGCGAAGATGAACACCCAGACCAGGTCGACGAAGTGCCAGTAGAGTCCCATGATCTCGACATTCTCGTAGTGGCCCCGGCGACTGGTGAAAAACCCTGGACGCCCGATGTCGTAATCGCCGCGCCAGACTTTTCGCGCCACGATGATCAGGAAGATGACCCCGACGGTGACGTGCGTGCCGTGGAAGCCGGTGATCATGAAAAAGCATGAGCCGAATTGCGCGGCTCCCCAGGGATTGCCCCAGGGCCGCACTCCTTCGGTGATGAGCTTGGTCCATTCGAAGGCCTGCATCCCGACGAAGGTTGCGCCGAGCGCGGCGGTCAAAAGCATCAGGATCGCGGTTTTGCGGCGATCGCGGCGGTAGCCGAAATTGACCGCCATGGCCATGGTGCCGCTGCTGGAGATCAGCACGAAGGTCATGATGGCGATCAGGATCAGCGGGACCTCCGACCCGCCGATGTGCAGCGCGAAGACCTTGCTTGGGTTGGGCCACGGCACGCGCGTCGACATGCGGGCGGTCATGTAGGAGAGCAGGAAGCAGCCGAAGATGAAGGTGTCGCTGAGCAGGAAGATCCACATCATGGCCTTGCCCCAGGACACGTTCTTGAACGCGCG
Source organism: Mesorhizobium sp. WSM3866 (assembly GCF_002294795.1). NCBI lineage: Bacteria > Pseudomonadati > Pseudomonadota > Alphaproteobacteria > Hyphomicrobiales > Phyllobacteriaceae > Mesorhizobium > Mesorhizobium sp. WSM3866. The sequence goes on along the minus strand of NZ_NSGC01000010.1, from coordinate 6,647 downwards.
CTGATCCGAGGCCCAGTCGGCGGCAATCCCGCGCCAGCCCTGGGGGCGATCCAACTGGCTGCTATCCGTCAGTGTCGTCTCGGCCATCGCCAGTCTCCTAGGTCAGCAGCCGTTGGCAAATGCTCACGAATGTCGCCGCCCAGCCGGCCAGGACGGCGAAAATGCCGAGCCAGACGAAAAGCAGGAAATGCCAGTACATCGCGCAGAGCTCGATCCCGAGGCGAAGCCGCTGCGGCCGGGGGCCCGTCCAGGCGCCGATGCTCGTCCTGCCAAGGCCGACCAGCCCGCCCAGTATGTGCAGGCCGTGCATGGCGGTGATCAGATAGAAGAAGCTGTTGGCCGGGTTGGAGTCCAGCAGGTAGCCGTCATCGGTCAGCTGCCGCCACGCGATCAGTTGGCCGATCAGGAAGGCGAGGGCGGTCAGCCCGGCCGTCGCAAGACCGAGCCTGACGATGTCCGTCTGGCCTCTGCGCGCCGCGATCACGGCGCATTGCAGCGCAACGCTGCTCAGCACCAGCACGCCGGTGTTCAGCCAGAGCAGGCGCGGCAGCGGCAGAGGCCGCCAGTCCGGCAGACCCATGCGCATGAAATAGGCGCTGGTGAACAGCGAAAACAGACAGCCGACGACCGCGAGGAAGACACCGAGGCCGATCTTGGCGGTGGGCAGGGCCGATCGCTCGAGGCCGACGAAATCCCCGGCCAAGCCTTGCTCGAGCCACGGCTTCGCGGTCAGCCGCTGGTGCGAAAGCCACCATCCGGCAAAGCCGGCGATCACCAGCAGGAAGACCAGGATGACGCTCATGCCGGCTCCCTCGATGGGATGAAGGAGCCCGGCACGTTCTGCGGAATGAAATCCTCCTTGGCGCCCGGCACGCTGTAGTCATAGGCCCAACGATAGACGATCGGCAGTTCCTTGCCGAAATTGCCGTGCGCCGGCGGCGTCTGCGGCGTCTGCCACTCGAGCGTCGTTGCCCGCCACGGATTGCCGCCGGCCTCACGGCCGTGACGGATGCTCCAGATCAGGTTGAACAGGAACACCATCTGGGCGAAGCCGACCAAGAAGGCCATGATGCTGATGAACGAATTCAGATGATGGGCCGACTCCGTCATGATCGTCATGTCGGTCAGTTCGGCGTAGCGGCGCGGTACACCAATCAGGCCGATATAGTGCATGGGGAAGAAGATCAGGTAGGCGCCGAGGAAGGTGACCCAGAAGTGAAACTGGCCGAGCGCCTCGTCCAGCATCCGTCCGGTGACCTTCGGATACCAGTGATAGATCGCGCCGAAGATCACCAGGATCGGGGCGACACCCATCACCATGTGGAAATGGGCAACGACGAACATCGTGTCCGACAGGGGAACGTCGACGACGACATTGCCGAGGAACAGCCCCGTCAAACCGCCATTGACGAAGGTGACGATGAAGGCGAGCGCGAAAAGCATTGGTATCGAGAGGTGGATGTCGCCGCGCCACAGGGTCAGCACCCAGTTATAGACCTTGATGGCGGTCGGAACGGCTATGATCAACGTCGTCGTGGCGAAGAAGAAGCCGAAATAGGGGTGCATGCCGCTGACATACATGTGGTGCGCCCAGACCACGAAGCTCAGGGCGCCGATCGCGATGATCGCCCAGACCATCATTCGGTAGCCGAAGATGTTCTTGCGCGCATGCGTGCTGATGAGGTCGGACACGATGCCGAAGGCCGGCAGGGCCACGATGTAGACTTCCGGATGGCCGAAGAACCAGAACAGATGCTGAAACAGGATCGGGCTGCCGCCACTGTGCTGCAACTGTTGGCCCATCTCGACGATCGCCGGCATGAAGAAGGAGGTGCCGAGCGCGCGGTCGAGCAGCATCATCACACAAGCAACGAACAGCGCCGGGAAGGCGAGCAGAGCCATGACGGTGGCGGTGAAGATGCCCCATACGGTGAGCGGCAGGCGCATCAAGGTCATACCCCGCGTGCGGCCCTGCAGCACCGTCACAACATAGTTCAAGCCACCCATGGTGAAGCCGATGATGAACAGGATGAGCGAAGAGAGCATCAGGATGATGCCCCAGTCCTGGCCACCCGGCGTGCCGGTCATGATCGCCTGCGGCGGGTAGAGCGTCCAGCCGGCGCCGGTCGGTCCGCCGGGCGCAAAGAAGCTTGCGACGAGAACGAGCACCGCCAACAGGTAGACCCAGTAGCTCAGCATGTTGACATAGGGGAAGACCATGTCGCGGGCGCCGACCATCAGCGGGATGAGATAGTTGCCGAAGCCGCCGAGGAAGAGTGCGGTGAGCAGGTAGATCACCATGATCATGCCGTGCATGGTGATGAACTGGTAGTAGGCCTCCGGAGTAATGAAATCGAACGTGCCGGGGAAGCCGAGCTGCAGGCGCATCAGCCAGGACAGGAACAGCGCTACAAAGCCGATCGCCGTTGCCGTTGCCGAATACTGGATCGCTATGACCTTGGCGTCCTGCGAGAAGACGTATTTCGTCCACCAACTGTGCGGATGGTACAGTTCCATTTCCCCGACTTCGGCGGGGGGAACGGCATCTGCGGGTGTGACGTCGACCATGGGAGCACCTCCCTGTTCAGCGGGCCTCGACAGTTTCGACTTTTGCCTCGACGTCCAAAGCGGACGCCATTGTCTTTCCTGGCAGCGGGTTCGCCGAGCCCGTTTGCTGAGGCGCCGACAGTTGCGCAAAAGTCTGCTGCTGCCCGAGCCAGGTCAGGTAATCCTGCTCGGTGTCGACCATCACCATGCCATGCATCAGCGGATGTCCCTGGCCGCAGAGCTCGGCGCACAGGACCTGGAAGGTTCCGGTCCTTGTTGGAGTGAACCAGAAATAGGTGACCGATCCCGGGATCATGTCCATCTTGGCGCGGAATTCCGGGATGTAGAAATCATGCAGCACGTCGATCGAACGCAGCAGCATCTTGACCGGTTTGCCGACCGGCAAGTGCAGGTCCGCCGCCTCGACCACGACGTCGTCCTGGCCGTTGGGATCCTTTGGGGCGATGCCTAGCGGGTTCTCAGCGGCTACTTCACGGGTGTCCGAAGTGCCGAGCTTGCCGTCCTTGCCCGGCAGGCGATAGCTCCACTGCCATTGCTGAGCAACGACCTCGATTTCGGTCGCATCGCTCGGCACGTTGACGAAGCGGCTCCAGACGAACAGGCCGGGAACGAGCAAGGCGGTGACGCCGATCGCAGTGACGATCGTCAGCCACCATTCGAGACGCTTGTTCTCCGGTTCGTATACCGCGCGATTGCCTTCGCGATGGCGAAAGCGGAACACGCAATACGCCATGAAGAGCACAACGGCGGCAAAAACGACGCCGGTGATCCAGAAGCTGATGATGATGGTGTGGTCGATATAGTCCCAGTTCGAGGCAATCGGCGTCCACCACCATGGGCTCAGGAAGTGGAACAACACCGAGCCCACGACGATCAAAACGAGTACAAGCGCGATGGCCATGTCCCGTCCTCCGGTATTTCATGGGAGCGCGAAGCATCCAACGCCAATACCAAGCCGCATCATGCTCGATTTCCGGTTGAAATTCCAGAGCCGACTAGCTGATGTGCAAAACGTTGCTGCGCGCCCGGACCTTTTGGGGCGGGGGGCCTTGGCGCAGCGGGCCCTTCGTCGAAGCATTGCCCTTACGGACAATGTGCAGAGGGATGAATGGCCGGCTAGATGCCGCTGGCGGGTAGATCAACTAGTTCATTTTAGGCGTGCGGACGGCTGCCCTGGCCTTTTGCCGGCGAGATTTGACCGCCTCCAGCAGTTCGCGTTCGCTGGTGTGAGCATTTCGAAAGATGGCCACAACCAATACCGCTAGAATTTCGGCGTCCGGGTGCAAAGGATCGAGCTGTTCATCTGCGCAGACTTGATTGAACACGCGTTCGCAAACGACCAGATCGAGAGGGCTAAGGCAGGTGCGATTGAAACGCCGACGCAGCATTTGAGCGAACCTTTCAGCGCCCGCCGCCCGTGCTTTGCGGCGGGGCCTTGTCACCGAGGCTTGAAAAGATGTTGTCCCCAGCTTCTAGTAACGTTACTCCATGCTCGGCGATTGTGTTGTCAATAATCCCAAAATCTGTGCGCAGTCCCGAGATCTATATTGGCCGACCCGCATGAGCTGGTAATAGTCTTGCCGTTTGTTGTCGGGTATACGGAAGCCGCGTCGAAAGTCAGCCGCCTCTTTCGGGCGCGAGTGCAGCCAAGTTTGCTGGCGCTGGCTTTCAAACTCGCCAGTGAGCATCCGAGCTTTGCCGCAATGTCTTTCAATGGCTCGTTGTTGACATATCCATCAAGAATTATCTTGCGGCGAGCTTCTCCTTTGACTTTTTCATTCATTACCTGGTCTCCTCAACGTCGCTTTCACGATGTCGGAATCTATAGGCGCCGGTCTGAAGTGTGTCGTTAGCCTCGTATCCAGAAACTTATCTCGGGATGCATTTCTTATTGTAACCCAGCGTGATCGACGATGCGGTCCACAGGCTTGCCAGATCCCGGGATACACCACATGATTGCGGGGGCATGGGCATACCGGAATCGGATATGGCACCACGCGCGATGGACGCTAAGGAGCAAGACGAGGCGCATACCGGGCCTGTACCGGAGCGCGAGCGACGGCGTTGGCCTCGCGACGTTCAACCCGACAATGAGGCGGCTCGGCCAATCGCGCCGGCACTGGAACCGCTGTCCTTTTCAACGCTCGAACTGGCAGCAGAGGATCAATTCCCCGCTTGGCAAACGCATGTGGCACCGCTTGTCGAGGTCAGGCTGCCGGATGACAAATCGGTGGACGACGGCTTCCCCGCAGCGCACAAGGCTTGGAATCTCGGCGGCATGCTGATCGTCGAACAGCGGACGCCGGCGCACAGTTACATCCGTTCCGCCGCAAAGCTTCGGTCCAGCTCGATCGATCATTGGTATGTCGTCTTGCCACATACCGGCCGGTCGTGGACGGAGGTCAATCGCCGTGTCGCGGAGGGCCAGCCGGGCAAACTTGAGATCAGGTCGCTAGGCTACCCGTTTCGCGGGAGGATGACCGAATCCGAAAGTCTCGTTCTATATTTGCCGCGTGATTTGTTCGCCGACGCGGCGGCAACCCTCGACGCAAACAACAATTCAATTCTTTCCGGCAATTTTGCAAACCTTTTGATCGACTATGTCGACGGCATCGTAACAAGACTGCGCAGCCTCACCGCTGACGACCTGCCTCGCATCGTACACGCAACCCGCAGCATGATCATTGCGTGCCTAGCGCCGCCGGCCGAACATGCGGCTGCGGCCGAACAACTGGCGAGTGTCGCGCTGATGGAGCGGGCCCGTCGATACGTCCAAAACAACCTGGAAGCGGCTCATCTGACGCCGGATTCAATGTGCCGGGCGCTCGGTGTTTCGCGATCTCGTCTCTACCAGCTGTTCGAACCGAGCGGTGGGGTGCTCCATTACATTCAAAGTCGCCGACTTCTAGCGGCCCATGTTGCGCTCAGCGATCCGGCGGACAGCCGGCGCATCGTTCAAATTGCGGAGGCCTTCGGGTTCAGTTCAGCGGCAAATTTCAGCCGGGCGTTCAGCAAGGAGTTCGGTTACAGCCCCCGCGAAGGGCGCAGGACGACGGTGTTGCCGCGCCCCGCCCACTCTGTTTCGCTTGGCGAGCACGAGAAGACCTCCTCGTTTGAAGGATGGCTCAAGGCGCTTGGAAGCTGATCATAGCATCCGCGGCGGACGTTTCATCAGTATGCCCGGAGTGATACTGGATCCGGCGACAATCCTTGCCGGGCAAGCGATCCTTGGCTGGCGGTACCCCATTGGCAAAATCCCTGGCGAGAGATGCCGTGCCGATCGAGATATGTACGCCCGGATAAGTATCTGGATGCGCAGCTAACGACAGCGCGGCCTTATTCGTAGATGTTCGCTGTGACTTAGCGGGGGGCTCGGCACAGGCGGCAGGTTTCCAAGTTGGGGGGAATATCGCACCGCCTGTGCCGACCGCGCCGCCGCAAACCGTCAAAGGCGTAAGTGAGTTAGCGTGCCAAGGCCGAGGCGGCCGGTTGGTGTTCATTCCGCCGCAGAATGGCTTAGTGGGGGCTCGACGGCTTAGTGGGGGCTCGGCACAGGCGGCAGATGTCCAAGTTGGGGGACATCGGATCGCCTGTGCCGCTCGCGCTACCGCTATCCGTCGAAGGTGTGGCGTAATTGAGTAAGCGTGCCAATGGCCGGGGGGCGGCTGGCCGGTGTTCATTCCGTCGCAGAATGGCTTAGTGGGGGCAAGGCACAGGCGGCAGGTGTCCAAATGGATACCAGATCGCCGGTGCCGCTCGCGCCACCGCTATCCGGCAAAGATGGTGGCGTAGTTGAGTCAGCGTGACAAAGTCGACGACGAACGGCTGGAGTTCATTCCGCCGCAGATACCAACTCTTGTCGAGCGGCCGCCCGAAGATGAAGGGTGGGTCCACGAGGCCAAATTCGACGGCTACCGCACGCAAATCATCATTGATAAGAACGGCGCGCGTCTTTACAACAAGAACGGGCGCGACTGGACGACTAAATACTGGCCCATCGCGCTAGAGCATCTTTGATGAACACAGAGTCGGTTTGAGGACCTTCACGCGATAGATCCTGTCTGATTCACTGTCCCGGT